>NZ_JBICKS010000003.1:0-493813 GCF_043104415.1 Delftia sp. WSY_16 | reverse complement strand
TCGCTGCGGTCGGCCGCCGGGCCGAAACCCGGCTCCCGCCCGCAGGGCGGGCATGTCCTCGCAAGCCATAAAACGCCCCCATCCAAAACACACCCAGACACACCTCTGTCATCCATTTCCCACACGTCTCCGTGTTTTCCCCAATCCCACCCCGAACCATCAGTCCTAAACTCACGCTTGTTTCAAGAAAAAAGTGTCATTTCAAATTTGAAACAGACACAAACCCCCTTCGATTGAGGTACGCCATGAACACCACGCCCTCCACAGGCCAGCTTGCCGGCCGCCGCATCCTCGTCACAGGCTCGGCGCGCGGCCTGGGCTTTGCGTTCGCCAAGGCCTTTTGCGAGCAGGGCGCGCGTGTCGCCATGGCCGATCTGCGCGAGGAGCTGCTGGCCGAGTCCGTGGCCCGGCTGCGTGCGCAGGGCTTCGAGGCCCATGGCTTCGGGCTGGATGCCGGCAATCCGGAGTCGATAGAGCGCTGCGCGCAGCAGGCCGTGCAGGCGCTGGGCGGGCTGGACGGCCTGGTGAACAACGCGGCCGTGACCGATTCGGGCGGCAAGGGCATGGACGACATCGATCTGGACAAGTGGGACCAGGTGATGAACGTGAACGTGCGTGGCGTGTGGCTGATGACGCGGGCCTGCCGCGCCGCGCTGCGCGACAGCGGCCGGGGCGCCATCGTGAACCTGGCGTCCGACACCGCGATGTGGGGCGCCCCGAACCTGATGGCCTATGTGGCCAGCAAGGGCGCGGTGATGGCCATGACGCGTTCCATGGCGCGCGAGCTGGGCGCCGACGGCATCACCATCAACGCCGTGGCGCCGGGCCTGGTGCTGGTGGAGGCCACGGAATACGTGCCCGAGCACCGCCACCGCCTGTACATCGACCAGCGCGCGCTGCAGCGCGAGCAGCGGCCCGAGGATGTGTCGGGCGCCGTGGCCTACGCGCTGTCCGATGGCGCGCGCTTCGTGACGGGGCAGGTGCTGCCCGTCAACGGCGGCTTCGTCATGAATTGAAGGGGTTCGCCATGACCGACACCACCCCGTCCGGGAATGCCGAGAGCGCCGAGAGCGCGGACAACGGCGCCGACAAGTACATGGTGCCCGCGCTGGAGCGCGGCCTGCGCCTGCTGCAGGAGTTCGGGCGCGGCAATGCCACGCTGGGCGCGCCCGAGCTGGCGCGCCGCCTGCAGCTGCCGCGCGCCACGGTGTTCCGCATGCTCAACACACTGGAGGCCATGGGCTTTCTGCAGCGTGCCGAGGGCAGCAATGACTACCGGCTGGGCCTGTCCGTGCTGCGCCTGGGCTTCGAGTTCCTGTCGTCCATGGACCTGACCGAGCTGGGCCAGCCCGTGATCGCGCGGCTGTGCGGCGAGATCCGCTACCCCTGCAACATCGTGGTGCGCGATGGCCGCTCCATCGTCTATGTGGCCAAGGTCACGCCACCCACGCCGCTGACCAGTTCGGTGCGCGTGGGCACGCGCCTGCCTGCCCATGCCACGGCACTGGGCCGCGTGCTGCTGGCCGACCTGTCCCTGCCCGAGCTGCGCGCGCTCTACCCCGAGGAGCACCTGGAAGCGCACACGCCCAAGACGCCGCGCACGGTGCTGGACCTGTTCAACCTGGTCGAGGCCGACCGCGAGCGCGGCCATGTGTTCAGCGAGGGCTTCTACGAAAGCTCCATCTGCACCATCGCCGCCCCCGTGCGCGACCACAGCGGCCGCGTGGTGGCGGCGCTGGGCACGACGGTTCCCGCGCCCCATGTGGAGGAGGGCCGTGCCGAGACCCTGATCGCCGGCGTCTGCGACGCGGCGGCCGAGCTGTCCGAGCTGCTGAACTACCGACCGCAAGCGCAAACGCAGACGCAGACGGCACAGCTGCTTTCCCTCAATTCCCGGCGCGCAGGAGGCGGCCATGTTTGATTCCCAACTCAAGGACACCACGGCCGTCGTCACCGGCGGCTCTTCGGGCATTGGCCTGGCCACGGTCGATCTGCTGCTGTCGCAGGGCGCGCGTGTCGCCCTGTGCGGGCGCAGCGCCGAACGCCTGGAGCAGGCCGTGCAGCAGCTGCGCGGGCGCCATCCCGAGGCCCGCCTGTTCGCCCAGGCCTGCGACGTGCTCGACGCCGCCCAGGTGCAGCAATTCGCGCGTGACAGCGAGGCTGCGCTGGGTCCGGCCTCCATCCTCGTGAACAACGCGGGCCAGGGCCGGGTCTCGACGTTTGCCAGCACCGACGATGCGGCCTGGACCGAGGAGCTGCACCTGAAGTTCTTCTCGGTGCTGCATCCCACGCGCGCCTTTTTGCCGCAGCTCGAGCGCACGGCTGAGCCGGCCATCGTCTGCGTCAATTCGCTGCTGGCCTCGCAGCCCGAGCCGCACATGGTGGCCACCTCGGCCGCGCGCGCCGGCCTCAAGAACCTGGTGCGCTCCATGGCCACCGAGTTCGCGCCCAAGGGCGTGCGCGTCAACGGCATCCTGGTCGGCCTGATCGAGTCCGGCCAGTGGCGCCGCCGCTTCGAGGCGCGCGAGGACCGCAGCCAGGACTGGAACGCCTGGAGCGCCGACCTCGCCCGCAAGAAGTCCATTCCGCTGGGCCGCCTGGGCTCGCCCGACGAGGCCGCACGCGCCATCTTCTATCTCGCCACGCCCCTGTCCTCCTACACGACCGGCAGCCACATCGACGTCTCCGGTGGTCTTGCACGGCAAGCGTAGTGCTCCAGCCCCTTCACCCGATTCAAAGCAGAACATGACTTCTTCCGCATCCAAAATCACCGTCGGCGCCGTTGTGGCCCAGTTCCTCGAACACTGCGGCGTGCAGGCCGCGTTCGGGGTGATCTCCATCCACAACATGCCCATCCTGGACGCGATGCATGCGCGCGGCAGGGTCCGCTTCGTGATGGCGCGCGGCGAGGCCGGCGCCGGCAACATGGCCGATGCCTGCGCGCGTTCCACCTCCAGCCTGGGCGTGTGCATCACCAGCACCGGCCCGGCCGCAGGCAACATTGCGGGCAGCCTGGTGGAGGCCTATACGGCCGGCACGCCGCTGCTGCACATCACGGGCCAGATCGAGACGCAGTACCTGGACCAGAAGCTGTCGTACATCCACGAGGCTCCCGACCAGCTGACCATGCTGGGCGCCGTGTCCAAGGCGGCGTTCCGCGTGCGCAGCGCCGAGACCTGCCTGTCCACCCTGAAGGCCGCCGTGCAGGCCGCCATGACCGCGCCGACCGGCCCGGTGAGCGTTGAGATTCCCATCGACATCCAGCAGACCGTGATCGACATGCCGGCCGACCTGTCGCCGCTGCCGGTGGCCGTGCTGGCCCCCAGCGAGGCATCGCTGGATGCGCTGGCCGACACGCTGGCCAAGGCACGCCGCCCGCTGCTGTGGCTGGGTGGCGGCGCACGCCACGCAGTCGCTGCCGTGCAGCGCCTGAAGGCGCTGGGCTTCGGCATCGTCAGCACGGGCCAGGGCCGCGGCATCGTGGCCGAGGACGATCCGGCCTCGCTGGGCGCCTACAACATCCAAAAGCCCGTGGAGGCCTTCTACCAGCGCTGCGACGCCATGCTGGCCGTGGGCACGCGCCTGCGCAGCAACGAGACGCTGAAGTACGAATTGAAGCTGCCGCGCCCGCTGCTGCGCATCGATGTGGACGCCGCCCAGCAGGGCCGCTGCTACGCCGATGACGGCTTTGTCTGCGGCGACTCGGCCCTGGCGCTGACGGGCCTGGCCGACCGGCTGGAGGCACGCGGCTACAAGGCCGACCCCGAGCTGCTGGCCGACCTGCGCCAGGTGCACGACGAGGCCGTGGCCACCATGCGCGACGGCCTGGGCCCGTACAGCGTGCTGGTGCAGGAGCTGCAAAAGGCCGTGGGCCGCAACTTCAACTGGGTGCGCGACGTGACCGTCTCCAACAGCACCTGGGGCAACCGCGAGCTGCGCTTTTTCGAGCCCAACGCGGGTGTGCACGCCACGGGCGGCGGCATCGGCATGGGCATGCCCATGGCCATCGGCGCGGCCGTGGGCGCGGCGGTCAGCGGCTCGGGCCGCAAGACGCTGGGCCTGGCGGGCGATGGCGGCTTCATCCTGAACCTGGGCGAGCTGGCCACGCTGGTGCAGGAAGAGTGCGACACCCTGATCGTGCTGATGAACGACCAGCGCTACGGCGTGATCCAGAACATCCAGGACGCCTCCTACGGCGGCCGCCGCTGCTATGTGGAGCTGCACACGCCCGACTACGCGCAGCTGTGCGCCTCCATCCAGCTGCCCCATGCCCGCGTTCAAGACCTCAAGGAGCTGCCGGCGGTGCTGCAGTCGGCCTGGACGAAGAAGGGCCCCTTCCTGCTGGAGATCGACATGCGCGCCATCGGCAATTTCAAGGCCACGTTCTCTGGCCCGCCCGTGAACAAGCTGGACCAGATCCCGGCCACCACCACGGCCACCAAGGCCGCCTGAGGCGGCTGGATTCGAACGAACGAGAGAGGCTCACCATGTCGAACCTGGAACTGCTCCCCATCAACATCGCCGGCGAATGGCGCCTGGGCGGCGGCGGCGAATCCACCACGCTCTATCCCGCCACCGGCGAAGTGGTGGGCCGCCTGCGCGCGCCCAGCCTGGAGGATGTGGAAGAGGCCATCCAGAAGGCCGACCACGCCTTCCGCACCAGCGGCTGGGCCCAGAAAAAGCCCCATGAACGCGCGGCCGTGCTGCACCGCGTGGCCCAGCTGATCCGCGAGCGCGCCGAGCCCCTGGCCCAGCTGCAGCGCCTGGACAACGGCAAGCCCATCAAGGAAACACGCATGCTGGTGGCCAGCGCCGCCGCCACCTTCCAGTTCTTTGCAGCGGCCTGCGAGACCATGGAGGAAACCATCACGCCCTCGCGCGGCGACTTCATGACCATGAGCGTGTACGAGCCCATGGGCGTGGTGGCGGCCATCACGCCGTGGAACTCGCCGATCGCCAGCGAGGCGCAAAAGCTCGCTCCGGCGCTGGCCGCCGGCAACGCCGTGGTCGTCAAGCCCGCCGAGGCCACGCCGCTGCTGGCGCTGGAGCTGGCGAAGATCTGCGAAGAGGCCGGCGTGCCCAAGGGCCTGGTCAGCGTGCTGCCGGGCCGGGGCTCGGTGATCGGCGACGCCATCACCAAGCATCCGCTGGTCAAGCGCGTGTCGTTCACGGGCGGCACGTCCACGGGCAAGCACATCGCCCACATCGCGGCAGACAAGATGATGCCGGTCTCGCTGGAGCTGGGCGGCAAGTCGGCCACCATGGTGCTGGCCGATGCCGACATCGATCATGCCGTCAACGGCGTGCTCTACGGCATCTTCAGCTCCTCGGGCGAGTCGTGCATCGCGGGCTCGCGCCTGTTCGTGGCGCGCAGCCTGCATGCCGAATTCATGCAGCGCCTGACGGCCAAGGCCGCCGCGCTGCAGGTGGGCGACCCGGCCGACGAGCGTACGCAGATGGGGCCGCTGATCACCGCCAAGCACCGCGAATCCATAGAGAGCTATGTGGCCCTGGGCCTGTCCGAGGGCGGCCGGCTGCTCACGGGCGGCCAGCGGCCCGAGGGCGCGCAGTTCGAGCGCGGCTACTACTACCGCCCCACCATCATCGACGGCGTGAAGAACGACTGGCAGATCTGCCAGCAGGAAATCTTCGGCCCCGTGCTCGTGGCCATGCCCTTCGACAACGAGGACGACCTGCTCGCCCAGGCCAACGACAGCGTCTACGCGCTGGCCGCCGGCATCTGGACGCGCGACTACAAGAGCGCCTGGCGCATTGGCCGCGCCGTGCAGGCCGGCACGGTCTGGATCAACACCTACAAGCAGTTCTCCATCTCCACGCCCTTCGGCGGCTGGCGCGACAGCGGCCTGGGCCGCGAGAAGGGACGGCTGGGCATACAGCAGTACATGGAGCAAAAGAGCATGTACTGGGGCTTGAACGACCAGCCTTTGGCCTGGGCGAACTGAAAGGGAATCGACATGAGCGTACTGGGCATAGACGAAATCACCTACGGCGCGGACGACCTGGCCACCTGCCGCCGCTTCTTCCTGGACTGGGGCCTGGCGCTGGTGCAGGAAGCGGACGACCGGCTGGTGTTCGAGACCCTCAACGGCTGCCGCGTGATCGTGGCCGCCGTGGACCATCCCGATCTGCCGCCCGCCATCGAGGCCGGCCCCACGCTGCGCGAAGTGGTCTGGGGTGTGGAAAGCGAGGCGGACCTTGCGCTGTACGCCAGCCGCATTGCCGCGCTGCCGGGCTTCACACAGGGCCAGGGGCGCATAGGCTGCACCGACCCCAATGGCCTGTCCGTGCGCCTGCAGGTCACGCAAAAGCGTGATGTGGATGTGCAAGGCGCCGCCTACAACACCTGGAACCGCAAGGACCGCGTCAACCAGGCCAGCCCGGCCTACGAACGCGCCCAGCCCATCGAGGTCGGCCATGTGGTGTTCTTCGTCAAGGACGTGCAGGCCTGCGAGCGCTTCTACGTGGACAACTTCGGCTTCGCAGCCTCGGACCGCTACCCCGAGCGCGGTGCCTTCCTGCGCTGCGCACCCGACGGCGGCCACCACGACATCTTCCTGCTGCAGCGCCCCGCCAAGGACGCTGGCCTGAACCACGTGGCCTTCACGGTGCGCGACATCCACGAGGTCTTCGGCGGCGGCATGCACATCTCGCGCTGCGGCTGGGACACCCAGCTGGGCCCGGGCCGCCATCCCGTGTCCTCGGCCTATTTCTGGTACTTCCGCAATCCGGCCGGCGCCCTGGTCGAGTACTACGCCGACGAGGACCAGCTCACCGCCGACTGGCAGCCCCGCGAGTTCGAGCCCGGCCCCACGGTGTTTGCCGAATGGGCCATCGATGGCGGCATCGACGGCAACACCCGGCGCCAAAAGGGCGTGGGTACCAGCGACGGGAAATTCATCACCGACAAGCGGCATTGAGACCGCGCCTGACGGCCTACCCCCACAACCCAACCACCCCACGGCCCCCACCATGAACAAGACACGTCGCCAGGTTTCTCTTGCCGCTGCATTCCTGGCTGCAGCCACGCTGTCCGGCACCGCGATGGCCCAGGCCTATCCGGCCAAGCCCATCACCATCATCGTGGCCTATCCGGCCGGTGGCGACACCGATGCCATGGCGCGCCTGTATGCCGAGAAGCTGTCCACGCGCCTGGGCCAGCCCGTGCTGGTGGACAACCGCCCCGGCGCCAGCGGCACCATCGGCAGCGTGCATGTGGCCAAGGCCTCGCCGGACGGCTACACGCTGCTGCTGGCGCCCAATACCTTCGCCATCGCGCAGTTCGTGCTCAAGACGGCCTCGGGCTCCAGCTACGACGTGCTGCACGGCTTCACGCCCATCGTGCAGACCAGCGTGCAGCCCATGTTCGTGGCCACCAACCAGGCCTCGGGCATCAAGGACATGAAGACCCTGATCGCCCAGGGCAAGCGCGACGGCCTGACCTACGCCAGCCCCGGCAGCGGCTCGCCCATGCACATCCTGGGCGAGATGTTCAACCGCGCCGCCGGCACGCGCATCGCCCACATTCCCTACAAGGGCGTGGCACCTGCCGTCAACGACCTGATCGGCGGCCATGTGCCCACGACCTTCATGACCTGGGGCCCGATCGCGCCCTACGTCGGCGGCAAGGTCACCGCCCTGGCCGTGGCCGACAGCCAGCGCAGCGCGCTGGCCCCCAATGTGCCCACCCTGGCCGAGCTGGGCGTCAAGGACGTGGAAGTGTCCGCATGGCAGGGCCTGTTCGGCCCCAAGGGCATGTCGCCCGAGACCGTGAAGCTGCTGAACACGCACCTCAACGAGATCCTGAAGATGCCCGACGTGGTCTCCAAGATGGCCACCTTCGGCGCGCTGCCCGCAGGCGGCGAGCCCGCGCGCCTGGAAAAGACGAATGCCGCCGATTTCAATCGCTTCGGCAAGCTCATCAAAGACCTGGATATCAGGGCTGACTAAATGACCTACCCCCTGAGTCGCTTCGCGCCTTCCCCCAAGGGGGACGACACCCTCGGTGCGGGGCGGCCCTTCCTCGGTGTCCCTGAGGTCGGGCTGCGCCGGTTTCACGCGATACGGGTGGCGGGCGACGCTCCGGGCAATGAAGCCGAACCACGATTCAAGACAGTTTTCGAAGGAGAGAACCATGGCCGCTGATCGCTATCTCGAGCCGCACCAGGCGCGCGAACGTGCCCCCACCCTGATGGAAGACCTGCTGGGCGATTCCATCGAACGCGCCTTCGGCGAAGGCGTGCAGACCCTGCCCGAACTGGTGGCCTACCTCAACCGCAGCGGCCCCGCCGGCGAGAACGGCGAGGCCTGGACCGAAGACAGCTTCCAGGCGCTGATGGCGCGGCTGGGCTATTGATACCGAGCAGGACTGGAGAGCCCCATGAACGTACAAACCATCACCATCGATCCGGTGGACGGCCTGCTCAACAAAGGCCTGAAGAACCTCTGGTACGCGGTCTGCCCCTCGGACTTCGTGAAGACCCAGCCCGTGTCGGTGCGCCGCTTCGGCCGCAAGATCGCGCTGTGGCGCGATGCCGCCGGCCAGGTCCACGCGCTGGAAGACCATTGCCCGCACCGCGGCGCGCCGCTGTCGCAGGGCGTGATCCTGGGCGACCGCCTGGCCTGCCCCTACCACGGCGTGGAAGTGCGCTGTGATGGCACCGTGACCAAGGTGCCCGGCAGCCCCGGCTGCAAGCTCGAAGGCTCGCGCGCGGCGCTGGCCTTCCATGCACGCGAGGCGCATGGCGCCATTTTTCTCTACAACAGCGACAAGGCCGTTGACGAGGCGCCCGAGTTCACGCTGCCCGAGGAGCTGACCTCGCCCGAGTACTCCAACTTCCTGTGCTATGCCGAGTGGCGCAGCGACTACCGCTATGCGCTGGACAACGTCATGGACCCCATGCACGGCACCTTCCTGCACAAGCAGTCGCACTCCATGGCCGAGGGCGACAGCAAGGCCACGTTCCAGGTGCGCGAGACCGATGACGGCTTCGTCTTCGAGAAGGTGGGCCAGCGCGGCGTGAACTTCGACTGGACCGAGTGGGGCAGCACGGGCGTGCACTGGATGCGCCTGGAGATTCCGTACCCCAAGACCGGCGGCCCCGGCGGCAACTTCGCCATCGTGGCCTGCGTCACGCCCATCAGCGCCGACCTGTGCTCCGTGTTCTTCTGGCGCTGCCGCAAGGTGCAGGGCTGGATGCGCGACACCTGGCGCTTCCTGTACCGCAACCGCCTGGAGGCGCGCCACTGGGCCGTGCTGGAGCAGGACCGGATCATGATGGAGCAGATGGAGCTGGACGCCAACGAGCGCGAGAACCTCTACCAGCACGACATCGGCCTGGTGCGCCTGCGCCGCCACCTGCGCCGCCTGGCCCAGGAGCAGATCGACGAAGGCGCCGCATCATGAGCACCAACCTCCAGGCCTTCGTGCACACGCTGCGCTTCGAGGCCCAGGACACCATCAGCGTGGACCTGCGGCCCGTGGCGGGCGGGGAGCTTCCCGCCTTCACGCCGGGCTCGCACATCGATCTGCACCTGCCCAACGGCCTGGTGCGCAGCTACTCGCTGAGCAACCCCAGCGAGGAGCGCCACCGCTACGTGGTCGGCGTGCTGCGCGACCGCGCCAGCCGCGGCGGCTCGCGCTGCGTGCACGAGTCGCTGCGCGTGGGCATGCCCATCACCATCTCCGAGCCGCGCAACCATTTCGCGCTGGACGAAAGCGCCGCGCACACCGTGCTGGTGGCCGGCGGCATCGGCATCACGCCGCTGCTGTGCATGGCACGCCGCCTCAAGGGCCAGGGCCGCTCGTTCGAGATGCTGTACTTCGCCCGCGAGCGCAAGGGCGCGGCCTTCCTGGAAGAGCTGCAGGCGCTGGGCATGCCGCTGCACCTGCACTTCGACAGCGAGGCCGGCGGCCCGCCCGACCTGCGCGCGCTGCTGGCCCAACGCCAGCCCGACGCGGGCACGCACCACTACGCCTGCGGCCCCACGCCCATGCTGGACGCCTTCGAGAAGTTCTGCGCCGAGCTGGGCCACGCCAACGCCCACATCGAGCGCTTCACACCCGTGGAGATCAAGGCCGCCGACGATGCGCGCAGCAACTACACGGTGGAGCTCAAGCGCAGCGGCCGCTTCATCGAGATCACACCCGAGAAGTCGCTGCTCGACACCCTGCTGGATGCCGGCATCCAGATGGACCACAGCTGCTGCGAAGGCGTCTGCGGCTCCTGCGAGACGCGCGTGCTCGAAGGCATTCCGGACCACCGCGACTCGGTGCTCAGCCCCAAGGAAAAGGCCAGCAACAAAGTGATGATGGTCTGCGTTTCCGGCTGCAAGAGCGAACGTTTAGTGCTCGATATCTGAGCAGGCAATCAGACCTGCACGGCAACAACCCACCACCCCCAAGCCCCCCAAGCCACCACCCCAGAGGAGACAACCCCATGAAAACCATCCATACGCCCATGCTGGGCGTGGCGCTAGCCTGCCTGGCGTCCTTGCCCGGTGCCGCTTCGGCGCAGTCCAAGGTCGAGATCTTCGGCGTCGTCGATGTCGGCGTCACGCACCTGAACGGCTCCGGCCCCTCCAAGACCGGCCTGTCCACGGGCGGCGCCAACATCAGCCGCCTCGGCTTTCGCGGCACGGAAGAGCTGGGCGGCGGCCTGCGCGCTGGCTTCTGGCTGGAGGCGGGCATGGACGTGGACAGCGGCTCGGGCAAGGCCAGCGGTGGCGGCCTGAGCTTCAACCGCCGCTCCACCGTGAGCCTGTCGGGCGACTTCGGCGAAGTGCGCCTGGGCCGAGATGACTCGGCCACCTTCCTGAGCACGCTGATCTTCGACCCCTTCCTCACCAACGGCGTGGGCGGCACCATGGGCTTCACCATGCTGGGCATTCCCGGCACGGGCACGGCCACGGGCGGCGCGCCCATCCAGATCAGCAACGCGGTCAGCTATTTCCTGCCGCAGAACCTGGGCGGCTTCTACGGCCAGGTGCAGGTGGCCATGGGCGAGCAGGCGCGCAGCGCACCCAACAAGAACCAGGGCGACTACCGCGGCCTGCGCTTCGGCTACCGCCAGGGCCCCTTCAACGGCGCACTGGCCACGGGCAAGTTCTATGGCGACAGCGATGCGACCAACCTCACGGCCAGCAACGTGGGCCTGAGCTGGGACTTCGGCGTGGCCAAGCCCATGCTGCTGTGGGCCAGCGAAAAGCGCGGCGCCCTCAAGGTCACCGCCCTGCAGCTGGGCGTGACCGCGCCCGTGGGCATGGGCGAGTTCAAGGCCTCCTACGGCCACTACAACACCGACGGCAGCAATGCCGACTGGAACAAGATCAGCGTGGGCTACGGGCACAACCTGTCCAAGCGCACCCAGGTCTACGGCACGGTGGCCTTCCTCAAGAACAAGGACGGCGCGGCCAAGTCCATCGGCGTGCAGGGCCTGTCGGCCCCGGGCACCACGCTGGGCGGCCGCTCCTCCGGCTTCGAGGTGGGCGTGCGCCACTTCTTCTGATACAGCCCATCGGGCGATAGAGACTTGCCATGAAAGATATGCGTGCGGCCCGCTGGTGGGGGGTGATCAGCCTCTTCATCATCGTCGCCATCTCCTATGTGGACCGGATCAACCTTTCGATCCTCATCCTCGACCAGGGATTTCTGGACCACATCGGGCTGACGCACGACGACCGCACGCGCCAGGGCCTGCTGGCCACGGCCTTCATGGTGGGCTACGGCGTTTCTTCCTTCGTGTTGACGCCGTTTTGCGCGGCGCTCTTCGGCGTGCGCCGAAGCCTGGTGGTCGGCCTGCTGCTGTGGGGCGCCGTGTCCTTTCTGTCCCCGGCCATGAACAGCTATGGCCTGCTGCTGGCCTCGCGCATCCTGCTGGGCATCTCCGAAGGGCCGCTGTACTCGCTGGCGGGCAGCTACATCAAGGCGCATTTCCAGAGCCACGAGAACGGCCTGCCCAACTCCTTCGTGAACATGGGCACGGGACTGGGGCTGGCGGTGGGCTATCCGCTGATCGGCTACCTGGTGGCCGGCCATGACTGGCAGACCTCGTTCCACGTGCTGGGCCTGATCAATGTGGCCATCGGCATTCCGCTGGTGCTGGCCTTCATCCGCATGCCCCGCGTGGACACCGGCATGCCGCGCCCGCGCTCGCTGGGCGAGGCGGTGGGCCAGGTCGGCCAGATCGTGCGCGGCGCCATGCACACGCGCTACCTGGTGCTGGTGGCCGTGCTGTCGGCGGCCTTCTTCTCCTACCTCTGGGGCAGCAGCAACTGGCTGCCGGCCTACCTGGAGTCGCGCGGCTTTTCGCTGCGCGAGATGGGCTGGCTGGCCTCGCTGCCGCAGTACGCCACGGTATTGGCCGTGCTGGTCGGCGGCATCGTCATCGACCGCCTGCCGCGCCGCCAGGTGCCGCTGATCTTCGTCGGCGGCAGCCTGGGCCTGGCGCTGGCCATCTGGCTGGCCATCCACATGGAAGACCGCTACGCGGCGGCCTACTGCCTGATCGCCGCCAACTTCTGCTGGGGCCTGATGAGCCCGGCCATCCCCAGCACCGTGCAGTACTGCGCGCGGCCCGAGCATGTGGCCAGCGCCTACGGCGTCGTCAACGGCACGGCGACCCTGGTGGCGGGCTTCATGCCCGCGCTCATGGGGGCCGTCATCGGCTGGACATCGCATTCGGCCGGCGGCGGTTTCGTTGCCGGCTTCGGCCTGCTGGTGGGCACGCAGCTGGTGGTCATGGTCTGCGGCCTGGTGCTGTGGCTGCGCGAGCGCGGCCAGGGCACCCACGGTGCCAGCGATGCCCGGGATACGTCCGCGCGCACGGCCTGACCTGCACTACAGCGCGCCCGCTGCGGCGCACTGCTCCAGAAACGTCACCAGGGCCTGCACGCGCGCCGTGCGTCCCTTGCGCGTGGGCACCAGCAGGGTGACGGGCGCGCTGCCGAAATGCCAGTCGGGCAGCACGCGCACCAGCCGGCCCTCGGCAATGGCCGGTGCCATGTCCCATTGCGAACGCAGCACCAGGCCCAGGCCCTGTTCGGCCCAGTGGCGGGCCACGCCGCCATCGTTGGTCACATAGGACGGCGTCACGCGCAGTGTCTGGCCGTCCACGGCACGCCGGCTGGCGGCGGGGCGCAGGTGCCACAGCGTCACATCCTCCTCGTTCTCGCGGATGCAGATGCAGGCGTGCTCCAACAGCTCGCGCGGCGTGGCGGGCGTGCCATGGCGGCGCAGGTAGTCGGGGCTGGCGCACAGCCAGCGGTCGTTGGCAGCCAGCTCGCGCGCCACCCAGGAGGAGTCGCGCACCGTGCCGATGTGGACCACGGCATCGGCATCGTGGCGGTCGGGGAAAGGCGTTTCGCGCAGGTCCAGCTGCAGTTTCAGTTGCGGGTGCTGGCGCGTGAAGGGCACCAGGGCCGGGGCCAGCCGGCTGCGCCCGTAGCCGAAGGGCGCGGCCAAGCGCAGCGTGCCGCCCAGCTGGCGGGCATCGCCGTGCAGCGAGTCGCGCAACTCCTCGATCTGGCCCAGCAGCCGCACGGCCTCGCGGGCAAAGCGCTCGCCCTCGGGTGTCAGCGCCAGGCGCCGCGCGCTGCGGTTGGCCAGGGACAGGCCCAGTTCGGCCTCCAGTCGGCGCAGGCGCATGGACAGTGCAGGCGGTGTCACGTCAAGCGCACGGGCCGCCGCGCTCAGCGAGCTTTCGCGTAGCAAGGCGGCGGCAAGCTGCAGGTCTTCGATGGCAATCATTCAATTTGCCTTAACGATTGATGACGGCGGATTTAACCACGACCATGGTCTTGGTCCGTACAGTGCCAAGTCATGAACACCCCATACCCCACCTCTGCCGCATGGCCCCGGGCCGTGCTCTTCGACCTGCTGACCGCCTTGCTGGACTCCTGGACCGTCTGGAATGCGGCCGCCGGCAGCGAGGCTGCCGGGCGCGACTGGCGCGCCGAATACCTGCGCCTGACCTATGGCTGCGGCGCCTACCAGCCCTATGAGGACCTGGTGCGCACGGCGGCCCGCAACCGGGGCCTGCCCGAGGCGGTGGCCGACAGGCTGGAGGCGCAATGGGAGCAGCTGCAGCCCTGGGATGGCGCACGCGAGCTGCTGGCCGCCCTGCGCCCGCACTGCCGCCTGGCCGTGGTGACCAATTGCTCCGAGCGCCTGGGTCAACGTGCCGCCGCGCTGCTGGGAGTGGATTGGGATGTGGTGGTGACCTCGGAAGCAGCAGGCTTCTACAAGCCCGACCCCCGGCCCTACCAGCTGGCGCTGGACCGGCTGGGGCTGCCTGCGGGCCAGGCCGCCTTCGTGGCCGGATCGGGCTATGACCTGTTCGGCACCTCGGCCGTGGGCCTGCGTACCTTCTGGCACAACCGCGTGGGCCTGTCGCGGCCCACGGGCGCGCCGCAGGCCGAGGCCGAAGCACCCACGCTGGCGCCGGCACTGCCCTGGCTCAGGGACTTTTCCCCGCAGCAGGGCTGAACCCCGAGGGTGCAGCCGGTGCTGTGCCCGCCGTCCTTTTCTGTCCACCCTTGTGAGGAGCCTGCCATGCAGCTGCGTCCAGCCCTGCCGTTGTCCCTTGTGTCCGCATTCCCGGTCCTGTCCATCGTCTGTGCCATGGCGTGGAGCCAGGGAGCCCTGGCGCAGGCCGGCGCTGCCTTTCCGGCCAGGCCGGTCACGCTGGTCGTGCCGTTTCCCCCGGGAGGCCCCAGCGATGCGCTGGCCCGTGCCGTGGCTCAGAAGATGGGGGAGCATCTGGGCCAACCCCTGGTGATCGAGAACCTGGGTGGCGCCAATGGAACCATCGGCCTGAACCAGGCGCGCAAGGCCGCCGCCGACGGCTACACCCTGTCCTTTGGCGGCATAGGCACGCATGTGGTCAATGTGGCCTTGTACCGCAAGCTGCCCTATGACCCCGTGGCCGACTTCGCCCCTGTGGGACCTGCAGGCGCGGCGCCCATGCTGCTGCTGGCGCGTGCCAATCTGCCGGCCTCCGATCTGCGCCAGTTCGCCGAGTGGCTCAAGCGCAACCAGGCCGCAGCCTCCTATGGCAGCGCCGGCGTGGGCTCGATATCGCACTATGGGTGCGTGCTGCTGCTGTCGGCGCTGGGCCAAAGCCCCACCCATGTTCCCTATCGCGGGATCGCGCCTGCCATGAACGATCTCATGGGCGGACAGACCGATTTCATGTGCGACCAGACGACGACGGCGCTGCCGCAGATCGCGGGCGGCCGCATCAAGGCGATTGCGGTGCTGGGAACACAGCGCCTGGCTCAGCTGCCGGGCACGGCGGCCAGCGCCGAGGCCGGCCACCCCCTGCAGGCGCGCTCATGGAACGCGATCTTCGCACCACGCGGCACGCCGCCGGCGGTGCTCGCGCGGCTGACGCGGTCGCTGCAGCACGCCATGGGCGATGCGGGCCTGCGCGCACAGATGGCCGCGCTGGGGGTGGAGCTGCCGTCGCCCGAGCAGGCCGTGCCGGCCACGGTCTCCGCCTTGATCGAACAGGGACTGCGCAACGACGTGCCTGCCCTCAAGGCCAAAGGCCAATACCTGGATTGACGATGGAGAGAGAAACACCATGCAAGACACACTACTGACCCTGGACACGCCCGCTGCCGTGATCGACCTCGCACGCATGCAGCGCAACATCCACCGCATGCAGCAGCGCATGGACGCGCAGGGCGTGCGCCTGCGCCCCCATGTGAAGACCAGCAAGAGCGTGCCCGTGGCCGCCGCGCAGCGCGCGGCCGGGGCCTCGGGCATCACGGTCTCCACCCTGAAGGAGGCCGAGCAGTTCTTTGCCGCTGGCACCACCGACATCCTCTATGCAGTCAGCATGGCGCCGCACCGCCTGCCGCAGGCCCTGCAACTGCGCCGGCGCGGCTGCGATCTCAAGCTCATCGTGGACAGCGTGGCGGCGGCCCAGGCCATTGCCGCGTTCGGCCGCGAACAGGGCGAGGCCTTCGAGGTATGGATAGAGATCGACACCGACGGCCACCGCTCCGGCGTGGGCGCCGAAGATGCGCCGCTGCTGCTGGCCATTGGCCGCACGCTGCACGACGGCGGCATGCGCCTGGGCGGCGTGCTCACGCATGCCGGCTCCAGCTACGAGTTGGACACGCCCGAGGCGCTGCAGGCGCTGGCCGAGCGCGAGCGCGCCGGCTGCGTGCAGGCCGCCGAAGCCCTGCGCGCGGCCGGCCTGCCGTGCCCCGTGGTCAGCGTGGGCTCCACGCCCACCGCGCTGGCGGCATGCCGGCTGGACGGCGTGACCGAGGTGCGCGCAGGCGTCTATGTGTTCTTCGACCTGGTGATGCGCAACATCGGCGTGTGCACGGCCGAGGACGTGGCGCTGTCGGTGCTGGCCACCGTGATCGGCCACCAGGCCGACAAGGGCTGGGCCATCGTGGACGCAGGCTGGATGGCCATGAGCCGCGACCGGGGCACGGCGAAACAGCGGCAGGACTTCGGCTACGGCCAGGTCTGCGACCTGCAGGGGCGGGTGATGCCGGGCTTCGTGCTGACCGGCGCCAACCAGGAGCACGGCATCCTGGCGCGCGCTGATGGCGCGATAGAGGCCGACATCGCCGCCCGCTTTCCCCTGGGCACGCGGCTGCGCATCCTGCCCAACCATGCCTGCGCCACGGGCGCGCAGTTCCCGGCCTACCAGGCGCTGGCGGTAGATGGCTCGGTGCAAACCTGGGAGCGGCTCCATGGCTGGTGAAAACGGGATCGATCTGCGCCATGCATCGCCGAACCTGCCTGCGCCGGGCGGCCACTACAGCCACACGGCCACGGGCCAGGGGCTGGTCTTCGTGTCAGGGCAGCTGCCCATACGGCCCGACGGCACGCGCCTGGTGGACGCCAGCTTCGAGGACCAGGCCCGGCAGGCGCTGGCCAACCTGGCAGCGGCGCTGGAGCTGGCCGGCAGCGGCGTGCCGCGGCTGCTGCAGGTGCGCGTGTACCTGGACGACATGGCGCACTGGCCGGCCTTCGACCGCATCTACGCGGACTGGGCCGGCACGCACCGGCCCGCGCGCGCCGTGGTGCCCACCGGGGCGCTGCATTTCGGGTTGAAGGTGGAAATCGAGGCCGTGGCGCTGGCCTGAAGAAAGCCCGGCCCGAGGGGGCCGGCTGCCGCTACTTCAGCCAGCCGCGCTTGCGGAAATACAGCATGGGCCCGACGGCGCTGAGCACCATGAGCGCGATGACGTAGACGTAGCCGAACTCCCACTCCAGCTCGGGCATGAAGCGGAAGTTCATGCCGTAGACGCTGGCGATCAGCGTGGGCGGCAGCAGGGCCACGCTGGCCACCGAGAAGATCTTGATGATCTTGTTCTGGTTGATGTTGATGAAGCCGACGGTGGCATCCATCAGGAAGTTGATCTTGTCGAAGAGGAAGGCCGTGTGGCTGTCCAGCGATTCGATGTCGCGCAGGATCTGGCGCGCTTCCTCGAACTGCTCGGCATTGAGCATC
Source organism: Delftia sp. WSY_16 (assembly GCF_043104415.1). Taxonomy (NCBI): domain Bacteria; kingdom Pseudomonadati; phylum Pseudomonadota; class Betaproteobacteria; order Burkholderiales; family Comamonadaceae; genus Delftia; species Delftia sp. WSY_16. The sequence goes on along the minus strand of NZ_JBICKS010000003.1, from coordinate 476,315 downwards.
TTGGAACGCATCATGAAGCTGACGGCGCGGCGCGTGTCCATGACGTTGCGGCGGATGCGGCCGTTCAGGTCTTCCTGGCGCGCGATGGCGCCCAGCACCTCGCGGGCCACATCGTCGGTCACGTCGCCGGACAGCACCATCTTGCTGGCCTTCTCCAGGTCGTCGTAGATGCCTTCGAGCGTATCGGCCGAGTACTCGGCGTCGGCGTCGAACAGCTTGAGCAGCACGTCCTTGGCCTCGTCGATCAGGCCCGGCGCGCGGCGCGCGCGCATGCGCAGCAGCCGGAAGACCGGCACGTCCTCGTCATGGATGGAGAACAGCACGCCGCAGCTGCGCAGGTTCTTGTTGTGCTCGTTGACGATGAAGGCCACGCGCACGGAGCGGGGGTCCTCGTCATCGTCGATCAGGAAGTCGCTGCGGATGTGCAGCTCGCCGTTGTCTTCTTCGTAGAAGCGGGCCGATTCCTCGATGTCGTCGTCCATCGCATCTTCGGGGATGGACAACTCGTAGTGCTGCTTGATCCAGCGCTTTTCCTCGACCGTGGGCGACTCCAGGTCCACCCAGATCGGCTTGAAGCGGGACAGCTCCTCCAGCGACTCGATCTCTTCTTGAACCAGGCGGCCATTGGCCAGCGTAAAGATGTTGAGCATAGGCTCACTCCAGGTGTTCTTCTCAGGCGTGCGGGGTATCGGGGGTGCTTTCAACCCCACAGGCCAACCGGGAGTTGAAAGCTACCAACTGGGGTAGGTTTCCACGGAGCTTTCTCCAAGATGCAAAGCATCGGATTATGCAGCGTTGCGCTGCAGCATGCGGGCCGGCCGCGCTATTCGGAAGCGGCTCCAGGGGGCATCTGGCGGCCTGTCACAAAAGCCTGGGCATGGCACAGGTCGGCCCAGGCGCCGGCCTTGGCCTGGGGGGCGCGCAGCAGATAGTTGGGGTCGTAGCTGACCACGGCCGGCACACCGGCGATGCGGTGCGGCTCGGCGCGCAGGCGGCCCAGGGCCTCCTGGCGCTGCAGCACGGCGCGCGCCGTGGCCAGGCCCAGCACCAGCACGCAGGCCGGGCGCAGATCGCGCAGCAGTGCCTCCAGCGACGGTTGCAGGGCCGGGACCTCGGGCGCCTCCTGGCCTTCGGCCGGAGGCTGCACGCGGTGCAGGGCGGCGCTGTACAGGCGCGGATGGTCCTGCAGGTTCAGCGCGCGCAGCATGTTGTCCAGCAGCCGGGCCGCGTCGCCTTCCAGCGCGGTGCGCGCGCAGTCGGGGCCGGGGCGCCGGGCGGGCGGCAGCGGCAGGGAGTTGGCCGGCGGCTCCAGCAGGATCAGCCAGCCGCCTTCGCCGCCATCACCGGCCGGCGGCGTTGCCGCATACACGGGACGCACGGGGCCCAGCCGCCAGCCCAGGCCCGGTGCGCCGGCCACGGGCTGCTGCACGTAGCGGCGCGGCGGGCGTTCGCGTTCGGGGATGACGGGTGCGGGAGGCGGTGGCGCCTGGACCGGCGCCTGAACAGGCACCTGGACGCGTGCGGGCGTTGGCGCGGCGACAGGCGCCGGTGCAGCAGGCGCCGGGGAGGGCGCCTCCTGCACGGGCGGCGGCACGGGGCGGGCCACCGGCGGATCCGCCAGGGGCGCCGCTGCAGGCGCATCGGCGGGCGCAGCCAGGGCCTCGGACAGCACGGCGGGCGCGGTCTCGGGTTCGGGCAGCCAGACAGTGATGCCCATGGCATGCAGCATGGCCCGCTGGCGGGTGTCTAGATTCAGGGCCATAGCTTGAGGCTCATGAGCACGGCATGCTCGCGCGGGCCGTCGTGCATGGGGTAGTAGTTCTTGCGCAGGCCCACCTCCTGGTAGCCATGCGCGGCGTAGATGCTGCGTGCGCGGACATTGCTCTCGCGCACTTCCAGCCAGATCCATTGGGCCTGGCGCTGGCGCGACCACAGGGCCAGGGCGTCCAGCAGGATGCGGGCCCAGCCCTGGCGCTGGCGCGCCGGGGCCACGGTGATGTTGAGCAGGTGCACCTCGTCGAGCACGATCATGGCGACGAAGTAGCCGACCAGCCCGCCCTGGGCATCCACCAGCAGCTGGGTTTCATAGCCGGCCGCCATGGCGTCGATGAAGTTGCCGCGCGTCCAGGGATGGGAATAGGCCTGCTGCTCCACGGGCAGCAGCGTGTCCAGCCACAGCACGTTCAGCGGCTCGAAGCGCACGCTGTCCCGCTCCGACGCCAAGGCGTCGGTCAGGGGCGGCAGCGGCCGCGAGGGCTGTGGCGTGTGCGTGCTCATGCCTGGGCAGGAGGGGTCTCTGTGGTCTGCACGGGTGAAGCAAGCGCGGCTGCCGCCTTGGCAGCCTCGCGCTCGGCCGTGGTCTGCGCGACTTTATCGCGGATGTAGCGCGGCAGGGCCTGGTCGGCCGGCAGGGCGCGGTCGGCCGCCAGCATCGCAGGGGCCAGGCGCAGCATGGCGGCGGCCGTGGGCAGCGCAGCCACATGGCTGGCCTGGGGCGCCAGGCGCTCGCCATAGGCGGCCAGGGCGTTGCCGGCCACCACGGTGCCGGGCGGCAGCTGCAGGGCCTCGGGCGCGCACAGGCCGAAGTCGCCGCTTTGCTCGCCGATGTCGTTCCAGCGGCCATCGGCCCAGTGGTAGGCGGCGTGGTAGACCTCGTTCATGCGCGCATCGATCACGGCGATGAGGTCGGTGCAGCCGTATTGCATGCGCGCCTGCTCGGCCACGGCCAGCAGGCTGTCCATGGGCAGCACGGGCACGCGGGCGGCAAAGGCCAGGCCCTGGGCCACGGAGCACGCCGTGCGCAGGCCCGTGAACGAGCCCGGACCCCGGCCGAAGACGATGGCCCGCAGCTCGGCGAACTCCAGTCCGGCCTGGGCCATGAGGGCCAGGATGGCGGGGATCAGCTCGGTCGAGGTCTGCGGGCCGCCGGGGCCGCTGTGTTCCCAGACGGCATCGCCGCGCTGCACGGCGATGGAGAGGGTGTCGGTACTGGTGTCTAGGGCAAGAAGATTCATGGCGTGGGGCAGGCGGCGGTGCCGCAGCAAGTGCAGGATTATCGGTGCCCCGCCCGTCCCGCGCCCGGCAGGGCTGCAATGACCGGCGTAGACTTGCCGGCCATGTTGCATCTTTCGACGTCTTCTTCCCTTATTTCCTCGATTTCCTCCGCCTTCTCTCTTGGATTGCCGCTTTCCCGCCGGGGCCTGGCGGCCGCGCTGCTGGCGGCGTCCGTCCTGCCCGGCGTGGCAAGCGCCCAGGCAGATGCGCCCACCTCGCCGGCCTCGCTGTCCACCAAGACTGCGCGCGAAAGCCGGCTGCCCCCGGCCGTGGAGGCGGCGCTTGCGCGCGCCAAGCTGCCGCGCGAGGCGGTCTCCGCCCTGGTGGTGGAGGTCGATGGCCGGGCCGCTCCGCGCCTGGACTGGCAAAGCCATGTGGCCATGAACCCGGCCTCGGTGATGAAGCTGGTCACCACCTATGCGGCGCTGGACCAGCTGGGTCCTGCCCATGTCTGGCGCACGCCCGTCTTCCTGGGCGGGCCGGTGCAGGACGGCGTGCTGCGCGGGCCGCTGTACATCCAGGGCCAGGGCGATCCCAAGCTCGTGATGGAGCGGCTGTGGCTGATGCTGCGCCGCCTGCAGGGCATGGGCATCAAGGTCATCGTGGGCGACATCGTGCTGGACCGCAGCGCGTTCTCCGTCCCCGCCCACGATCCCTCCACCTTCGACAACGAGCCCTGGCGCCCCTACAACGTCGCGCCCGACGCCCTGCTGGTCAACTACAAGGCCGTGACGGTCGGCTTTGTGCCCGACGCCGCGGCGGGCGTGGCGCGGCTGCAATACGATCCGCCGCTGGCCGGAATCCAGCAACAGGAAACCGTGCCCCTGGCGCCGGCAGGCAGCGAGTGCGGCGACTGGCGCGCCCGGCTGCAGCTGGACATGGCCGACCCGTTGCGCATCGCCTTTGCCGGCACGTTCCCGGCCAGCTGCGGCGACAAGAGCTGGTCGCTGGCGCCGGCCCAGCCCGAGGCCTTCGCGGCGCGCGCCATCGAGGGCATGTGGCGCGAGCTGGGCGGCAAGCTCACGGGCACCGTGCGCGACGGCCGCGTGCCGGCCGGCCTGCAGCCGGCCTTCCAGAGCGAATCGCCCTCGCTGGCCGAGGTGGTGCGGGACATCAACAAATACAGCAACAACGTCATGGCCCAGCAGGTGTTCCTGACCATGGGCATGCAGCGCACCGGCGTGGCCAGCTTCGAGGCCTCGCGCCAGGCGCTGGGCCAGTGGTGGCAGGCGCGCTGGGGTGCGGCCGAGCAGCCCGTGGCCGACAACGGCGCGGGCCTGAGCCGCGAGGCGCGCATCACGGCCTCCGGCCTGGGCCGCATGCTGCAGCAGGCCTGGGCCTCGCCCGTGATGCCGGAGTTCGTGGCCTCCATGCCCATCGTCGGCGTCGATGGCACGCTGCGCCGCAGCCTCAGCCGCGTCCAGGGCATGGCGCACCTGAAGACCGGCACGCTGCGCGATGCCTCGGCCCTGGCCGGCTATGTGGATGGCGCCAGCGGCCGCCGATACGTGCTGGTGGCCATGGCCAACCACGCCAATGCGGCCGCCGCGCGCGCGGCCTGGGATGCGCTGGTGGACTGGACGGCGCACGACCGCTGATACGTCGCCTGCGCTCCTGTTCCAGGGCCTGCTTTTGCAGGCCCTTTCCGTTGTGTTTCCGCCTCCTGCCCGGCAAGGGCCTTGTCCTGCCTGCGGGCGCCAGACCGGTATTTATCGTCTATTCGCCCGCGTGCGAAATGCCCGGTCGGCCCGCGATTCCTATCGGTACTTGCCCGGTGTCGCCAAGGTGCGACTGTCGCTACGATGGCAATCACCAAAAAAAGCACGGTCGTGCTATTCACAACACTTCACGGAGATCACAACTTGGCAAATCGTTATCGAATCCTCGCGGCCTCCCTGGCCACGGCCGGCCTGCTGGCCGCTTGCGGTGGCGGCAGCGGCGCCGACACCACCCCCCGTGCCAAGATCACCTCCGTCAAGGTGATGGGCGACAGCCTCTCCGACAGCGGCACCTTCGGCTACAAGTTCACCGTGCAGAACGCCACGCTGACAGGCGCCGGCTCCAACCAGGTCTGGGCCGAGCGCGTGGCGGGCCTGTACAACATCTCCCTGTGCCCGCGCTTCAACGGCACGGCCTTCACGCCCAACACCTCATGCAACAACTACGCCGTGGGCGGCGGCCGCATCAACTACACCAGCGCGCCCACGGCGCCCATCTCCATCACGCAGCAGATCCTGCTGGCCGGCGCGGCTGGCTTCACGGCCGATGACCTGGCCGTGATCGACGGCGGCGCCAATGACGCGGCCGACGTGATCGGCGCCTTCCTGGCCGCTTCCAGGGACCAGGGCGCCAACTTCAAGGCGCTGCTGTCCACCAAGATCGACGCTGCCACGCTGGGTGCGCTGCTGCAGCAGGGCCAGGCCGGCATGGCCCAGGCCGGCGGCCTGTACATGCAGAACCTGGCCAAGGGCTATGTGTCCACCATCCAGGCGAATGTGCTGGGCAAGGGCGCCACGCGCGTGGCCATCCTCAACGTGCCGGCCATCACGCTGACGCCGCGCTTCCAGCTGGTACTGCAATCGGTGGCCCAGCAGCAGGGCTCGGCCGCCGCCGCCCAGCTGGAGACCGTGTTCGACGGCTGGGTCAAGGCCTTCAACCAGCAGGTTGCCACCGGCTTCGCGGGCGAGAGCCGCGTGGCCATCATCGATTTCTACAGCGAGTTCCGCCAGCAGATGGCCGACCCCGCCCAGTACGCCTACACCAACGTGAAAAAGGCGGCCTGCCCTGCCACCGGCGTGGGCGCCGACGGCCTGCCCACCTACAGCTTCCCGACCTGCACCGAGGCCGCGCTGTCCGCCTCCATTCCCGTGGGCGAGACCAGCGCCAACTGGTGGAAGAGCTATGCCTTTGCCGACAGCTTCCACCCCACGCCCTATGGCCATCAGCAGATGAGCCAGCTTGCCTCCCGCACCCTGGCCCGTGCCGGCTGGCTGTGATCGCAGTCATGCAGCACGAGGAGACACATCCATGAAGACATTCCTGCGCATCACCGCCGCCGTGGCCATGGCCACGGCCTGCATGGCCGCCACCGCCCAGTCCGCCGGCACCTGGAGCGTGCGCCTGGGCGCCACGCGCATCGATCCCCAGACCAGCAGCGGCTGGCTGAGCACACCCAGCTTCCCCGACACCCGCGTGGACGTGAAGGCCAACAGCCAGCTCACGGGCGGCGTGACCTACATGGTCACCAACAACTGGGCCATCGACGTGCCCATGGGCCTGCCGTTCAAGCATGACTTCGTGGGCAATGGCGCCATCTCCGGCACGGGCAAGCTGGGCCGCACCAAGGTGCTGCCCGCCACCGTGTTCGCGCAGTACCGCTTCGGCGAGGCCAACTCCGCCTTCCGCCCCTACCTGGGCCTGGGCGTGACCTATGCCAAGTTCTTCGGCGAGCGCACCACGGCCTCCCTCAACGGCCTGACCGGCGGCACGCTGGCCAACCCGACCACGGCCTCGGTGGACAGCAAATGGGGCCTGACGCCCCAGATCGGCTTCGTCTACAACTTCAACGAGCGCTGGTTCCTGGACGTGGCCTACTACAAGAGCTTCCTGAAGACCACGGCGCACCTGTCCTCGGGCCAGAGCGTGTCGCTCAAGCTCAATCCGAATGTCTACGCCATCGGCATCGGATACCGCTTCTGACAGGTCGCAGTCCCCAAAGAAAAACCAGCCCGCGGGCTGGTTTTTTCATGGAGGGGGACTGCGCCTACTTGGCCGTGGGCATCACGAATTCCGCGCCCTTGGGCGTGCTCTCGGGCCAGCGCTGCATGATGCTCTTTTGGCGGGTATAGAAGCGCACGCCTTCCTCGCCGTAGGCGTGCATGTCGCCGAACAGGCTGCGCTTCCAGCCGCCGAAGCCGTGCCAGGCCATGGGAACGGGAATCGGCACGTTGATGCCGACCATGCCGACCTCGATGCGGCGGCCGAACTCGCGCGCCACATTGCCGTCGCGCGTGAAGCAGGCCACGCCGTTGCCGAACTCATGGTCGTTGACCAGCTGCACGGCCTCGGCGAAGTCCTTGGCGCGCACCATGGCCAGCACGGGGCCGAAGATCTCTTCCTTGTAGATGCGCATGTCGGGCGTGACATGGTCGAACAGCGTGCCGCCCAGCCAGAAGCCGCCCGAGGTGTCCGTGCCTGTGGAGGCGCCGGCCGCCTTGCCGTCGAAGCCCCGGCCATCGACCAGCAGCTGCGCGCCTTCCTTGACGCCCAGGTCGATGTAGCCGCTGATGCGCTCGTGCGCGGCGCGGGTCACGATGGGGCCCATTTCCGCGGCCAGGTCCTCGCCGTCCAGCACCTTCAGCGCCTTGGTGCGCTCGATCAGGCGCGGCAGCAGCTGGTCGGCCACGTCGCCCACGAGCACGGCCACGCTGATGGCCATGCAGCGCTCGCCGGCCGAGCCGTAGCCGGCGCCGATCAGCGCGTCCACGGCCTGCTCGATATCGGCATCGGGCATGACCACCATGTGGTTCTTGGCGCCGCCCAGGGCCTGCACGCGCTTGCCGTGGCGCGCGCCCGTCTCGTAGATGTAGTTGGCAATCGGCGTGGAGCCCACGAAGCTCACGGCCTTCACGTCGGGATGCTCGATCAGCGCGTCCACCGCCTCCTTGTCGCCCTGCACCACGTTGAACACGCCGTCAGGCAAGCCCGCCTGCTTGAGCAGGTCGGCGATCAGCAGCGACGGTGTGGGATCGATGGGACTGGGCTTGAGCACGAAGGTATTGCCCGCCGCAATGGCCACCGGGAACATCCACATCGGCACCATCACCGGGAAATTGAAGGGCGTGATGCCCGTGACCACGCCCAGGGGCTGGCGCAGCGTCCAGTTGTCGATGCCGGTGGAGACCTGGTCGGTGAAATCGCCCTTGAGCAGCTGCGGAATGCCGCAGGCGAATTCCACGATGTCGATGCCGCGGCTGACTTCGCCCTGCGCATCGGTGAAGACCTTGCCGTGCTCGGCCGTGATCGCATGGGCCAGCTCGTCCTTGTGCTGGTTGAGCAACTCCAGGAAGCGCAGCAGCACGCGTGCACGGCGGATGGGCGGCGTATCGGCCCACTTCGGGAAGGCCGCCTTGGCCGCCGCCACGGCGGCATCGACATCGGCGCGCGAGGCCAGGGCCACGCGGCCCGTGACCTGGCCGGTGGCCGGGTTGGTCACGTCCTGCCCGCGGTCGCTGGCACCTGCCGTGCGCTGGCCGTTGACGTAGTGGACGATGGAAGCGAAGGAGGTGTTTGCGGTGTTCATGCCAGGCAGTCTAGAAGTGCGCTTTCTGCCTGCCTAGGCGCTGCGCTTGAATTGATTGTTCAATTTGCTGAACAATCCATGCATGGCAAATGAAAAACCCGATGCCAAGGCCGAGGCCTTGTGGAGCCACCTGCACTGGCTGGTCGTGCTGGAGCAGCAGGGCAGCTTCACCTCGGCCGCCGCGCGTTTGGGCGTGAGCAAGGCGGCCATGAGCCAGCGCGTGGCAGAGCTGGAGCGCGCGGCCGGCATCGCCCTGGTCACCCGCACCACGCGCAGCGTGCGCCTGACCGAAGCGGGCCAGCGCCTGGTGGACGACACGCGCGGTGCCTTCGAGCACATTGCCCACAGCTTCTCCGGCGTGCGCGACCTGGCTGCCGCACCGCGCGGCCTGCTGCGCGTGACGGCGCCGCTGGCCTTTTCGCGCCAGCAACTCATGCCGCGCCTGCCGGCCTTCCTGCGCGCACATCCGCAGATCCGGCTAGAGCTGGACCTGTCGGACCAGATACGCTCGCTGGCGCTGGAAGGGTTTGATCTGGCCATACGCCACGTCACGGCGCCGCCCGAAACCCATGTGGCCTGGGCGCTGGCGCCCACGCGCTCGCTGCTCGTGGCCAGCGCGGACTACCTGGCCGCGCACGGCACCCCGTCCACGCCGCAGGACCTGGCCGCGCACCACTGCCTGCACTATCCGCGCACCCAGGGTGCCCCGGCCTGGAGCTTCGTTCCCCGCGACGCCGGCGTGGACGGCGTGCGCGTCGTCGTTCCCGTGACCGGCGGCTTTGCCGCCAACAACAGCGAAATCCTGCGCGACGCGGCACTGGCCGGCCTGGGCATCGCCCTGGTTCCGGACTTCAGCGCGCAATCGGGCCTGGCCTCCGGCCACCTGAGCGAAGTCCTGCCCGGCTGGCGGCCCGTCGACGCCTTCGGCGAACAGCTGTTCGCCATCCGCCCCTACGCCAGCCACGTGCCGCGCGCGGTGGCGGTGTTCGTGGAGTTCCTGCGGGCGTCGTTTGCGGCGGGGTTCATTCGGTGAAAGCCAGGCAGCAATAGGAACGAGCGGGTTTTGCACTACTTTCAGAGCAGTCCTATTTCCTTGTGCTGATTCGACGCTTAAAGTGCAGCGGTTGCTGAGAAATCAGTATATTCCTTTTCAACTGCGGACTGTTCTGCCTGGAATCAAGAAAGCCGAGCCATGAACCAACGCATGCTTGCTGCCCTGTGCATTGCCGCGCTCTATACCAGTTCATTAGCAGAGAATGTGCCGAAGTTTCAAAGAATCGTTGTCAACTTCAATCTTTCGGAAAAACTGGCTGCATGCTATCCGGAGCTTGCTACGCTGCAGGCATATGACTCACTTCCATTTCCGCAAGCATCCGAGCAGGTGGCGCGTATTGCATCTCTATCGAGAAACGTCACACCGTTGATTTTTCCTCCTGACAGGAAAATATTCGCTCCAAATAAATACGCAATCCATAGCATTTCCTGCGCCGATGGGTTTTCCGGCATCTGCCACTATTTGAGTGTGATGCCTACGCTTGGATTACCTCAATATCGAATGTACGGTCCATTGAATATGTCATGCACCCCCGTTATTGACCTGCAGACGGGTCTCGAGTGAGCGCTGCTTGCAGACCCCTGAGTGCGGGTCTGCGCATTGTGGCCAGCGTGCTTGCCCCTCAGGCCTTGATCCCCAGCTTATCCACCAATTGCTTGAACACCGCGTTGTCGCGGTCGATCACGGCCTTGAATTCGGGCTGGTCCAGGTAGCCCTCGCCCATGTTCTGCTTGGCCATGGTTTCGCACAGGACGGGGTCCTTGAGGGTCTGGGTCATGGCCTTGCGCAGGGTCTGGACTACGGCGTCGGGCGTGTTGCGGGGCACGGCCAGGCCGCGCCAGCCGCCGATGAGCAGGTCGATGCCGCGCTCCTTGAGCGTGGGCACGGCTTCCCAGCCGGCCTGTATGCGCTGCTCGGCCATGATGGCCAGCGGGCGGATCTTGCCGGCCGCCACATAGGTGGCCACCTCCACGGGCGTGACGGCCACGGCCTCGATGTGGCCGCCCAGCAGGTCGAGCACGGCGGGGTTGGCGCCGCGGTAGGGCGCGTGGTTGAACTTCACGCCCGCCTTGTCCTGCAGCGCGGCGGCGGCCAGGTGGCCCAGCGAGCCCGGGCCGGCGTTGCCGATGCGCACCGCTGCCTCGTCCTTGCGCGCGGCGGCGATCAGTTCCTCGATGCTGCGATAGGGCGAGTCGGCACGCACGGCGATGGTGGCGGGGTCGGCGTTCAGGCGGGCCACGGGCAGCAGGGCGTCGGAGCTGATCTTGGTCAGCCCCATGTGCGGGATCATGGTCAGCTCGACGGTGATGATGCCGATCTTGTAGCCGTCCGGCCGGGCATTGGCCAGTTCGGTCCAGCCCACGGCGCCGCTGGCGCCTGCGCGGTTGAGCACGATCAGGTCCTGCGGCAGGTGCTTGCGCGCCACCTCGGCCAGCGCGCGTGCCAGCACGTCGGTGCCGCCGCCTGCAGCGAAGGGCACGATGAGTTCGATGGGGCGCTGGGGCCAGGCGCCGGCAGGCGCTTGTGCCACGGCGGGCAGGACGGGCGCTGCGGCCAGGGCGCCGAGTGAGCGGATGAAATGGCGGCGGGATGCGGTGGTCATGTTGTCTCCGGAATCTGTTCTAAGTGTCTTTTGTCGCTGCTGCGCTTCAATCCATTTTGATTTGGGCCGCCTTGATCACGCCGCTCCACAGCGCCTGTTCCGAGCGCACGAAGCCTGCGAACTGCTGCGGCGTCATCTCCATGGGCTGTATGCCGATCTCTTCGAGCTTTGCACGCGTCTCGGGGTGGCGCAGGGCGGTGGCCAGGCTCTTGTTCAGGCGCTCGGTGAGCGCAGGACTCAGGTGGGCGGGGCCGACAAAGCCCTGCCAGGCATAGGCTTCGAAGCCGGGCACGCCGGCCTCGGCCATGGTGGGTATGTCGGGCAGGATGGGCAGGCGCTGGGGCGTGGCCACGGCCAGCACGCGCAGCTTGCCCGCGCGGATGGCCGAGATGCTGGGCGGCAGGTCCACGAACATGGACTGGATCTGGCCGGCCATGAGGTCCTGCAGCGCCGGGGCCGAGCCCTTGTAGGCCACGTGCAGGATCTGGGTGCCCGTGCGCTGCTTGAACAGCTCCAGCGCCACGTGCAGCGGCGAGCCCGGCCCCGACGAGGCCGAGGAGATGCCGCCCGGCTCCTTGCGCGCCATGGCCAGGAATTCCTGCACGTTCTTCGCGGGGAAGGACGGATGCACGGCCAGCACCAGCGGCATGCGGCCCAGGCCGCCGATGTAGCTGAAGTCCTTGCCCGCGTCATAGCTCAGGCGCGCATACATGGCGGGGTTGAAGGCCAGCGTGCCCGAGTCGGCCGTGCCCAGCGTGTAGCCATCGGCCGGGGCGCGTGCGATCAGCGTGGCGCCGATGATGCTGGCCGCGCCGGGACGGTTGTCCACCACCACGGGCTGGCCCAGGTCCTTGCCCATCTGCACGGCCAGCTGGCGCGCGATCACGTCGGTGGTGCCGCCCGGTGCGTAGGGCACCACCCATTTGACGGGCTGGGTGGGCCAGGCTGGCGCACCCTGGGAGGACGGGGCTGGGGTGGATTGCGCCTGGGCGGTGCCCATGCCCAGCGTCAGCAGGGCGCAGGAAAGCCAGGCCTGGCGGTGCAGGGCCATTGGGTTGAACAGCATTTTTTGTCTCCGGTGGTTTTTATGGGGATCTGTTGCGCCGTGCGTCAGCGCGGCCGCAGCATCCATTCGTGCGCGGGATCGTTGCGAAAGGCCCAGCGCCGCTCGGGCCCGGCCATGGTGTTGAGGTAGTAGAGGTCGTAGCCGTGCGGGGCCACGCAGGGGTGGTAGCCGCGCGGCACCATCACGGTGTCGCGGTGCTCCACGGCCATGGCTTCGTCGATGCTGCGGTCATCGGTGTAGACGCGCTGGAAGGCAAAGCCCTGGCTGGGGTTGAGCAGGTGGAAGTAGGTTTCCTCCAGCACGGTCTCGGCGTCCGGCGCGGCGGGGTCGGCGCTGTCGTGCTTGTGCGGCGGGTAGCTGGACGAGTTGCCCGCCGGCGTGATGACCTCGACCACCAGCAGGGACTCGGCCGCCTCGGTCTCGGGCAGGATGTCGCAGACATGGCGCGTGTTGCTGCCCTGGCCGCGCACGCTGCGGCGCATGCTTTCGGGGGCGATCACGCGCGTGGCGTGGCGGCCCGTGGCGGGTGCGGCGCTCAAGGCAACGTCGGCCGGGCTGCGCGCCGTGATGCGCAGGCTTTGGCCGGGCGGCACGTACACGGCCGTGGGCGCACTCTCCTCGAACACGCTGGCGCGGCTGCCCAGGGCGCTGAACGCCTGGCTGCCGACCTGCACGTCCACCTGGCCGGTGAGCACGGTGATGCAGTATTCGAGCGGGCCGGTGGACAGCGCCTCCACCTCGCCCGCCTGCAGCCTCAGGGCCTTGAAGTGGATGTGCTTCCAGCCCGCACTGGCCGGCGTGATGTCGGTGACGATGCGGCCGGGCGCGGCCTTGACGAGCAGGCTCATGCCGCAGCTCCTTCGGTGATGTCCTGGCGCGCGTCCACGCGGCTGGCATCCCAGCCGGCGATCAGCGCACGGAAGTTGGCGGCGACGGCATCGCGCAGGCCGGCATCGTCCAGCTCGTTGCGCAGCCATTGCAGGGCCGGGCCGGCCCAGACGCTGCGGCCGATCATGAAACCCTTGACCACGGGTGCCCGCGCCTGGGCAAAGCCCTGCACCAGTTGCTCCACGGGCTGGGACAGGCCCAGGATCACGGCGCCCCGGCACCAGGGGTCGCGTTCGTTCACCAGGGCGTCCAGCGCCTCCCAGTTTTCGCGCGCCATGGTGCCGACCTTCCACCATTCGGGCCTGAGGCCCAGGTCGTAGAAGTGGCGTATGGCACGCAGCACGGCCTCGCCCCGGTCGTCGGGCGCCAGCGTGTCCTTTGGCGGGATCACTTCCAGCAGCAGCTCATGGCCGCTGGCGCGCGTGGCGGTCCAGACCTGCTGCAGCCAGGCATCCTGCTCGGCGCGCAGTGCGGGCGTGTCGTCGGGGTGGTAGAAAACCAGGCATTTGACGGTATGGCTTTGCGGCCAGTGCAGCAGTTCGGAGGCCAGCGAGTCCGTGCCGTCGAAGCGCAGCGGGCGCGAGCCCGGCAGCTCGATGGGCCGGCCTATCCACCAGCCGCGTCCCGTGGCGTCGTGCAGCGCGGCCTCGCCCAGGTCGTGCCGGCCGTCGATCAGCACGCCCATGCGGCCCGCATTGCCCGGGTCGCGCTCGACCTGGGCCACCACCTCGTTGATCAGCCGCTTGAGCGGGCGCAGCCGCGCGGGCGCTGCGCCGGCCTCGCGCGCCAGATCGTCGAACTGGCTGCGGTGGTCATAGGCCAGCACGCACAGCGCGGGCCACTGCGGCCGCGCGCGGCTGACGCGGTGCAGGTGGGACAGCTCGGGGTCCTGGTCGGGACGCGGATGGCGGTGGCCCGAGAACCAGTGCGCCAGCTCGGCCTGCGTGGGCATGGCCGGCGCGCAGCCATGGCGCGAGACCACGATGGCGCCGCAGGCGTTGGCAATCGCCGCAGATTCCTCCAGGCTCTTGCCGCGCAGCAGCCCCGACAGAAGGCCGGAGGCAAAGGCATCGCCCGCGCCCAGCACATTGAGCACTTCCACGCGTTCGCCCGGCACCGTGGGCGCCTGGTCGATGGCATCGGGCACCGCGCCTTCGATCAGCGAGCAGCCCAGCGGCCCGCGCTTGACCACGAAGACGGCGCGGCTGCATTCGCGCACGCGGCGCAGGCTGGCGATCAGGTCACCCTCCACGCCGCCGGCGATCAGCCATTCCTCCTCGGTGCCGATGATGAGTTCGAACGGGCCCAGCTCGGCCTGCAGCCTGCGGCTGACCTCGGCGCTGGCGACATAGCGTGTCTCGCCGTCGCCCCGTCCGGTCAGGCCCCACAGCACGGGCCGGTAGTCGATGTCCAGCACGCGCACCAGTCCGTGGCGGCCCGCGATCTCCAGCGCCCTGCGGCTGGCGGCCAGCACGCCGGGCGCGCTCAGGTGGGTGCCCGTGATGGCCAGGCAGCGGCAGCGGGCCAGGAATTCCTCGCTGATGGCTGCGGCGTCCAGCGCCATGTCGGCGCAGTCCTCGCGGGCGAACAGCAGGGGGAAGGTCTCCTGGTCCTTGATGCCCAGCAGCACCATGCCGGTCAGGCGCCGGGCATCGACCTGCACCTGGCTGGTGTCGCAGCCCTCGCGCTGCAGCGTCTCGACCAGGAAGCGGCCGTTGTGCTCATTGCCCACGCGCGAAATCATGGCCGAGCGCAGCCCCAGGCGCGCCGTGCCGAAGGCCATGTTGCCGGAGGAGCCGCCCAGGTACTTGGCAAAGCTGCTGGCCTCTTCCAGGCTGCAGCCTATCTGCTGCGCGTACAGGTCCACGGCCAGACGGCCCAGGCAGGCCACGTCCAGCGGACGGTCGGAGGGAAAGTTCAGCATGCTCATGGTCATAGGCCCGTGCGTTGCGAGGGGCCCGGGGCGTGCGGGCCTCCCCATAATCGTTGCGTTCGTGCGATCATAGATCGAAATAGAAAATATTTTCCACAAATATGAAAAATAGAAAAACACTGGCCGATGCGGGCGCCACTGCGGCCTGCGGCCCTTACGCCGACCGCGCTGCCTTCCTGGACGTGCTGCGCCAGGGCTTCGAGGCACTGAGCCGCCAGCTCAAGGCCATAGGCCGGCATGTGGAGATGCAGGGCGACCGCCTGGCCTTCGACGGCATCCAGGCCACGGCCGAACAGTGCGGTGTGCAGCCTTCTGCCGTGGTGCGCTTTGCCAAGCATTTCGGGTTCTCGGGGTACTCGGAACTGCAGGCGCTGTTCCGCGCCGATGCGGCGCGCCAGCTCTCGGCCCAGCATGACTACCAGGACCGCATCCGGGGCCTGATCGCCTCGGGCAACGAACCGCGCAGCGGCGCGCGCCTGGCGCACGAGGTCATCGAAGGCAGCATCGAAAGCCTGCAGGCCCTGCAGCGCGGCCTGCCGCCGGAGCAGTTCGAGGCGGCGGTGGACCTCATGCTGGATGCCCCCTCGCTGTGGCTGGCCGCCTCGCGCCGCGCCTTCCCCGTGGGCGCCTACCTGGCCTATGCGCTGCAGCACACCGAAAAGCCCGTGCACTGGCTGCACGGCCTGGGCGCCATGCAAAAGGGCGAGCTGCGCGCGCTGTCGCCCGGCGACGTGATGCTGGCCGTCTCCTTCGAGCCCTATGCGCCCGAAACGCTGGAAATGGTGGACGCGGCCCTGGCACGCGGCGCGCGCCTGCTGGCGCTGACCGACAGCCAGCTCAGCCCCCTGGCATCCCGCGCCACCGTCACCCTGCTGGCCCAGGACGCAGCCACCTTCGGCTTTCGCTCCCTGACCAGCACGCTGACCCTGGCGCAGTCGCTGTTCCTGGCGCTGGCCTACCGGATGGAGCTGGCGTACGAGCCGTCGGTAAAGAGGTCTTAGGCGGCAGCGTTCCGCCCAGGGCCGCTTTGTGGGGGTTCACCAATGCGCAGGCTTGCCGGCTGGTTTTTTCCGCGTCTGCACGTTCAGCGGCAACTGCGATTGCGCCAGCTCGTCGTCCCTGATGTGATGGCGAACCCAGTGCGCCAACGCCGTCAAGCGCTTGTTGGGCACTTTGCCGTCTGCTGCGGTCCTGTCGCGCAATGGCATGACCAGCCCCAGCCTGGCGGCGGGCACGTCCTCGCGCAGCATGCGCAGTGCGGGTTCCACGTCACTGTCGTTGGAGCAGATCACCAACTGGTCGCATTCGCCACGTACTGCATCACGGTAGGCGTGCAGCGCAAGGTTCACGTCGGTCTGCTTTTCTTCGATCATCCAGACGCGCGACACGTTGTTCTTGCTCGGGTTGGCGCCCGCTTGATAGCTCGGCAGGGATGTGGGTTCGAAGACGTGGAAGCCGTTGACGATCTGGATCAGGCCAGGGTCTCGTGCCGCAGGGCGCGAAGGTACTGGGTCTGTGCCTGGACCGATGCCTCGCCATGCCGGGCGTACGAGGCTTTGACGGGGGCCGTGAAGTACTTGATGGCGACAACCTCTGCGCCAGGGTCTTGCGGCAGCAGGATGCGATCACGAAACAGCGCAGCAATGTCCAGCCACTTGTACGGCGTGCCCTTGAGCCGCGAGTAGTAGAGGTTGTAGCCGTCGATGTAGATGGTTGTTCTGGTCAATGTCCAAGCCACCAATGAAAAGACCACCTTGCGGTGGCCTTTTCGCCCTAAGCCTGAGCCAACTGAATGACACCGCGAAGGGATTGTGTAGCGCGATTCTAGCAACTCCTGCCATTCAAAGGCCTGGAACTGCGCCTGTTCCTGCGCCGCACGCCGTTGGACAGGCGCGCGGGTTGATGCCCGATGCGGCACTGCAGTCCCGGGGGGACCTCTTCTACCCCGCAGCCGCCGCGCGCAGCAGCCGGTCGCGCACGCCTTCCCAGTCCGGCGTGTCGGGCGGGGTCTCGATCCAGATCAGCTGGGCGCCGACTTCATCGAAGTCGCGCAGGGCGCCGAACAGCTCGCGCGCGGTGGCGGCGGCGTCGGCGGGCATGGCGCGCAGCGTGACGGCGCGCGAGGCGGTGCGCAGCGGTGTGCGGTGGTAGACGGCCAGGTTCCGGGCGTCGGCGCCCAGCACGTCCAGCCCGGCCTGCAGCTGCCTTGCATCCATGAGCCGGACCTTGGCGTTGGGCGCGTAGTGGGCCAGCAGCGTGCCGGAGGCGCGTGGCGTGTTCTCCAGCAGCTCGTCCTTGGACAGGGGACGCTGGCCGCAGGCGCGCTCGATGTCGTCGCGCGTGATGGCGCCGGGGCGCAGCAGCACGGGCACGCCGCGCGTGCAGTCCACGATGGTCGATTCAATCCCCACTTCGCAGGCGCCGCCGTCCAGCACCAGCAGCGCGTCACCAAACTCGTCGGCCACATGGGCCGCCGTGGTGGGGCTGACGCGGCCGAACTTGTTGGCGCTGGGCGCCGACACGCCCCAGACGGGCGGCTGCAACTGCTGGCAGGCGGCCAGCACGGCATGGGCGACGGGGTGGGAGGGGCAGCGCAGGCCCACGCTGTCCTGGCCGCCGGTCGAGGCCCGGGCGGCCTGGGGCAGGCGCGGCAGGATGAGGGTCAGCGGGCCGGGCCAGAAGGCGTCGATCAGCTGCTGCGCGAACAGCGGCACTTCACGTGCGTAGCGCGTGATGGCGCCGCTGTCGGCCACATGCACGATGAGCGGATGGTTGGGCGGCCGGCCCTTGGCAGTGAAGATCTGCGCGACGGCCGCGTCGTTGTCGGCATCGGCCGCCAGGCCGTAGACGGTTTCCGTGGGCAGGCCCAGCAGTTCGCCGCGCTGCAGCGCCTGTGCGGCGGCCTGGACAGAGGCCGCCAGCGTTCCATCAAGAATCATCGCGCGGGCCTTCAGAACGGCTCTATACCCAGGATGGCAGCGGCCTGCAGGGCGGTGGAGCGCACGGCCTCGGGCGTGGGGCCGGTGACGTTCAGGTGGCCCATCTTGCGGCCGCGCTTGGCGTCGTGCTTGCCGTACAGGTGCAGGTGGCAGCCGGGCAGGGCCAGGACCTGGTCCCAGGCCGGCGCCTGGGCCTGTTCGCCGTCCTTGAACCACAGGTCGCCCAGCAGGTTCAGCATGATGGATGGGCTGTGCTGGCGCGGCTGTGTCAGCGGCAGGCCGGTCATGCAGCGCACCTGCAGCTCGAACTGCGAGACATCGCAGGCGTTCTGGCTGTAGTGGCCGCTGTTGTGCGGGCGCGGCGCGATCTCGTTGACCACGAGCATGCCGTCCTGCAGCACGAAGAATTCGACGCACAGCACGCCCACGTAGTCCAGGCCGTCGGCCACGGAACGTGCGGCGGCCAGCGCCTGCTCGACCTGGGCCTGGGGCAGGTTGCCTTCGTAGACCTCGGTGACGGAGAGGATGCCCTCGCGGTGCAGGTTGCGCTGCACGGGCAGGTTGACCATGGAGCCGTCACGGCCGCGCGCCACGATGACCGAGCATTCATGGGCCAGCGGCAGCATTTTTTCCAGCACGCAGGCCACGCGGCCCAGTTGCTCCCAGGCGGTGGCCAGCTCGGCGGCGTTCTTCACGCGCACCTGGCCCTTGCCGTCGTAGCCCATGCGCGCGGTCTTGAGGATGCCGGGCAGCAGGCTGGCGTGCACGGCGGCCAGCTGGGCCGGCGTCTCGATCACCGCGTAGGGCGCGCAGGGCACGCCGCAGCGCACGAAGTGGGCCTTCTCCTGGGCGCGGTCCTGGGCAATGGCCACGGAGGAGCCGGCCGGCGAGACCGGCCGCTGGGCGGCCAGCAGGTTCAGCGCCGCGGCGGGCACGTTCTCGAATTCGGTGGTGACGGCGGCCGACAGGCGCGCCAGCTCGGCCAAGCCCTGCGGGTCCTCGTAGCCGGTGCGTATGTGGTGGTGGCTTACCAGGCCCGCGGGGCTGGTCGGGTCGGCGTCGAGCACGGCCGTGAAATAGCCCATGGCCTGGGCCGACTGCACGAACATGCGGCCGAGCTGGCCGCCGCCCAGAACGCCCAGGGTCGCGCCGGGCAGGATCACTTCAGCGGCGCTCATGCGGCCACCGAGGGAAGCGTCATGGCACGCGCGGCGGCGGTCTGCTCGGCGCGGAAGGCTTCGAGCTTCGCCCGCAGGGCCGGGTCCTCATTGGCCAGCAGGGCCACGGCGAACAGGGCCGCATTGGCTGCGCCGGCCGCGCCGATGGCAAAGGTGGCCACGGGCACGCCCTTGGGCATCTGCACGATGGAGTGCAGCGAGTCCACGCCCTGCAGGTGGCGGCTGGCCACCGGCACGCCGAGCACGGGCACCACGGTCTTGGCGGCGATCATGCCGGGCAGGTGTGCGGCGCCGCCGGCGCCCGCGATGATGGCCTTCAGGCCCCGGCCTGCGGCGGCCTCGGCATAGGCGAACATGTCGTCGGGCATGCGGTGGGCCGAGACGACCTGGGCTTCATGGGCGATGCCAAATTGCTGAAGAATGGCAACTGCGTGCTGCATGGTCTCCCAGTCGCTGCTGGAGCCCATGACCACACCGATCTGGATGGAGTTCATGTCGTGAGGGCGCCTGCGGCCCGGCCTAGTGGAACCCGCGATTTTACTTTTTTAGTCCGGATCGGCCCGCATCCCCCTGCAAATCACCGCACAGCCGTGTGCTGCTCGCGCGCAAAACCCAGCACACGCTGGCGAAACACATGGGCCAGCCAGGCCAGGGCCACCGCCACCTGCGCGGCCAGCGACAGCCACATGCCGCTGGTGACGGGCTTGGTCAGGCCGGCTGCCAGCGGCTGGGCCAGCATGGCGGCATCGGCCCCGGCCAGGCCAAAGGCCAGCAGCGGCAGCACGATGTTGACCAGCAGCCAGGTGACGGCGAACGCGGCCAGCGGCGACTTGATGCGCCCGGCCAGCAGGGAAAAGCCCGTGGCCAGCGCGGCATCACGCAGCAACTGCGCCGTTGCCAGTGCCGCCAACTGGGCTGTGCCGGGCAGGATGGGCTGGCCGCCTGCGGGCCACAGCAGCCACAGCGCACAGGCCAGCACGGCCAGCAGCCAGCTCACGGGCCACAGCGGCAGGTCCTCAAGCGCGCCACGCCAGCGCCCCTGCAACACGCACCATTGCACCTGGCGCCAGCTGCGCAGGCCTTCGTCCATGCCGTGCAGGCAGACATAGGCCGTGCCCGCCAGCGCCAGCCCCGTGGTCCAAGCGAAGAAAGAGGCCGGGCCGGGGCCCTGCAACTGCATTGCATCGAGGTGCATGCCGCCAAAGGCCAGGCCCGCCACGCACAGGCCCAGCGGCCAGGCCCAGGGCAGGGTGCGCACATCCAGCCGCGTGCACAGCAGCCGCCAAAGGGCCAGCAGGCCCAGCCCCAGCGCGATGGCGCCGAACAGGTAGATGGCGCCGCGCCCGTGCAGCGGTAAGGACCACCACAGCACAGGGCGGCCTTCCTCGCGGCCCAGCTGCTCGGTCAACCGGCCCAGGATGGGGCCGGGCAGCACCATCACGAACAGCAGCGGCACCAGCACGAAGCGGATGCGGCGCGCGGGTTGCTCCTTCGGCCCCCAGCCCATGAGCACGGAGTGCATGCTCCAGGCCTGCAGGGCCAGGCCCCACAGCGCGGCCTGCAGCACGGCGTGCACGCCCCAGGCCAGCCCGCCCGGCTGGCCTGCCGAGGTGGCCAGCACGGCCAGCGCGCACCACAGCATGTACAGCCAGGCCGGCAGCGGGGCGCCCAGCAGCTTGCCCCAGGCCATCTGCCAGGGCGTCAGGGCTGACAGGCGCTGCCAGTCCCAGGTGTGCTGGCGCGCTTCCTCGTTGAGGCCGCGTCCGGCCAGCACGCTGCCCAGGCCGGCCGCGGCGATCCACATGCCGACCAGGGCGGCGATCAGCAGCGTGTGCAGGCGGCGGTCGGGCTGGACCAGGGCCATTGGCGTGGCCAGCAGCAAGGCGGTGAGCAGCAGGCTCCAGCCCAGCTGGGACGGCCGCCAGTTGAGCCAGAGCTGGCGCTGGAATTCGGGGTTGTGCGTCATGGCTGCTCCGCAGGCGTGGGGGGTGCTGCGTTCTGCAGGCCGCGCGCATAGCGGTCCTGCAGGCGCTCGCGCACCGGGGCCAGGCTGGCCACGGGCAGGCCGGTACCGACCAGGCGGGCCAGCAGATCGGCGCGCTCGCGCGGCAGGGTGGGCAGCCACAGCTGCAGATGCACCAGGCCCTGGTCATCGGGCGGCGGCACAGGGGTGTCGGGAAGGACCAGATGCAGCTGCCGTGCCAGCGACCCGGCCGAGGCACCCGGGGGCGGCGCCAGCTCCAGCGCGTACAGTGCCAGCGGGGCATCGCCGCCGGCGGCAGGTGACTTGATGCCGCCGTGCAGGGCCTCGTGGCTTTCCACGCGGCCGCCGCGCAGGCTCAGGATGTGGGTGCAGTACTCGTCCAGTTCGCTGAGGATGTGGCTGGAGACGATCAGGGTCATGCCCTGGGCCTGCAGCGCACGCATCAGCCGGGACAGGCTGGCGCGTGCCTCGGGGTCCAGGCCGCTGGCCGGCTCGTCCAGCAGCAGCACGCGCGGCTGGTGGACGATGGCCTGGCCGATGGCCACGCGCTGGCGCTGGCCGCGAGACAGCTCGGTGGGCAGGCGCTCCAGCAGGTCGGCCAGGCCCAGCTGCCCGGCCACGTGCGCCACGCGCTGCGGCGCCTCGGACGGGGGCACGCCCATGGACAGGGCTGCGTACTGCAGGCAGCGCCGCACGCTCAGGCGGTCATAGAGGCCGAAGAAATCCGACAGATAGCCCAGGTGCCGGTGCACTTCGCGGGGCTGCTCCTGCACGGCAATGCCATGCACCTCTACCTGGCCCGACAGCGGCTGGTCCAGCCCGGCGATGCAGCGCATCAGCGTGGATTTTCCGGCGCCGTTGGGGCCTACCAGGGCCGTGACGGTGCCTGCGGCGATATGGACGCTGACGCCGTCCAGCGCGCGGTGGCCAGGGTACTCGAACACCAGCTGCGAAACCTTGATCAAGGCGAGCCCTCCCTCATTGTGTTGATGGCAGGCCGCAATGGCGGCTCAGCGCGCCAATATAGCCCAGCGCTGCCGCGCCTCGTCCCCGGCCGGGCGGCTTGAAATGCACGCAGCCGGCTCCCAACTGGGGTGGTTGCCGTCCATGGCGCCCACGCCATGGAATTGCTGGAGAATCACACGGTCCGCATCGGAGGCATCCGGCCGCCGAACTCCGAACCGCCACAGTTCGCGCGCCCTGGCCGCGCGCCTTGCCACAGGGTCTGATCACATGATTGATGTCACCATTGAGAATTTCGAAGCCGAAGTCGTCGCCGCCTCCATGCAGGTGCCGGTGCTCGTCGACTTCTGGGCGCCCTGGTGCGGCCCGTGCAAGACGCTGGGCCCCATCCTGGAAAAGCTGGAAGTGGCCTACGAAGGCCGCTTCAAGCTGGTCAAGATCAATTCCGACCAGGAGCAGCAGCTGGCCGGCATGTTCGGCATCCGCTCCATCCCGACCTGCATCCTGATGATGGGCGGCCGGCCCGTGGACGGCTTCATGGGCGCCCAGCCCGAAGGCAAGCTGCGCGAGTTCCTGGACAAGCACCTGCCCTCCGAAGGCGAGCTGGCGGCCGAGGCCGAAGCCGACGAGGCCCACCAGCTGCTGGAAGCCGGCGACACGCAGGCCGCCCTGCAAAAGCTGGCCGACGCCCTGGCCGCCGACCCGGCCAACGACGATGCGCGCTTCGACTACGTGCGCCTGCTGATCGCCACGGGCGGCTACGAAGAGGCCGGCGCCCTGCTGACCGAGCCGCTCAAGCGCATTCCCCAGCCCACGCGCTTCGAGGCGCTCAACCAATGGCTGCAGTGCATGCTCTTCGTGCACAACGACGATCGCGGCAACTGGGAGTTTGCCCAGTTCGATGCCGTCATCGCACAGAACAAGCGCGACTTCGACACCCGCTTCGGCAAGGCCCAGGCCCTGGCCGCCGAAGGCCAGTGGGCAGCCAGCATGGACGAGCTGCTGGAAATCATCATGCGCGACAAGGAATGGAACGGCCAGGCCGCGCGCAAGCTCTATGTGGGCATCCTGGAGCTGCTCACACCCCCGAAGCCCAAGAAGCAGGACGCCATCCCCGGCAAGAGCAGCGGCGGCATCGAGCTGCTGGGCAAGGGCGCGGCCGAGCAGGACGAGGCCACGCAGCTGGTCAACGGCTACCGCCGCAAGCTCAGCATGGCGCTGAACTGAGTCCGGCCGCACGCCAGTGAAGAGACGGGGAGCCTTGCGGCTCCCTTTTTTCATGGCGAGGGCTCAGGGTGCAACCGGCTCCTCGGCCGCAGGGCGCCACTTGAACTTCACGCGTGCGGCCGACGAACTGGGACTGACCCCGGCGGCGGTCAGCCACCAGATCAAGGAGATGGAGGAACAGCTGGGCCTCGTCCTCTTCACGCGCAACAGCCGCAGCATGCAGCTCACGCCCGCAGGCAGCGTGCTGCTGGAGGCCACGGCCGAGGCGCTGGGCCTGCTGCGGCGCGCCACCGGCCGGGCGCGCCAGCTGGCCCGGGGCGAGACGCGGCTGCGCCTGTCGCTGGGCGCGCGCTTTGCCACGCAGTGGCTGCTGCCCCGGCTGCCGCGCTTTCGCGCCGCGCATCCGCAGATCGAACTGAGCTTTGACATCAGCGACGAGGTGCGCGACTTCGACGCCGATGACATTGATGCCGCCATCCGCTTCGGCACCGGCCGTGATCCGCACACCCTGGCGGTGCGCCTGTTCGACGCCAGGGTCATCCCCGTCTGCAGCCCGGCCCTGCTGCAGTCCGGCCCGCCGCTGGCGCGGCCCGTTGACCTGCTGGCGCACACGCTGTGCCATGTCGATTGCAGGGTGGACGGCCAGGTCTGGCCGAACTGGCCGATGTGGATGGCGGCGGCCGGCGTGGAGGGCCTGGACGCAGGCCGCTGCATCGCCTTCACCGACTCCAGCCATGTCGTGCAGGCCGTGCTGGACGGCGGCGCCGTGGGCCTGGTCGAGCAGGACCTGGTGGCCGAAGACCTGGCCCGCGGCCGCCTGGTGCGCCTGTTCGACATCGCCGTGGGCCTGGGCCCGGCCTATGCCTACCACCTGCTCTACCCCCGGCGCAGCCAGGGCCAGCCGGCCATCGAGGCGCTGCGTGCGTGGGTGCTGCAGGAGGCCGGACTGTAGCGCCTACTTCCGTACGGGATCGGCAAATCGCATCAACCCGCGCACCACGGCCTGCACGGCCGGGTCTTGTTGTGCGGCGCTGCGGCAGGCCAGACCCAGCGGGCGTGTCAGGGCGGGACTCAGCCCGCGCTGCTGAAGGGTGCGGCTGACGGCGTCCATGGGCTCCTCGCGTGGCAGGACGGTGGGGCCGTGGCCTGCGGCGACCAGGGCGCGTATGCCTTCGGGATAACTCATCTCCATGCGCGGCTGGGGCAGCAGGCCGGCCTGGGCAAACCATTGCGACAGCAGGCGGTGCATCTGGGTGCCGGCGGCAAAGCCTATCCAGGGCTGGGCGTTGAGCCATTCGGGCGTGATCTGGTCGGGCAGCGGCATCTGCGGCGGCGCGAACAGCTCCATGGGGTCGTTGCGCCAGGCCAGCACCTCGAGCCCCGCAGCCACGGGCTGGGGCAGGCCGACCAGGGCCAGGTCCAGGCTGCCGGCCGCCAGGCGCTGCATGGCCTGGGCCGAGCTCACGACTTCCAGGCGCAGCTCCACGCTCGGTGCGTGCTCGGCCAGCCATTGCAGCAGTTCGGGCAGCAGCAGGGGGCTGACGCCGGCCGAGGCGCCTATGCGCACGCTGGCGCCAAAGCCCTCGGCACGCTTGCGCACCTGGCGCAGCAGGGATTCGCTGTCTGCCAGCAGGCGGCGTCCGCCTTCGGCCAGCAGTTCGCCCGCAGGCGTCAGCTGCGCCTGGCGCTTGCCGCGCACCAGCAGCGGTGTGTCCAGGCGCGCTTCCAGCTCCTGGATGTGCAGGCTGACGGCGGGCGGCGACAGGTGCAGGGCCTGGGCGGCGGCAGCCAGCGTGCCCAGGTCGGCCACGGCCACCAGGGTCTGGAGCTGGTCGAGGTTCAGGCGTCGCATCAGGTTTCCTGAAGATAAGGTTCCGAAAATTCGACTTTATCTAATCTGGGTGTGAATCCATCATCCCGTCCCGTATCAGGAACGAGGCCATGGAATGGAATTGAGCAATGCAGTGCTGGCCGCGGCCCTGGGGGCCGCGCTGATGAATGCGGGATGGAACAGCGCCATCAAGCTGGGCGGTGACAAGATGGTCGCCATGGCGCTGACCACGGGGCTGGCCAGCCTGTGGTCTCTGCTGGTGCTGCCCTGGCTGGACTGGCGTGCGGCGGCGCTGTGGGATGCATCGGTGTGGTGGTGGCTGGCGGCCTCGGTGGCCGTACACACCGTCTACCACTTCGTGCTGCCGCGGGCCTACCAGCATGGCGAGTTCGGCGTGGTCTACCCGGTGGCACGCGGCAGTGCGCCGCTGTTCGTGACGCTGGGCGCGGCGCTGCTGGCCGGAGAGTGGCCGGGCGCGACCGGGCTGGCCGGCGTGCTGTGCCTGTCGCTGGGCGTGCTGGCGCTGTCGTTGCGCAGCGGCGCGGCCAGCGGTTATGGCGGCAGCGGCTATGCGCTGGCCACGGGCGCCATGATTGCCTGCTACACGGTCATCGACGGGCTGGGTGCGCGCGCATCCGGTTCCGCGCTGCTCTATGCGGCCCTGCTCACGCTGGGCGATGGCCTGGCCACGGTGCTGATCGTTGCCTGGCGGCGCGGTCCTTCCGTGCTGCGCGCCGATGCTCGCACCTGGCGCCTGTGCGCCCTGGCCGCCGCCATGCAGCTGAGCGCCAGCTGGATGGCGACCTGGGCGCTGTCGCAGGCGCCCATGGGGCTGGTGTCTGCACTGCGTGAAAGCAGCGTGCTGTTTGCAGGCTGGATTGCCGCCTGGCTGATGCGCGAGCGCCTGGGCCGCGTGCGCATGCTGGCCTCGGCCCTGGTGTTCGGCGGCATCGTGCTGGTGCGCTGGGGCGGTTGATCCGCCCGGCGCCAACGGCGGCTGCGTGCTCAGCCGTGGCTGATGCGCGTGCCCAGCAGGGACAGGAACTGTGCGATCCAGGCCGGATGGGCCGGCCAGGCGGGGGCGCTGACCAGGTTGCCTTCGGTGTGCGCCTGGTCCACGCCGATGTCGGCGTAGGTGCCGCCGGCCAGTTCGACCTCGGCACGGCAGGCCGGGTAGGCCGAGCAGGTGCGGCCCTTGAGCACGCCGGCGCCGGCCAGCAGCTGGGCGCCATGGCAGACGGCGGCCACGGGCTTGTTGTTGTCGAAGAAGTGGCGCACGGCGGCGCGCACGGCATCGTAGTTGCGCAGGTATTCGGGGCCGCGTCCGCCGGGGATCACCAGGGCGTCGTACTGCTCGGGCTTGATGTCGGTGAAGCTGGCGTTGAGCGTGAAGTTGTGGCCGGGCTTTTCGCTGTAGGTCTGGGCGCCCTCGAAATCATGGATGGCCGTCTTGATGTGGTCCCCCGCCTTCTTGTCGGGGCAGACCGCGTGCACCGTGTGTCCCACGGCCTGCAGGGCCTGGAACGGGACCATGGTTTCGTAGTCCTCGCAGTAGTCTCCGCAGATCATCAGAATCTTCTTGCCGGCCATGTGCTTGCTCCTTCGAAAAAAGTCAGAGGGAACAAGCATTGTGGCAGTGTCGGTGACGCCGGCGTGACCGGCTGCAGAAACGGGCCCGCGCAATGAAAAAGAGAGCCGAAGCTCTCTTTTGCGGGGACAGGCAGGCTGCAGCTCAGGCCGTCAGGCGCTGCAGCGCTTCGCGGTACTTGGCGGCCGTCTTCTCGGTCACCTCCTGGGGCAGGCGGGGCGCCGGGGCGCTCTTGTCCCAGGGCTTGCCGTTGACCTGGGCCTGCTCCAGCCAGTCGCGCACGAACTGCTTGTCGTAGCTGGGCGGGTTCTCGCCCTTGGCCAGCGCCTGGGCATAGCCTTCCACGGGCCAGTAGCGCGAGCTGTCGGGCGTGAGCACCTCGTCCATCAGCACCAGTTCGCCGTTTTCGTCCAGGCCGAATTCGAACTTGGTGTCGGCAATGATCATGCCCTTTTCGAGGGCGATGGCCGCAGCTTCCTTGTAGATGCGGATGGCCGTATCGCGGATCTGGGAGGCCAGCTTCTCGCCGACCATCTCCACCGTGCGCTCGTAGGTGATGTTCTCGTCATGGTCGCCCATCTCGGCCTTGGCGGCCGGGGTGTAGATGGGCTCGGGCAGCTTGGCGGCGTTGGTCAGGCCTTCGGGCAGGGGCACGCCGCAGACCGAGCGCGATTCCTGGTATTCCTTCCAGCCGCTGCCGGCCAGGTAGCCGCGCACCACGGCCTCGATCAGCACGGGCTTGAGGCGCTTGACCAGCATGGAGCGGCCCGTGACCTGGGGCACTTCGGCGGGCGTGACCACGGACTCGGGCGCTTCGCCGGTCAGGTGGTTGGGGCAGATGTGGCCGAGCTTGTCGAACCAGAACAGCGCCATTTGCGTCAGCAGCTCGCCCTTGCCGGGGATGGGCTCGCCCATGATCACGTCGAAGGCCGACAGGCGGTCCGATGCCACCATCAGGATGCGGTCATCGCCCACGGCATAGTTGTCGCGCACCTTGCCGCGCGCGAGCAGCGGCAGCGAGGCAATGTTGGAAGTGTGCAGGGCGGAGGGGCGGGACTGGGTGGTCATGTGAGGCAAGGGGCAATCTGGCAAAGAGGCGGCAGCGGCCGGATGGCTGCAAGCGGCACGCGCAGGAGCGCGATTCTAACCAACGGCGCCTCACGGTGACGGGCGGCCCTTGGCAAGCCCCACCCCAGGGGCGCAGCCTGGCAAACCCGCCGATTGTGCGCCCAATTGCATGGCGTGCAAAACCCGCCTCCAAGGCCCTGCACCGTCCTGCGCTATCGGCTTGCGGCGTTGCTTTTGGGCAGACCCCGGCGCATAGTGGATTCGCAAGCAAACGAATGCGCATTCCGGCCTGCAAGCACCTGTCCCTGCGGATCGTCTCCCTGTGGACCGGGCTGTTTTCATCCAGAGCAAGGAGTGTTTAGATATGAATCTGACGATTAGTGGGCATCACCTGGAGGTCACTCCCTCGCTGCGCAGTTACGTCATGGCCAAGCTCGAACGCATTCTTCGACACTTTGACCAGGTGGTGGATGTAAAGGTCTTGCTGACCGTTCATAACCAGAAGGAGAAGGAAAAGCGCCAACGTGCCGGTTGCACGCTGCGCGTCAAGGGCCAGGATCTCTTTGTCGAAACCTCTCACTTCGACCTTTATGCCGCCGTCGACGCGCTGGCTGACAAGCTGGACCGCCTCGTGGTGCGCTACAAGACCCGCCAGCAGGGCAGCCGCTACGGCACGGCCAAGCGGCTCGATGATGCTGGACTGACCCTGGCGTCAGTCGGTTGACAGGTAAGGCGCCGGCCCTGTGCGGGCGCTTACAATACCTGCGTTTTTGTGGCTGATGTGCCACGCACGACCACCGCCCTTCGGGGCGGTTTTTGATGGGGGTCAGGGTTTCCCCACGGTTTCCGGCACTGCGGTGCATAATTGTTTCCCGAACCATGAACCGTCTTGCCTCCATCCTGCCCGCCGCTCAAGTGCTCGTGAGCGTCGACGTCACCAGCAAAAAGCGCGCTTTCGAAGAAGCAGGTCTGCTATTCGAGAGCCTGCATGGCCTGTCCCGCGCACTCATCACCGACAGCCTCTTCGCGCGTGAACGCCTGGGCTCGACGGGGCTGGGCCATGGCGTGGCCATTCCCCACGGTCGCATCAAGGGGCTGACCGCTCCGATGGCAGCCGTGTTCCAGCTGGACCATCCCATTGGCTTCGATGCGCCCGATGAGCAGCCCGTGGGCCTGCTGATCTTTTTGCTGGTGCCCGAAGCGGCGACGCAAAAGCATCTGGAAATCCTTTCTGAAATCGCCGAACTGCTCAGCGACAGCCAGCTGCGCGAGCGGCTGAAGTCCTGCGGCGATGCGGCCCGGCTGCATGGAATGATTGCCGGCTGGCAGTCTTCCGCCGCCCCGCTGGTCTAGACTTTCGTCTTCCCCTTTTCACGGGCCTTGCCATGAGACCCAGTGCCATCAGCGCCGACGTCCTTTTCGAGGAGTTCCGCTCCAGCCTGCGCTGGGAGTGGGTGGCGGGCCTGGGGGCCTCGGAGCGCCGCTTCGACGAGATGGCCGTGCGCTCGGCGCGCTCGGGCGCCGATCTCGTCGGCTACCTGAACTACATCCATCCCTACCGGCTGCAGGTGCTGGGCGAGCGTGAGATCGCCTATCTGACCAACGCCACGCCGCAGGACTGCCAGCGCCGCGTGGCACGCATCGTCACGCTGGAGCCGCCCGTGCTGGTGCTGGCCGATGGCCAGACGGCGCCCGAGGCGCTGCTGTCCATGTGCGAGCGCGCCCACATTCCCATGTTCGCCACGCGCGAGCAGTCGGCCTTCGTGATCGATGTGCTGCGTGCCTACCTGGCCAAGCATTTCGCCGACCGCACGACCATGCATGGCGTGTTCATGGACATCCTGGGCATGGGCGTGCTGATCACGGGCGAATCGGGCCTGGGCAAGAGCGAGCTGGGGCTGGAGCTGGTGACGCGCGGCAACGGCCTGGTGGCCGACGATGCCGTGGACCTGTACCGCATCAACCAGACCACGATCGAAGGCAAGTGCCCCGAGCTGCTGCAGAACCTGCTGGAGGTGCGCGGCATCGGCCTGCTCGATATCCGCGCCATCTTTGGCGAGACGGCCGTGCGCCGCAAGATGCGTCTCAAGCTCATCGTGCACCTGGTGCGCAAGGAAACCATGGAGCGCGAATACGAGCGGCTGCCAGCCGAGCCGCTGACGCAGGATGTGCTCGGCGTGCCCGTGCGCAAGGTGGTGATCCAGGTGGTGGCGGGCCGCAACATCGCCGTGCTGGTGGAGGCGGCCGTGCGCAATGCCATCTTGCAGCTGCGCGGCATCGACACCTACCAGGAATTCGTGCAGCGCCACCGCCGCGCCATGGAACGCGGCGACACCTTCTAGCGGTCTGCGCCGTCGCGGCGTCCGGCTGCCTGTTGCCGGCGGCCTGTTGCCTGGCCCCCACTGTTTTCCCCGGGATTGTTTGCGGACCGTGCGCCCATGTTTGCGCGCGGTGCGTTGTCGTTGTTTTCTCAAATAAGAATAATTCTCATTTTCTATAATTCGGGCAGATGCCGTATCCGGCCTGTGTCCCGACGGGCTGCGGGCCTGGATGCGGCGCATTTTCTTCCGCCTTGAAAGCCCTCCCGGATGTCCTCTCGTTCCCGCACCGGCCTGCCGCGCGCAGGCGCTGTCAGCCCCTTCGCCCCCGTTTCACCGTTCCACGGCCTGGGCACCATCGCCCGTGTCTGCGCCATGGTTGCCGCTGCCGCTTTGCCCGCCGCCTCCTGGGCGGCCGACGCCGAACTGGGCGAGATCACGGTGCGCAGCACCACCGATCCCCAGGCACTGCCCACCGTGGCGCCGGGCGGCCAGGTGGCCAAGGGCGCGGGCCTGGGCGTACTGGGCCAGCGCGATGTGATGGATACGCCGTTCAACATCACCTCCTACACGGCCGAAGGCATTGCCGACCAGCACGCGACCACGCTGATGTCGGTGCTGGAAAACGACCCCTCCGTGCGCTTCACCACCAACACCGGCCACGCCTACGAGAACTTCACCATCCGCGGCCTGGGTGTGAATGCCTCGGAGCTGGGCTTCAACGGCCTGTACGGCCTGGCGCCCGATGGCCATGTGCCCACCGAGATGATCGAGCGCGTGGAAGTGCTCAAGGGCCCGGGTGCGCTGCTGAGCGGCATGACGCCGGGCGGCGCCGTGGGCGGCACCATCAACCTGGTGACCAAGCGTCCGCTGGTCCGGGACCTCACGCGCGTGACGACCATGCTCAGCAGCTCCTCGCAGCTGGGCCTGCAGGCCGATGTGTCGCGCCGCTTCGGCCCGGAACGCCGCCTGGGCATACGCATCAACGGCAGCACCTCGGGCGGCGATACCGAGATCGACGGCCAGAACCGCCGCCATGGCCTGGGCGCACTGGCGCTCGACTACCAGGGCGACGGATTCACGCTGGGGCTGGATGCCTACAGCTACCGCTCCAACATCCGTGACGGCAGCCCGATGATGGTCAGCATGCAGAACCTCAAGCAGGTGATTGCAGCGCCCGACGCCAAGACCAATCTCTTCCCGGGCATACGTGCCAAGCAGCAAAGCGATGCGCTGATGCTGCGCGGCTCGGTGGACCTGGGGGCGGACTGGACGCTGTTCGGCTCGGTGGGCAGCGGCAAGCATTCCTATGACGGCATGCTCAACGGCACGCGCGTGGTGCTGCGCGCCCAGGGCGACGGCTCGGCCGTGGGTCAGACCTACAACCAGTACGGCTACACCGACAGCATGGCGGCCGAGTTCGGCGTGCGCGGGCGCCTGCGCACGGGCAGCGTGAACCATCTGCTGGTCGCCTCCGTGAACTGGATGAACCAAAAGGGCGGCCGCGCGGCCGTGGCCACCAGCGCCAGCTACATCACCAACATCTACGACCCTGCGCCCATCACGCTGGCCGGCCCCTACGGCGCCATCAAGCAGGAGCGCGACGACGTGCTCAGCAGCCTGGCCCTGGCCGACACGCTGAGCTGGGGTGGCGACACCGTACAGCTCACCGTGGGCGCGCGCCTGCAGCGCGTGAACCAGAAGATGGCGCGCTATGACGAACATGCCATCTCGCCCGCGCTGGGCTTGGTGGTCAAGCCCTGGGGCGATGCGGTCTCGCTGTACGCCAACCATGTGCAGGGCCTGAGCGCGGGCTCCATCGTCGGCGCCACCTACGCCAATGCCGGCGAAGTGTTCGCGCCCTACAAGACCAAGCAGTTCGAGATCGGCGCCAAGTGGCGCACGGGTGATTTCACGCAGACGGTCTCGCTGTTTCAGATCGAGCGGCCTTCGTCCGTGGTGGAGACTGCGACCAACCGCCTGCTGATGGATGGCGAGCAGCGCAACCGGGGCCTGGAGTGGAATGTGTTCGGCGAGCCGCTGCGCGGCACGCGCGTGCTGGGCGGCCTGGCCTATACGCAGGCCATCCAGAGCAAGACCCAGGGCGGCGCGCGCGACGGCTACGGCGTCTACGGAGTGCCGCGCTGGACGGCCAACCTGGGCGGCGAGTGGGATGTGCCCGCGCTGCCGGGCGCCACGCTCACCGGCCGCCTGATCTACACGGGCGCGCAATGGGTGAATTCGGCCAACACGCTGAAGATGCCCAGCTGGACCCGCGTGGACGTGGGCGCGCGCTATGCCACCCGCATCGCGGCCAAACCCGTCACCTTCCGCGCCACGGTGGAGAACCTGTTCGACAAGTCCTACTGGGCCGGCAGTTTCAACGACAACTTCGCCACCACGGGCGGCCCGCGCACGGTGCGTGTCTCGGCCACGGTGGACTTCTGACGCCATGGCGCAAGCTGCACGACAAGGCCTGTGCCTGGCCGCCTCGCTGCTGTGCCTGCTGGGCGCAGCCGTCCATGCCGCTGAAGACATGACGGCAGCCGCATCGCGGCAGGCCCTGGCCGCACGGCCGGGCACGCTGGCGCCGGGCCAGGCGGCCACAGGGGTCCTGGCTGCCGGTGGGCGCGAGTCCTGGCGCGTCGATCTGCCCGCCGGCCATGTGGTCCAGGGTGAATTCGAGGGGCAGGGCGTGGCCCTGGACCTGGAGGATGTCCAGGGCCGGCACCTGCGTCGCCTGGCCAGGCCTGATGGCGGCGCCCAGTCGCTGATGTGGGTCACGGAGGGAGCCGGACGGCAGCGGCTGGTGGCCAGGCGTGTGGCCCTGGCTGACCCCGGTTCCGGCGGTGAGGCGCAAGAAGCGGGGCGCTTCGCGCTGCGGCTGACCTCCAGCCTGGCGCCTGCCGGCAACAAGGCCTCGGCCACCTCCGAGCCTCCGGCACTGCAAAGCCCGCGGCTGCGGGCTCTGGCGCAGGCAATCCAGCGCGGCGCGGGTGCTGGTGTGGCTGCCGACGCCTTCTGGCGGCGCGTGCAGGAGGAAGGAACACCCATGGTCGAGCCCCTGTCCGAGGGGCACTCCCTGGTCACCTTCCTGTGGCGCGGCCGGCCGCGTGCGGGCATGCAGGGCGTGCGCCTGTTCGGCAGCCCGGCCGGCAACCATGATCCGCTGCAGCATCTGCCCGGCAGCGATGTCTGGTGGGCCAGCTTCCGCATGGCGGACAACGCCAGGCTCAGCTACCGGCTGGCGCCCGATGTGCCGCTGATCGAAGGCTCGGCCATGGAGCAGCGCCGCGCCCTGCTGGCCACGGCGCAGCGCGATCCGCTCAATCCCAAGACCTTCCCGCAGCCGCCCGAGGGCGGCTTCATCGATGTCTTCCAGGGCGCCTCCGTGCTGGAGCTGCCCAAGGCGCCGCCCCAGCCCTGGGTGGTGCCGCGCGCGGGCGTGGCCCAGGGGGCGCTGGTGCAGCACCGCCTGTCCAGCCGCGTGCTGGGCAACAGCCGCAATGTCTGGACCTACCGCCCGGCAGGCGGCCAGGCGCCCGAGGCGCTGCTGGTGCTGTTCGACGGCAATGCCTATGCAAAGCAGGTGTCCACGCCCACCCTCATCGACAACCTCATGGCCGACGGCCTGATCCCGCCCACGGCCGTGGTGCTGGTGGACAACGCCAGCCCGCAGGCACGCGGCAGGGAATTGCCGCCCAACACCGCCTTCGCGCGCTTTCTGGATGAGGAGCTGATGCCCTGGGTGGGGGAGCAGGGCCTGGGCCAGCCTGCGGCGCGCACGGTGATCGGCGGCTCCAGCTTCGGCGGCCTGGCCTCGGCCTATGCGGGCCTGGTCAATGCGCGCTGGTTCGGCAATGTGCTGAGCATGTCGGGATCGTTCTGGTGGTCGCCGGCCGGCGAGGTGCCGGGCTGGGTGCAGCGCCGCTATGCCCAGGAGCCGCGCCAGCCCGTGCGCTTCTATCTGGATGCAGGCCGCTACGAGCGTGCACGCGGCGGGCAGGACGGCATCCTGGAAACCAACCGCCACCTGGCCGACGTGCTGCGCGCCAAGGGCTACGAGGTCACGCAGGCCGAGCATGAAACCAGCCATGACTACCTGCAATGGCAGGGATCGCTGGCCTGCGGCCTGGTGGCCCTGCTCAACCCCGGGCGCTTTGCCCAGGGCCTGCCGGCCTGCGAGCGCATGCCGGACAGCACGCCCGCACTTCCCTGAGGCCGCCAAGGCTAATGTTTGAACTTCCTGGCGATACAGCAATCATTGAAAGAATGAACACCTTGAATGCAAATCATTCCCGGCGCCACATCCTGGCGACGATGGGCCAGGGCGCGGGCATGCTGGTCACGCTGCCTCTGACACTGTCCATGGCCCATGCACAGACGGCAGCGGTCGGCAAGACCGTGACCGTGCCGCACGCCAAGGGCGAGGTCCAGGTGCCCTTCAAGCCCGTGCGCGTGCTGGTGTTCGAGCTGGCGGCGCTGGACACGCTGCAGGCGCTGGGCGGCGAGGTGCGTGGCGTGCCCGAGTTCAAGATGCCGCCGCTGCTGGCCCGCTATGCCGATGCGAAATACGCACGCATCGGCAGCCTGTTCGAGCCCGACTACGAGGCCGTCAAGGCGCTGTCGCCCGACCTCATCATCGTGGGCGGCCGCTCCGAGGCCAAGTACAAGGAGCTGTCGCGCTTCGCCCCCGTGCTGGACCTGAGCGTCAGCGACGAGCACCAGATGGCCGATATCTACCGCAACATCCGCACGC
This sequence comes from Delftia sp. WSY_16, assembly GCF_043104415.1. Taxonomy (NCBI): domain Bacteria; kingdom Pseudomonadati; phylum Pseudomonadota; class Betaproteobacteria; order Burkholderiales; family Comamonadaceae; genus Delftia; species Delftia sp. WSY_16. The sequence goes on along the minus strand of NZ_JBICKS010000003.1, from coordinate 441,560 downwards.
TGGGCGCCGTCTACGGCCTGCAGGACAAGGCCGAGGCCGAGGTCCGGGCCGTGGAGCAGGCCATCGCCGCGCTGCATGGCAAGGCGCAGAACGCGGGCAAGGGGTTGGTGCTGCTGACCTCGGGCGGCAAGCTCAGCGCCTACGGTCCGGGCTCGCGCTTCGGCATGCTGCACGATGTGTTCGGCGTGAAGCCGGCCATCGACAACCTGACGGTGGCGCGCCATGGGCAGGTGGTCTCCTTCGAGTTCCTGCTCAAGACCAATCCCGACTGGCTGTTCGTCATCGACCGCGACGTGGCCATCGGCCAGGATGGCAAGACCGCCCAGCAACTGCTGGACAACCCGCTGGTGCGCGCCACCAAGGCCTGGCGCGGCAAGCAGGTGGTCTATCTGAACGCAGCCAACTGGTACACCCTGTCCAACGCCGGGCCGGGCGCGCTGAAGGCCAATATCCAGCAGCTGTCGGATGCCTTTGCCCGCACATGACGCCAAAGCGTTGAGCCCGCCTGTCGCCACCGCGCACGCCGTGCCCATGTCACGCCCCTCTCGCCAGGCCCTTGCCTGGCTTTTCGCGCTGGGCCTGCTGCTGGCGCTGTCGCTGGCCAGCCTGATGGTGGGCGCGGGCGACATGCACTGGAGCGTGCTGTGGTCGCGTAGCGAGGACGACCTGGCCAGCCAGGTGCTGGTCTACAGCCGCGTGCCGCGCACCCTGGCCCTGTTGCTGGCCGGCGCGTCCATGGCGGTCTGCGGACTGCTCATGCAGATGCTGGCACGCAACCACTTCGTGGAGCCTTCCACCGTGGGCACGGTGGAGTCGGCCAGCCTGGGCATGCTGGCTGCGTTCCTCTGGGTGCCGCACTGGCCGGTGATGGCCAAGATGGGAATTTCGGCCGTGGCGGCACTGCTGGGCACGGCGCTGTTCCTGGCCGTGCTCTCGCGCATCCGGCTGCGCTCGTCGTGGATGGTGCCCCTGGTCGGCCTGGTGCTGGCCGGCGTGCTGGAGGCAGCCGCCAGCTTTCTGGCGCTGCAGTTCGACATGATGCAGGCGCTCAAGTCCTGGTCCAACGGCGATTTCTCGCTGGTGGTCCAGGGCCGCTACGAGTTGCTGTGGCTGTCGCTGGGTGTCACCGCCCTGGCCTGCCTGGCGGCCGACCGCTTCACCGTCGCCGGCCTGGGCGAGAGCTTTGCCACCAATCTGGGCCTGAACTACCGGCGCCTGGTCTGGCAGGGGCTGGTGGTGGTAGCCGTGGCCACTTCCGCCGTGGTGGTCACGGCCGGCAGCCTTCCCTTTGTGGGACTGATCGTGCCCAACGTGGTGCGCCTGGTCCTGGGTGACAACGTCCGCCGCAGCGTGCTGTGGGTGGCGCTGATCGGCGCGGGCCTGACCCTGCTGTGCGATCTGGTCGGGCGCATGCTGATCGCGCCCTATGAAATCCCCGTGGGCACCGTGCTGGGCGTGCTGGGCAGTGCCTTGTTCCTGGCGCTCATCCTGCGCCGCCGCAAGGACCGAGCATGAGCAGCCTGCCGCAATCCGTTGCTTGCGCCGATCCGTCTGCGCGCAGTTGGGGCCGGGGCCGACGCCTGGCGCTGCTGGGAGGGCTGGCGCTGCTGTGCCTGCTGGCCTTCATGACCGTGGGCGTCAGGACCGACTGGGCCTTCGTGCTGGAGCACCGGGGCGCCAAGGTGCTGACCATGGCGCTGGTGGCCTGCGCCATCGGCCTGTCCACCGTGGTGTTCCAGACCGTGTCGCACAACACCATCCTCACGCCTTCGGTGATGGGGCTGGATGCGTTGTACCTGTTCGTGCAGGCGGCCATGGTGCTGATGTTGGGCGCGGCAGGCGTGTCCGCCATGGGCGAGGTCGGGCGCTATGCGCTCAACATCGTGCTGATGGTGGGCTTCAGCGTGCTGCTGATGCGCTGGCTCTTCGTGGGCCATGCCAGCAGCCTGCACCTGATGCTGCTGGTGGGCATGGTGGGCGGCATCTTCTTTCGCAGCCTGGCGGGGCTGGCCATGCGCGTGCTCGATCCCAATGAGTTCACGGCGCTGCAGGACCGCATGTTCGCCAATTTCAACGCGGTGAACCTGCAGCTGCTGGTGCCGTCGCTGCTGCTGATCGCGCTGGGCAGCGCCTGGATCTGGCGCCAGCGCCACGTGCTGGACGTGATCTCGCTGGGGCGCGATGCCGCCATCGGCCTGGGCCTGGACTACGATGGCCGCGTGCTGCGGCTGCTGGCCGTGGTGGCCTGCATGGTGGCCGTGTCCACGGCCCTGGTCGGGCCTGTCATCTTCTTCGGCCTGCTGGTCAGCAACATGGCGTATCACGCCATGGGCACGCGCCGCCATGCCTGGGTGCTGCCTGCGGCCGTGCTCTGGGGCTGCGTGCTGCTCATGGGCGGCCAGGTGCTGCTGGAGCAGCTTTTTCAATTCAATACCGTGCTGAGCATCGTGGTGGAGTTCCTGGGTGGAATCGTCTTCATCGTGCTGCTCATGCGCAAGGGGACCCAATGATCGAGGTGCGTGATCTGCTCAAGCGCCATGGCGGCACGACCGTGCTGCAGGAGCTCAACTTCAACGTGCCCGAGCGGGCGCTGACGGCCATCATCGGCCCCAACGGGGCCGGCAAATCCACGCTGCTGTCCCTGGTCAGCCGCCTCATGCCGATCACGGAAGGCCAGGTGCTGGTGGCTGGCCGCGACGTGGCCACCACGCCCACCGAGGCGCTGGCGCGCATCATGGCCATCCTGCGCCAGGACAACCAGAGCACGCTGCGCCTGACGGTGCGCGACCTGGTGGGCTTCGGCCGCTTTCCGCACAGCAAGGGCCGGCTGGGCCCCGAGGATGTGCGCCATGTGGACGAGGCGCTGGAGTACCTGCAGCTCACGCCGCTGGCCGAGCGCTTTCTCGACGAGTTGTCAGGCGGCCAGCGCCAGCGCGCCTACATCGCCATGGTGCTGTGCCAGGACACGCCTTTCATCCTGCTGGACGAGCCGCTGAACAACCTGGACATGGCCCATGCCGTCAGCATGATGGGCCTGCTGCGCCGCGCCGTCACCGAACGCGGCAAGACCGTGGTCATGGTGCTGCACGACATCAACTTCGCCTCCTGCTACGCCGACCACATCATCGCGCTCAAGGACGGCCGCCTGGCCGTGGCGGGCACGCCGGCCGAGGTCGTGCAGGACGAGGTCCTCAGCACCCTATACGGCATCCCCGTCAGCGTGCACGAGGTCAAGGGCCGCAGGCTCTGCCATTACTTTGGCTGAACATGCGGTGTTTCGGGCTTGGCGCTTGAACCTGGCGCGGCCTGAGGCGAGGGACACCAAGCAAGGGCCTAAGCCGGCCGCTCAGGGGGTGCTTTTCTTCTTCAACAGCATGGAGTCGCCATAGCTGAAGAAGCGGTACTCCTGCGCGATCGCATGGCGGTACAGCGCCATCACCTGCTCGTAGCCGGCGAAGGCGCTGACCAGCATCATCAGCGTGCTCTTGGGCAGGTGGAAGTTGGTGATCAGCAGATCGACCACCTGGTACTCGAAGCCCGGTGTGATGAAGATGCGCGTATCGCCTGAGAAGTTGCCCGTCTGGGCCCAGGACTCCAGCGTACGCACCGTGGTCGTGCCCACGGCGATGATGCGGCCGCCGCGCTGGCGGCAGCGTTCCAGCGCGGCCAGGGTGGCCAGCGGGATTTCGTACCACTCGCTGTGCATCTGGTGGTCGGCCAGGTTCTCGGTCTTCACGGGCTGGAAGGTGCCGGCGCCCACGTGCAGCGTGACGCTGGCGCGTTCGATGCCGCGCTCGGCCAGGCGGGCCAGCACGGCGTCGTCGAAGTGCAGTGCGGCCGTGGGCGCGGCCACGGCGCCGGGGCGGGCCGCGAAGACAGTCTGGTAGCGCTCGCTGTCTTCGGCGGCATCGGGGTCGTTGCCGGTTTCCTGGTGGCGCTCGATGTAGGGCGGCAGCGGCAGATGGCCGAAGCGCTCCATCAGCTCATGGGGCGTCTCGCCGCGCGGGCCTTCAAAGCTCAGGTGGAACAGCGGGCCGTTCTCGTCGGGCCAGCGGCCACGCAGCACGGCGTCGAAGCCGCCACCGTTCTTGCCGCCGCACAGGTGGATGCGCGAGCCGGGCAGGGGCTTCTTGCTGACGCGCATGTGGGCCACGACGTCGTTGCCTTCGAGCACGCGCTCGACCAGCAGCTCCAGCCGGCCGCCGCTGGCCTTCTCGCCGAAGATGCGCGCCTTGATCACGCGCGTGTCGTTGAACACCAGCAGGTCGCCGGGCTGCAGCAGATCGGGCAGCTCGTGGAAGATGCGGTCGGCGGGCGGGTTGGCATCGTCGCGGCCGTCGAGCAGGCGCGAGGCACTGCGCTGGGCGGCAGGATGCTGGGCAATCAGCTTCTCGGGAAGCTCGAAGTCGAAATCGCTGAGCGAGAACACACGGGACAGGGAGGACATGCAGTGCTTGAGGGCCGGACATGGCCCGTTCCAAGTTCGTTGAACGGAAGCTGGCAATTGTCGCAAACCCTGGGGTCATCCCCGGAATTGCCGGCGATCACCTGGCCATGGCGGCCTGGGGCTGGCGCTCGAACTCCAGCCACAGCGATTCCAGATCGGGGAAGTCCCAGTCCGCAGGGTCTTCGCGCGCGATGATGCGGTCGTTGCCCTGGCTTTCGGACAGGTCCTCGATCTCCGGCGTGATGCGGCAGGACTGGCGCAGCGAATAGAAGACCTTGACGCGCGGCGCCAGCAGGCTGGCCGGCGAGGCATCGACCACCACCGCCAGACGCTGCGAATGCAGGCGCACCAGCGAGCCCAGCGGGTAGATGCCCACGGTCTGCACGAACTGCTCGAACAGCCGCTTGTCGAAATGGCGCGGACTCCACTCGGCCATGCGACGCAGCGCCTCCGAAGGCGGCCAGCCCTTCTTGTAGGGCCGGTCCGAGGTGATGGCATCGTAGACGTCGCAGATCGCCGTCATGCGCGCCAGCAGGCCGATGTCGCCCTGCTGCAGCCCGTCGGGGTAGCCGCTGCCGTCCACCTTTTCATGGTGGTGCAGGCAGGCATCGATGACCTCGTCGTCCAGGCCCAGCGGGCGCAGCAGCTGCTCGCCGTGGCGTGGATGGGCGCGCATCAGCGCCCATTCGGCGTCGTCCAGCGGGCCGGGCTTGTTGAGCACGGTCACCGGAATGGCGGTCTTGCCCAGATCGTGCATGAGGCCGGCCATGCCGGCCTTGCGCAGGCTGTGGTCGTCCAGGCCCATGCGCTTGGCCAGGGCCACCATCAGCGCGCACACGGCCAGACTGTGCATGTAGGTGTAGTCGTCGGCGGTCTTCAGGCGGGCCAGGCCGATCAGCGCATGGGGATTGCGTGCCACGGAGGCCGTCACATCGTCCACCAGCTGTCCGGCGGCCGAGGCGTCCACGGGCCGGCCCAGCCGCGCATCGCTGAACAGGCGGCTCAGCAATTGCCTGGCCTGGGCGCAGGTCTGGGCCGCGCGGCGCAGCTCGGTGGCGGTGGAGATGGGGGCCGTGCTCTGCTCGGACGCAGGGCGGGCGTTGTCGGGGATCTGGTGGCGAAGCTCGTCCTGCGGGTCGAAGCGCAGGCAGGGCACCTGCACGCCCACGTCCAGGCCTTTGCGCACATCGATCCAGACCTCCTGGATGGAGGTGGCGCGCAGACGCTGGAGATCGGCCTCGGAGCGAAGCAGGAAACGGGTTCGCCAAAAGGGATGCTCCATCCAGGAGCCGCAGAACTCGTGCAGGAACATGCCCAGAGTGACATGCTGGACATTGATACGCTTCAACATGGCATTCGGTGGCGGGGTAACACTACGTAACGTCAGCGTGCATGGTAGCGGCTTCCCCAGAGACCCGGGGCGTCAAGGGTGCTTTGGGCAGGGCCGGCCGGCATGAACGTGGCGTGTTGCCTACACCTGTATATTCATACACTATGCTGCAAGCCAATGCGCATGTTCTGAAACAGGAAAGCCCATGCCCCTGAACGTCTCCTCTGCCTTTCCCGACCTGGGGCGCGACGCCCCTGGTGGCAAGGCCGCGCGCGCCGGCAAGGCAAAGGCTGGCGCAGGCAAGGGCGGCGCCAGGAAGGCCGGCAAGGCCTCGGCCACTTCGGGCGACAAGGCCGCCTCGCCTGCACAGCCCGCCGCCAGGCCTGCCGCCAGTCCCGCGCAGAAGGCGCTGCAGAAAATGGGCCTGGTGCGCGACATCGACCTGGCGCTGCACCTGCCGCTGCGCTATGAGGACGAGACCCGCATCACCGCGCTGCGCAATGCGCGCGAAGGCGATACGGTGCAGATCGAGGCCACGGTCACCCACAGCGAAGTGCAGCTGCGCCCTCGCCGCATGCTCAAGGTCACGGTGGACGACGGCACGGCCGAATGCGTGCTGACCTTCTTCAGCTTCTACCCTTCGCACCAGAAAACCCTGTCCGTGGGCGCGCGGCTGCGCATACGCGGCGAGGTCAAGGGCGGCTTCTGGGGACGGCAGATGCTGCACCCCGCGTTCCGCGCGGCCGGGGGGGATCTGCCCACGGCGCTCACGCCCGTCTATCCGGTGGCGGCAGGACTGCCCCAGGCCTATATCCGCCGCGCAGCGGCCACGGCCATGCTGCGGGCCGACCTCTCCGATACGCTGCCCGCAGGAGAGCACCCGCCCGTGGCCCATTTCCACGGCAACGGCGGGCTGCCGCCGCTGTTCAGCCTGCGTGACGCGCTGCAGTTCCTGCACCATCCCACGCCCGATGTGGCCCTGGCCACGCTGGAAGACCATTCGCATCCGGCCTGGCAGCGCCTGAAGGCCGAGGAACTGCTGGCCCAGCAACTGTCGCAATACGAGGCCAAGCGCGAGCGCGCGCGGCTCAGAGCGCCCGTGCTGCGCGCATTGCCCATGGACAGCGCCCAGGGACTGGCGCGCCAGTTTCTCGACCAGTTGCCCTTTGGCCTGACCGGTGCCCAGCAGCGCGTGGTGGGCGAGATCCTCGCCGACATGCAGCGCCGCATGCCCATGCACCGGCTGCTGCAGGGCGATGTGGGATCGGGCAAGACGGTGGTGGCGGCGCTGTCGGCCGTGGCCTGCATCGAGGCCGGCTGGCAGTGCGCGCTGATGGCGCCCACCGAAATCCTGGCCGAGCAGCATTTCGGCAAGCTGGTCGGCTGGCTGGAGCCGCTGCTGGCTCCGCTGGGCAAGCGCGTGGCCTGGCTGGCCGGCGCGCAGAAGAAGAAGGAGCGCACCGCCATGCTGGAGCTGGTCCGCAGCGGCGAGGCGGCCCTGGTGGTGGGCACGCATGCCGTCATCCAGGACCAGGTGGAGTTCAAGAACCTGGCGCTGGCCGTCATCGACGAGCAGCACCGCTTCGGCGTGGCCCAGCGGCTGGCGCTGCGCCAGAAACTCGCAGCCTCGGGCATGGAGCCCCATCTGCTGATGATGAGCGCCACCCCGATCCCGCGCACCCTGGCCATGAGCTACTACGCCGACCTGGATGTCTCCACCATCGACGAGCTGCCGCCTGGGCGTACGCCCATCGTCACCAAGCTCATTGCCGACAGCCGCAAGGACGAAGTCATCGAACGCATCGGCGCCCAGGTCGCCCAGGGGCGCCAGGTCTACTGGGTGTGTCCGCTGATCGAGGAAAGCGAGGCGCTGGACCTGTCCAACGCCACGGCCACCCACGCCTACCTCAGCGAGATGCTGCCCGATGTCATGGTCGGCCTGCTGCATTCGCGCATGCCCACGGCCGAGAAGAAGGCGGTGATGGAGCTGTTCTCGGCCGGCGTCATGGGCGTGCTGGTCTCCACCACGGTGATCGAAGTGGGCGTGGATGTGCCCAACGCTTCGCTCATGGTGATCGAGCATGCGGAGCGCTTTGGCCTGTCGCAGCTGCACCAGCTGCGCGGGCGCGTGGGACGGGGCGCTGCAGCTTCGGCCTGCGTGCTGCTGTATTCGGTGGGAGACAGCGGCCGCCTGGGCGAGACGGCCAAGGACCGGCTGCGTGCCATGGCCGAAACCAACGACGGCTTCGAGATCGCGCGGCGCGACCTGGAGATTCGCGGTCCGGGCGAATTCCTGGGTGCGCGCCAATCAGGCGCTCCCATGCTGCGCTTTGCCGATCTGGAGCAGGACCTGATGCTGCTCGACTGGGCCCGCGAGCTGGCGCCTCGCATGCTGGAGCAGCACCCGCAACTGGCCCAGCGGCATGTGGACCGCTGGTTGGGCGGCAAGGCCGAATTCCTCAAGGCCTGATGGGCCGGCCCCTGCTTGCGGGATGTTCCTGTTACGTATTTTTACGCGCCCGGGCGCTGCCCGGTGGCGGCCTGCTCCGCAGGCCTGCAGCCCGCGCCAGACAAGGTTTGCGTGTGCGTTGTAGCTGTCGGTAGGGAGCGCTTCATGCGGTCCTGGCGGTGACAGCTGCGCGCGGCGACGGCATTGAGTATTTGTGACATTTTGGTACATTGAGTCGCAAAAAACAGGGTAGGTCCATCCGGGAGGGGATGGCCTGCCACTCCTCCCCACGCTTCCCCACGGGGAGGACGGCCGTGATCACTCTTGTGTTGTCCCATCTTTCTGAGAATGAGGAGCCGTCCACATGAATGAAGCCGTTCAAGCGAATGAACTCGTCGAGACCTCCTGGCGCATGGGCCTGGTGGCCCTGTCCTATGGCATTGCCGTGCTGGGCTCCTTCGTGGCCCTCACGGCGGCACAGCGCATTCGCGGGCGCACGGGAATCAGCTGGCTGAATCTGCTGGCGGCCGGCACGGCGCTGGGCGGCATAGGCGTGTGGTCCATGCATTTCACGGGCATGCTGGCGCTGAACCTGGGCATGGGCTCGGGCTACTCCATGGTCGAAACCCTGGTGTCCCTGGTGGCTGCCGTCGCTGCGACCTCGGTGGCGCTGGCCTTTGTCGCGCGGCGGCCCGAAAGCGGGTTGCGCGTGCTGGGCGCCGGCACCCTGCTGGGCCTGGGCGTGGCCTTCATGCATTACCTGGGCATGTACGGCATGCGCTTTCCGGGCTTCATCGTCTGGTCCGTTCCCACCGTGGTGCTGTCCGTGGCCATTGCCGTGGTGGCGGCCAGCGCCGCTCTTTGGCTGTCGTTTCGCACCGGCTCGCTGGGCATGCGGGCGCTGGCGGCTGCCGTGATGGGGGCGGCAGTATGCTCCATGCATTACACGGGCATGGCCGCAGCAGACTTTGTATGCATTTCCGAGACACAGCGGTATGCTCGGCCGCAAGGTTTTGCCGTGATCAGCGCTTTGGACCTTCCCGTCTTTACCGTGATCGTGGCCATAGGCCTGGCAGCATTGATAGGCATGGACCAGCTCATGCAGCAGCGCGGCCGGATGCGCCGGCCGCTGCACTAGGTGGATAAATGCAAAAAGCCGGCAGGTCGGGGAGCGCGCAGTGGTCATGCGTGGACGAGGACTGGCACAATCGAAATAGGACAAATCCTAGAGTCTGCACAGGAACTTTTGAGGGGAGCACCCCGGCAACCGGGCCGCAAGGCCTGGTTGCACAAAGGTTTCGGCCCAGGTTCCAGGTCTAAGACCATCGTATTTCCCGAGGTTCCCTCCCAGACACAGCTCGCCAATGACACTTACCGAACTCAAATACATCGTGGCCGTGGCACGTGAAAAGCATTTTGGCCGCGCCGCCGAAGCCTGTTATGTGTCCCAGCCCACGTTGTCCGTGGCGATCAAAAAGCTGGAGGAGGAGCTCGATGTCAAGCTCTTCGAGCGCAGCGCCGGCGAAGTGTCGGTCACGTCGCTGGGAGAGGAGATCATCCGGCAGGCGCAAAGCGTGCTGGAGCAGGCCGCCGAGATCAAGGAAATCGCCAAGCGCGGCAAGGACCCGCTGTCGGGCGTGCTCACGCTGGGCGTGATCTACACCATCGGCCCCTACCTGCTGCCCGATCTGGTGCGCAACTCCATCCTGCGCACGCCACAGATGCCGCTGATGCTGCAGGAGAACTACACCATCAAGCTGCTGGAGATGCTGCGCACGGGCGAGATCGACTGCGCCATCGTCGCCGAGCCCTTCCCCGACACCGGCCTGGCGCTGGCGCCGCTGTATGACGAGCCCTTCATGGCTGCCGTGCCCAGCACCCATGCGCTGGCCCAGAAGGACCATGTCTCCACCAGCGATCTCAAGAACGAGACCATGCTGCTGCTGGGCTCGGGCCACTGCTTCCGCGACCATGTGCTCCAGGTCTGCCCCGAGTTCGCACGCTATGCCAGCAACGCCGAAGGCATTCGCCGCACCTTCGAGGGTTCGTCGCTGGAGACCATCAAGCACATGGTGGCCGCCGGCATGGGCGTGACCCTGGTGCCGCGCCTGTCCGTGCCCGCCGATGCGCTGGAGACCACGGCGCGCCGCCGCAAGACCGACGAGCCGCACATCCGCTACCTGCCCATCCTCGAGGACGACGGCTCGGCACCGCCCACGCGCCGCGTGGTCCTGGCCTGGCGCCGCAGCTTCACGCGCTACGAGGCCATCGCCGCCCTGCGCAACGCGGTCTACGCCTGCGCCTTGCCCGGCGTCAAACGCCTGTCCTGATGACTGCACCGCTGCGCGGGCCGTGCCTCCAGGGCCACCGCGCTTGCGTTATCGTTGCTTTCGGTCTCCGGGCGGTCTGCCCGGGGCATATTCCATCCGTACGAAGTTGAAAGGGATCCCATGGCCAAAAATGCCAGCAAAGACAAGTCCGGTGCAAAGAAGCCAGAGGCCGTGCAGGCCGCCAAGACCGTGCAGGCAGCGACGGCCGATGTCGCACCGGTGTCCGTGCGCTCCAGCGCCATCCACATCGGCATCAGCGACAAGGACCGTGCCGCCATCTCCAAGGGCCTGTCGGCCCTGCTGGCCGACACCTACACGCTCTATCTGACAACGCACAACTTCCACTGGAACGTCACGGGCCCGATGTTCAACACACTGCACACCATGTTCATGGGGCAGTACACGGAACTGTGGAACGCCGTTGATCCCATCGCCGAGCGCATCCGCGCCCTGGGCCATTTCGCACCGGGTTCCTATGCCGACTTCGGCAAGCTCACCAGCCTGGCCGACGTGCCCCACGATCCGCCCAAGGCCCTGGAGATGGTGCGCATCCTGGTGGCAGGCCATGAAGCCGTGGCACGCACGGCGCGCAGCCTCTTCCCGCTGGCCGACAAAGCCAGCGACGAGCCCACGGCCGACCTGCTGACCCAGCGCCTGACCGTGCATGAGCAGACCGCCTGGATGCTGCGTGCCCTGCTTGAAGAGTGATGCTGCACATGTCCCAAGCACCTGCCACGGCCCGGGAGTGATGACCGCGCATGCTCCGGACCTGGATTGACGCACACGCCGCCACGAGCGGCCTGTGCCTGGTACTGGCCGCCTTGGGCGGCCTTTTTTTCTACCTGCGCCTGCCCGCCGCCGCGCGGCTGCGCCATGCAGGCCTGCCGATGCCACGCGCCGCATGGCAGGGCCTGGTTGCGGCGGGCCTGCTGGCCGCGCTGGCCCTGGGCGTGATGGTGCGCGACATGCTGGGCCTGGGCCAGCCCGCAGGCTGCGACTCCTGCACCGACTGGCCGGTGCTGGATGATGCCCTGCACCAGTGGCTTGCTGGCCATGCCACCGATGCCTGGGTGCGCCCCGTGGTCGCCTTCACCCAGCTGGGCCATGTGGGCTGGATGGTGTCGCTGTCTGTTGCCGTGCTGGCGCTGCTGCTGTGGCGCCGCGACTGGCTGCATGCGGCCGCCTGGGTGGTGGCCACGGCGGGAGTCGGTCTGTGGATACGCGCCATCAAGACCAGCGTGGGCCGCCCGCGCCCCGTGGGCGGCTGGGTGCCCGAGGGCGGCTTCAGCTTCCCCAGCGGCCACAGCGCCGGCACCTTCGTGCTCTATCTGATGCTGGCCTGGCTGCTGCTGCCGTACCTGCGGCCTGCCTGGCGCTGGTGCGTGGGCCTGGCGGCCCTGGCCGTTGCCCTGGGCGTGGGGGCCAGCCGCGTCGTGCTGCGCGTGCACTATGCCAGCGATGTGCTGGCTGGCTGGCTGCTGGGCCTGGCCTGGATGGCGCTGGTGATCTGTGCCGTGGAGTGGGCGCAAACCCGCGTTGCCGGCAGGCGCGGCTGAGGCGCGCCGCCGAGCCCGCCCGCCCAGCGGCGACAATGCGGGCATTTTCGAATGTGATGCGTGCGATGGTCGGCCCACGGCCGCCATCGGCGCCCAGACGCCATGCCTACCTCCTCCTCTACGCCCATGCCTGCGCCCCGGCGCAGCAAACTGTCGCTCTACCTGGACCTGGTCCGCTTCAACCGGCCGGCCGGCTGGCTGGTCCTGGTCTGGCCCACGCTGGCCGCACTGTGGGTGGCGGCGGGCGGGTTTCCGGGCTGGCATCTGCTGGTGGTCTTCGTGCTGGGCACGGTGCTGATGCGCAGCGCCGGCTGCTGCATCAATGACATCGCCGACCGCGACTTCGACCGCCACGTCAAGCGCACCACGCAGCGCCCCATCACCTCGGGACTGGTCTCGGTGAAGGAGGCCGCGCTGCTGGGCGCGGCCCTGGCCCTGGTTTCGCTGGGCCTGGTGCTGACCACCCGCTGGGAGGCCGTGGCCTGGTCCGTGCCCGCCGTGCTGTTCACCATCCTCTACCCGTTCACCAAGCGCTTCTTCGCCATGCCCCAGGCCTTCCTGGGCATTGCCTTCAACTTCGGCATCGTCATCGCCTTCGCCGCCGTGCAGGGGCAGGTGCCCGCCACGGCCTGGATTCTGTGGTTGGCCAACATGTTCCTGGTGCTGGCCTATGACACCGAATACGCCATGGTGGACCGCGACGATGACCTCAAGATCGGAATGAAGACCTCGGCCATCACCCTGGGCCGCTTCGACGTGGTGGCCGTCATGGGTTTCTTCGTGCTCTGCGGCCTGCTCACGGTCTGGGCGTTGGCACCCTTCGGCCTGGCCTGGCCTTTCTGGCTGGGCCTGGCCGTGGCCGCGGCCCAGGTGATCTGGCACTTCACCCTGATCCGCCACCGCACGCGCGAGGGCTGCTTCGTCGCCTTCAGCAAGAGCCACTGGATCGGTGCCAGCCTGTTCGCGGGCGTGGCGCTGGGGTTTGCGCTGCGCTGAGGGCTCAGCGCTGAAAAAACAAGGGAGGCCGGTGCCTCCCTTTTGCATGGAGCCTGGGGCGCGTTGCGCCGGGCTCAGCGGCCGAATTCGGCGGCCAGCTCCTTGGCCCGTGTTTCCGCCGCCCGCATGGCGGCCACGAAATGCTCGGGCACCTGCTGCGCCTGCAGGTGCGTGATGGCGGCGTGGGTGGTGCCTCCCTTGCTGGTGACGCGCTGGCGCAGCACCTCGGCGCTTTCGCTGGAGCGGGCGGCCAGCTCCGACGCGCCCTGGAAGGTGGCCACGCCCAGGCGGTAGGACTGCTCGGCCGTGAGGCCCATGTCCACGCCAGCCTGTGTCATGGCTTCGAGGAACAGGAAGACATAGGCCGGGCCCGAGCCCGACAGGGCGGTCACGGCGTCCAGGTGCGCTTCCTGGTCGACCCAGACGAACTGGCCCGTGGTGGCCACCACCTGCTCGATGGCGCTCTTGCCCGCGGCATCGACCTGGGCGCGGGCGAACAGGCCCGTCATGCCCTTGCCCACCAGGGCCGGCGTGTTGGGCATGGCGCGCACGATGCGGCCCGTGCCCAGCCACTGGGCGATGGCGTCCGTGGGAATGCCGGCGGCCACGCTCAGGTGCAGGGCCTGGGCGGTGTGCGGCGCCACGGCCTGGGCGGCTTCCTTGAAGGTCTGGGGCTTGACGGCCCAGACCACGATGCCGGCACCGTCCAGCGCGCTGGCGGCGGCCGCGGCATCGGCATGGGCCGTGATGCCGAAGTTCGTGCGCAGCGCGTCGCGTGCAGCCTCGAAGGGTTCGACGACGACGATGCGGTCTGCGGATTGGCCCTGGCCGATCAGTCCGCCAATGATGGCGCTGGCCATATTGCCGCCACCGATGAAGGCGATGACAGGGGAGGCTGTGGAAACGGTGTTCATGCTGGTGGCGGTGGAGAAGGAAAACGAAGAGTTTAGAGCGTGTTCCCACCGTGCCAGCGCATGTCCACGCCATGGCTGGCGGCCAGGTCCAGGGGCTGTGCCGGGGCGCCGGGCCGCTGGCGCAGGGTGAGCGCGCAAGGGCCCTCTCCGCGCGTGGCAAGGCGCTGGCGCAGTGCGTCGCAGGCCGCCAGTGCCTGCGCACCTTGCAGCAGCAGGTCGAACCCCGGCAATGCCAGCCGCGCGCCCTGGTTGTCCAGCTTCTCCAGCGGCAGGCCCGGGCCCAGCAGCGCCCGGTAGCGGTCCAGGCTGGCGTCCAGATCGTGCACGGCGACGGTCAGCGAGGCTACGCCCAGCGCGCCGTTGGGATGCTCGCGCACGCTGCCTTCGGGCACGCGCAGCGCGCGCGGCGTGACGTCGCCGCACAGGAAGGGCAGGTCGGGCGTGGCGTGGCGCGCCGTCTGCCACAGCAGTTGCGCGCCGTCGGGGCGTACGCGGCCTCCATCCACGGGGCCGACCAGGGTGTCCAGCCCCCGCCCGCGCGCCTCGGCCAGGGCCTGGGAGGTGCTGCCGGGCAGCAGGGCGAAGTCCACCAGCCCCTCGCCATGGTCGCGCAGCGTGCGGTACCAGCGCTCTTCGGGGGCCGGTGCGGTCCAGGCAATGATCTCCAGGTAGGCGCCATCGGCAAAGACGACCAGCGCGTTGTGCGAGGTGCGGCCCGGATGGCGGCCGCCGATGACGACCTGGAAGCCCAGCGCGCGGTAGTCCGCCACGGCGGCCTCGAGGTCCTGCACGGCGATGACGATGTGGTCCAGCGGAAGTGCCATGAATGCTCCTGTGTTGTAAGGGGGTGCCGTCCGGATTCTCAGTCTTCGAGCTGGATCTTGTTGTCCCGCACGAAGCGGCCCCAGCGCTCATATTCCTGGCGCACCCAGCGGTCGAGGGCGGGTCCGTCCGTGGCCATGACTTCGAAGCCCGACTGCATGAGCTTGCTGCGGATGTCGGGCGTGTTCAGCGTGGCCTGGAAGTCTTCGGTGAGCTTGTGCACCGTGGCGGCCGGCGTGGCGGAAGGCGCGAAGACGCCGATCCACGAATAGGCCTCGAAGCCCGCAAAGCCCGATTCGGCCACGGTGGGCACGTCGGGCAGCTCGGGCAGGCGCTTGAGGCCAGTCACCGCCAGCGGCTTGATCTTGCCCGCCGAAATCTGGCCGCGCAGCGCCGCGTAGCTGAGCAGCGTGAGGTCGGACACATTGCCGAGCACGGCCTGCACGGCCGGGCCGCCGCCGCCGTAGGGCACGTGCAGCACGTAGGTGCCCGAGCGGCGCTTGATGTCTTCCATCACCAGGTGGTTCATGGACCCCAGGCCGGTCGATGCGTAGCTGTATTTGCCCGGGTTGCGGCGCGCCATCTCCAGGAAGCCGGCCAGGTCCTTGGCGGGCACCGAGGCCGAGGCGCCGATCACCAGCGGAAAGCGAAGCGCCAGCGACACGCCCGTGAAGTCCTTGAAGGTGTCGTAGGGCAGCCGGGACTTGGCGATGGGATTGATGGCATGGGTGTCGAAGCTGAACAGCAGGGTGTTGCCGTCCGGGGCTGACTTGGCCACGTACTGGGTGGCGATCTGGCTGGCGGCGCCGGGGCGGTTCTCGACGATGACCGACCGCCCGGCCACCTCGCCCAGGCGCGGCTGCAGTATGCGCGCGGCGATGTCGGTGCTGCCCCCTGGCGGGAAGGTGATGACCAGCTTGAGCGGGGCGGCACCCTGCGCGAACGCCGTGCCCGCCGGCCCCAGCAGGGATGCGGCGGCCATGGCCAGCAGCAGCTGGCGGCGGTAGAGGTGGCGTGAAGGGCTGCGTGAAGGGCTGCGTGAAGGGCTGCGTGAAGGGCGGCAGGGCATGGAAACTCCTTTTCAAGCGCATTGACGGGCAGAGGGGAGAGGGGGTCTGTGCGTGGGGCCTGGCGTCAACCCATCCATTGGCTCACCGGCACGGCCGTGTCCTGGAGCTCTTGCGAGATCACATCCACCAGCGCCGGGCCGTCGTGCATCAGCGCAGCCTTGAGCGCGGCTTCGAGGTCTGCCGGGTCCTCCACGCGCCATGCCTTGACGCCGAAGGCCTCGGCCACGCGGGCATGGTGGGTGCGGTTGAAGTCGACGGAGAAGTAGCGTTCATCGTAGCCGGACTTCTGGCTGGCCTTGATCCAGCCGAACACGCTGTTGGAGAACACGATCATCTTCAGCGGCACGTTGCGGCGCACGATGGTTTCCAGCTCGCCGCAGGTGAAGCCGAAACTGCCGTCGCCCATGACCGCGACCACCACGGAATCGGGCTGGCCGATGGCTGCGCCAAAGCCGGCGGACATGGCAAAGCCCAGCGCCCCGTGCGCGCGGTTGGTGATGAAGTGCCGGCCGGCCTGGGGCGCGTCGAAATAGGCCGTGAAGTAGGGGCAGGGCGTGCCGGGGTCGGCCACCACGATGGCGCGCGCGGGCAGCAGGCGGTTGAGCGTGTCCACCACGCGCTCGGGCTTGATGGGGCGCTCCAGCGAGGCGGCCAGCGGCGCGAAGAAGGCCAGCTTGGCGGCGCGCGCGGTGGCCGCCAGCGCGGCGCCGTCCGCGGCATCGGCGGGGCGGCGGGCGATGCGCTGCTGCACGGCTGCGTGCAGCGCCTGCAGGCCCAGCAGGGCGTCGCCCACCAGGGCCACGTCGGTGCGGTAGTTGGTGCCTATGGTCATGGCGTCCACGTCCAGATGGACGATGGTCACCTTGCGCGAGGGCATCTGCCAGTGCTCGGTGGTGGTGGAGCCGGCGCGTGCGCCGATGAACATCACCAGATCGGCCTGCGCCACCACGGCGCGCGTGGCCTCGACGCCGCCATTGGTGCCCACCACGCCGGCATTGAGCGGATGGCTGCCGGCAAGACTGCCCTGGCCGCTGACGCTGGAGCACACGGGCGCGTTGAGCAGGGTGGCCAGCGCATCCAGCGCGGCGCCGGCGCCCGCGATGAGCACGCCGCCGCCGCAGATCAGCACGGGGGAGCGTGCCGCCACCAGGCGGTCGGCTGCCTCGGCCACGGCCGCCGGATCGGGCGCGGACCGGTAGGCGGGATAGCGGTCATGGCCGGGCTGGGCCCAGACATCGGCCGGATCCAGCGCGTGCTTTTGCACGTCATAGGGCAGGCAGATATGGGTGGCGCCCGGCCGGCCCGTGGTCATGGCGCGAAAGGCGCTGCGCACGGCATGCGGAATCTGGTCCACGCGGTCGATGGTGGTATTCCACTTGGTCAGCGGCCTGTACAGCGCCTGCTGGTCCAGTTCGGTCAGCGGGAACTTGCCGCGTGCGCCCACGGAGACGTCCGAGGTGATGCCCAGCACGGGCACCGAGGATTCGTTGGCCTCGGCCAGGCCGGGCAGCAGGTAGGTGGCGCCGCCGCCGCTGGGGCCTTCGCACACGCCCACCTTGCCGGTGACGCGCGCATAGGCGTCGGCCATGTAGCCGGCGCTGCGCTCGTCCCGCGTGAGGATGTGGTCCATGCCGTGGTCCAGCCGCGCCATGGCGTCGTAGAAGGGCAGGCTGGTGTCGCCGCACAGGCCGAAGATGTGCTTGACGCCGTTGAGCTGAAGCATGCGGACCATGGCGTCGGCGCCATTGAAAGCGGTGGTCATGTCGGGAGTCTCCGGGCAGGTTGGCTGAGGGGTTTTTAAGAATCCATTTCAGTATACTTAAAAGTATCCAAAGCGCCAGAGGGCACAATGGCGCCATGAAAATCTCCAACATCCGCCACGAACGGGGCTCCAGCGTCTACAGCACGCTGCGTGACATGGCCATTTCCTACGAGTTCAAACCGGGCGAGCGCCTGAGCGAGAGCGAACTGGCGCTGCGCCTGGGCGTGAGCCGCACGCCCGTGCGCGAGGCACTGACGCGGCTGGTGGCCGACGGTTTTCTGCTGCCCGCCAGCCGCGGCTACATGCGGCGCGAGCTGGACGTGAAGGAGTCACTGGACCTGTACGAGGCCCGCGTGGCCGTGGAGCGCGAATGCGTGCGCTTGGCCGTGGAGCGCGCCACCGATGCCCAGATCGACGAGGCGCGGGCCTATCTGGAGCAGAGCCAGCGCGTGGCCTCCGATACGCCGGTGCGGCAGTTGGTGGACCTGGACGAGGGATTCCATCTGCGCATTGCCGACATGGCCGGCAATGCCGAGCTGCGGCGCATGCTGGCGAGCCTGAACGAGCGCATCCGCTTCATCCGGTGGATCGACATGGAGAACGTGGGGCGCGCCTCCACCCAGCAAGAGCACCTGGAAATCCTGCAGGCCTTGAGCGACCGCGACGCCCAGGCCAGCGAACGCCTGATGGCCGAGCACATCGGCCTGCGGCGCGAGCAGATCGTGGAGGCGATTGCGCGCGGTCTGACGCGCATCTACCTGCCGCAGGAGCAGGTGCAGGCCACGCCCTGAAGCGCCTTCAGGGGGCGCAGGGCGTCGAGGGCCGGTAGGCGGTGACCAGGATCTGGTTGGCCTGCGCCGGGTTGAAGTTGTCGTCGCTGGCGAACACCAGCACGCGCGTGCCATCGGGCAGCGGCGGGCCCCAGGACATGGCCTCCATGTTGTCCAGCCGCCCGCGCTGAACCGTGGACAGGTCCGCAATCAGCTGCTTGGCTGCCACCTGCGGCGGGTTGCGCATGAAGCTGTCCATGGCCAGCGTATCGGGCGCTTGCAGGCCGATGCGGTACAGCCGCGCGCCAAAGCCGTGGCCCGGGCTGTAGGAGCGCTCCAGTACCAGCAGATGGTCGGGACCGTCCGGCAGGATTTCGCTGATGCCGTTGACCTCGCGCTGGGGCAGGGCCCAGCTGGCGGCCGGCACGGCATCGGGCTGGTAGGCGATCTGGCGCAGCAGCCGGCCGTCGTCCAGGCTGACCAGGCTGATGCGCACGGGCGCGCCCGCCGTGGCGGCGCTGGCGCGCGGGCCGTCCTGGCGCAGCGGCGCCTCCAGGGCCAGCCAGGCCTGCTGTCCGTCCGGCGTGACGGCCAGCCCCTCGAAGCCGAAGTTCGAGCGCAGGCCCGGCCTGCCGTCCTTGTCCTTGAATGCGTAGAACCACCGCGCGATCTGGCGGCCCGTGGCGTCGGTCCTCACCAGCGAGGTGCCAAAGCCCCGGCCCGGGTCGCCTTCATCGGTCCACAGCAGGCCGCCGTCCGGCAGCAGGCGGATGGCTTCGGGGTCGGGCACGGGCTGGGTGGCGGGCGCGGCATGGCGCGGGAGCAGCCGCTGGCCCTGGGCATCGCGCAGCGGGTGCAGCTCGGTGATCCGCGCCTGCCAGGGATTGGAGCCGGCGCGCTGCCCGGCAGGAACCTGCTCCACGCGCAGCCGCATCCAGCGCGCGGGCCCGCGTGCCGAGCGGTCATCGCTGATGGCCATGTAGTCGCCGCGCTGCGCGTCGTAGTCCAGGCCCGAGATGCCGCCTGTGATGGCGCCGTCGATGGGCTCGTCCCGCGCAAGGGTGGTGCTGCCCAGCCATTGCAGGCGTGCGCAGGCGGTGGGCTGCGGGACCGGCAGCGCCTGCGGTGGCGCGGCACAGCCTGCCAGCCACAGGCCGCAAGCAACCAGGCTGGCAAGCCGGCGCAAGACAGTCAGCCTCAGGCCGCCAGCGCGGTCTGGGCCACCGCATGCTCCCAGCGCGCCATCAGCTCGTCGGCGCGGTGCTTGTCCAGCGTGGGCACGAAGCGGCGCTCGGCCTTCCACAGCGCCGACAGTTCCTCGGTGCTCTGGTACACGCCCGAGGACAGGCCCGCCAGGTAGGCCGCGCCCAGGGCCGTGGTCTCCACGCAGGCCGGGCGCACGACGGGAATGCCCAGCAGGTCGGCCTGGAACTGCATGAGCAGGTTGTTGACGCAGGCGCCGCCGTCCACGCGCAATTCGCTGACCGGCGCGCCGCCGCTGGCGACCGCATCGCGGCTCATGGCCAGCAGCAGGGCGGCGCTCTGGAAGGCGATGGATTCCAGCGCGGCCCGCGCAATGTGGGCGATGGTGGTGCCGCGCGTCAGGCCCGTGATGGTGCCGCGTGCATCGGGCTTCCAGTAGGGGGCGCCCAGTCCCGTGAAGGCCGGCACCATCATCACGCCGCCCGAGTCGGGCACGCTCTCGGCCAGTTGCTGCACCTGGCCGCTGTGCTCGATGGCGCGCAGCCCGTCGCGCAGCCACTGGACCACGGCGCCGCCCACGAAGACGCTGCCTTCCAGCGCATAGGCCGGCGTAGCGGTGGGCTGTGCCGCAGCGGTGGTCAGCAGGCCGTTGGCAGAGGTCTGGAACACGCCGCCTGTGTGCATGAGCATGAAGCAGCCCGTGCCATAGGTGTTCTTGGCCATGCCGGCGGAAAAGCAGGCCTGGCCGAAGAGGGCGCTTTGCTGGTCGCCGGCCACACCGCCGATGGCGATCTCGCCGCCCAGCACCTCGGCTGCCGTGCGGCCGAAATCGGCGGCGGAAGGCAGCACCTCGGGCATCAGCGCGCGCGGAATCTCCAGCAGCGCCAGCAGATCGTCGTCCCACTGGTTGGTGTGGACGTTGAACAGCATGGTGCGGCTGGCGTTGGAGACATCGGTCACATGGCGGCGTCCGCCCGTGAGCTGCCAGATCAGCCAGCTGTCCACGGTGCCGAAGGCCAGTTCGCCGCGCTCGGCGGCGGCGCGTGCGCCATTGACGTTGTCCAGGATCCAGCGCAGCTTGGTGCCCGAGAAATAGGCGTCGATCAGCAGGCCGGTCTTGCGCTGGATGGTGTCGGCATGGCCGGCCTCGCGCAGCTGGGCGCACAGCGGCTCGGCGCGGCGGTCCTGCCAGACGATGGCGTGGTGCAGGGGCTGGCCCGTGGCGCGGTTCCAGACCACGGTGGTCTCGCGCTGGTTGGTGATGCCCAGGGCGCGGATGTCGGCCGCCGCCAGCCCGGCCTTGGCCAGGGCCTCGCGCGCCGTGGCCAGCTGGGTGCGCCAGATCTCGCGCGGATCGTGCTCCACCCAGCCGGGGCGGGGATAGATCTGCGGCAGCTCCAGTTGGGCAGAGGCCACGATGCGGCCCTGGGTGTCGAAGACGATGCTGCGCGAGCTGGAGGTGCCCTGGTCCAGGGCAAGCAGATAGGTCATGGTGCGGTATCCAGGAAAAGCAGGGCCGGTGCGCGTGTCCTGTGCGGGCGGTGGCGCAGCGGCTGCGGAAAACTTATTGCGCCACCACGCATTGCACCTCGGCTTCGCGAAGCAGTGCGTCGAAGGGCGCAGGGGGCGCGGTATCGGTGAACAGGCGGTCGATCTGGTCCAGGCGTGCCAGCTCCACCATGGCCTGGCGGTGGAACTTGCTGTGGTCGGCGGCCAGCCAGACCTCGCGCGACTGGGCAATGATGGTCTGGGCCACCTTGACCTCGCGCATGTCGAAGTCGCGCAGGCTGCCATCGGGCTCGATGGCCGAGATGCCGATCAGGGCGATGTCCACCTTGAACTGGCGTATGAAATCCACGGCCGCCTCGCCCACGATGCCCCGGTCGCGCGTGCGCACCACGCCGCCGGCCACGATGACCTCGCAGTCGGCGTTGGAGCTGAGGATGGCCGCCACGTTGAGGTTGTTGGTGATCACGCGCAGGCCCCGGTGCTTGAGCAGGGCCTGGGCCACGGCCTCGGTGGTGGTGCCGATGTTCAGGATCAGCGAGCAGCCGTTGGGAATGGCCTCGGCCACGGCGCGCGCAATGCGCGACTTGCCTTCGGCATGCAGCACCTGGCGTTGGGGGTGGCCCAGGTTCTCGACCGTGGCGCTGGGCACGCGCACGCCGCCGTGAAAGCGCACCATCAGCCCGGCATCTGCCAGCTTCTGAATGTCGCGGCGCACGGTCTGAAGCGTCACGCCCAGGATCTCGGCCAGCTGCTCCACCGTGGTGGACTGGCGGCTGCGGACTTCGTCCAGCAGCTGTAGTTGGCGGGGGTTGGTGTTCACGGCAAATCCATCGGAGGGGCGATCGGGGGGACGGGTGGATGGTCGGGCAGTCAATCGGGCCGGGCGACGGGTTTATAGCGCATTTGACGCGGCCAGCCGTGGGCTGGGGAACTTTAAAACGAAGAAAAAGGAACAGCACCTAGGGTATGTGTTGATGGGCTGCGATCCGGAAAGAACAAAAATGAAGACGTTCGGGCCTTCAAACGCGCTTTGGAGGCCCGCCTTTCTCCTTGTTCAAATGCTGCCCCGGTGGCGGCCTCGCCAAAAGAGGGCAGTCGTGGAACTGGTGTTGGAGAGAATCAGCAAGCGTGTGGGTGGCCAGACCTGGCTGCACCCCATGCACCTGGAACTGGAAAGCCGCGCGGTGACCGTGCTGCTGGGCGCCACGCAGGCCGGCAAGACCAGCCTGATGCGCATCATGGCCGGCCTGGACGTGCCCACCGAAGGCCGGGTGCGCGTCGATGGCGTCGATGTGACCGGCATGCCCGTGCGCGAGCGCAACGTGGCCATGGTCTACCAGCAGTTCATCAACTATCCCTCGCTCACGGTGGCGGACAACATCGCCTCGCCGCTGAAGCTGCGCGGCGATCGCGACGTGGCGCAGCGCGTGCGCGCCCTGGCCGAGCGGCTGCACATCGAGATGTTCCTGGACCGCTATCCGGCCGAGCTGTCGGGTGGCCAGCAGCAGCGCGTGGCCCTGGCGAGGGCGCTGGCCAAGGGCGCTCCGCTGATGCTGCTGGACGAGCCCCTGGTCAACCTCGACTACAAGCTGCGCGAGGAACTGCGCGAGGAGCTGACCCAGCTGTTCGCCACCGGCAGCTCCACCGTGGTCTACGCCACCACCGAGCCCGGCGAGGCCCTGCTGCTGGGCGGCCACACGGCCGTGCTGCACGAGGGGGAGCTGCTGCAGTACGGCCCCACGGCGGAGGTGTTCCACCGACCCAATTCGCTGCGTGTGGCGCGGGCCTTCAGCGATCCGCCCATGAACCTGGTGCCCGCGCAGGCCGTGGACACCGGGTTGGAGCTGCCCGGCGGCGCGCGGCTGCCCATGGCGCTGCCGGTGGACCTGGCCGCTGCCGGCCCCCTGACCCTGGGCCTGCGCGCCAGCGCGCTGCGCCTGCAGGCCCGGCCCGGGGATGTGGCGCTGCAAGGCGTGGTGGAACTGGCCGAGATCTCGGGGTCGGACACTTTCGTGCACGCCACCACGCCCTGGGGCGAGCTGGTGGCCCAGGTCACGGGCGTGCACCACCTGGATCTGGGCAGCGCGGTTACGCTGCACCTGGACCCGGCCCATGCCTACGTGTTCGGCGCGGACGGCGCGCTGCTGCTGGCGCCGGCGCGGCCCGGAGGACGATGAGATGGCCCGCATAGAACTCGATCTGGCCCACTCCTACAAGCCGAACCCGCAGCAGGACAGCGACTATGCGCTGCTGCCGCTGAGCATGGTCTTCGAGGACGGCGGCGCCTACGCGCTGCTGGGTCCCTCGGGCTGCGGCAAGACCACCATGCTCAACATCATGTCGGGCCTGCTGGTGCCCTCGCAGGGCAAGGTGCTGTTCGACGGCCGCGACATGACGCGCGCCACGCCCCAGGAGCGCAACATCGCCCAGGTGTTCCAGTTCCCGGTGATCTACGACACCATGACCGTGGCCGAGAACCTGGCCTTTCCGCTGAAGAACCGCCGCATGCCTGCCGACCGCATCCGCGCCCGCGTGGGCCAGATCGCCGAGATGCTGGAGATGAGCGGCCAGCTCGACCAGCGCGCGGCGGGCCTGTCGGCCGATGCCAAGCAGAAGATCTCGCTGGGCCGGGGCCTGGTGCGGCCCGATGTCTCGGCCGTGCTGTTCGACGAGCCGCTCACGGTGATCGACCCCCAGCTCAAGTGGCAGCTGCGCCGCAAGCTCAAGCAGATCCACCACGAGCTGCGGCTCACGCTGATCTATGTGACGCACGACCAGGTGGAGGCCTTGACCTTTGCCGACCAGGTGGTGGTCATGACGCGTGGCCGTGCCGTGCAGGTGGGCACGCCCGCCCAGCTTTTCGAGCGGCCCAGCCACGCCTTCGTCGGCCACTTCATCGGCTCGCCGGGCATGAACTTCGTGCCGCTGCAGCAGGACGGCGGCCGGCTGCTGGCCGAGGGCCAGTACCTGTCCCTGCCCGCCGCACTGGCCGGCGTGGCGCCCGGCCTGCCCCTGAGCCTGGGCATACGCCCCGAGTACCTGGCACTGGCCTCGGCCGACGCGCCTGGCGCCGTGGCCTGCACGGTGGAGCGCGTGCAGGACGTGGGCACGCACCAACTGCTGGTGGCGCGCCTGGGCGAGCGGCTTCTCAAGCTGCGCTGCGGCGCCGACGCCTTCCTGCCCGCCGCAGGGCAGACCGTCTGGGTGCAATTGCAGGGCCCCCACACCTGCTACTACGTCAACGAGGAGCTGCAGGCATGAGCCAGACCATCAAGCCCGTCAACCAGAAGGCCTGGCTGCTGATCCTGCCGGTCATCATCTGCGTGGCCTTCTCGGCCATCATCCCGCTGATGACGGTGGTGAACTACTCGGTGCAGGACATCATCAGTCCGGACCGGCGCGTGTTCGTGGGCACGGAATGGTTTGCCCAGGTCATGCGCGACGAGGAGCTGCACTCGGCCCTGCTGCGCCAGATCGGCTTTTCGCTGGCCGTGCTGGTGGTGGAGATTCCGCTGGGCATCGCGCTGGCCCTGTCCATGCCGGCCCAGGGCTGGAAGGCCTCGGCGGTGCTGGTCGTGGTCTCGCTGTCGCTGCTGATTCCGTGGAACGTGGTCGGCACCATCTGGCAGATCTACGGCCGCGCCGATATCGGACTGCTGGGCGCGGCGCTCAACGCACTGGGCGTGGACTACAACTACACGGGCAATGCCACCCATGCCTGGCTCACCGTGCTGGTCATGGATGTCTGGCACTGGACGCCGCTGGTGGCCCTGCTGTGCTACGCGGGCCTGCGCTCCATTCCCGACGCCTACTACCAGGCCGCGCGCATCGACGGCGCCAGCAAGTTCGCGGTGTTCCGCTACATCCAGCTGCCCAAGATGCGCGGCGTGCTGATGATCGCCGTGCTGCTGCGCTTCATGGACAGCTTCATGATCTATACCGAGCCCTTCGTGCTCACGGGCGGCGGGCCCGGCAATGCGACCACCTTCCTGTCGCAGTACCTGACGCAAAAGGCCGTGGGCCAGTTCGACCTCGGGCCGGCGGCGGCCTTCTCGCTGATCTATTTCCTCATCATCCTGCTGCTGTGCTTCATCCTCTACAACTGGATGCAGCGCGTGGGCACGGCAGACAAGGAAGGGGCAAGAGAATGACCCCCACGCTCCCTTCGTTCACTGCCCCCCGAGGGGGCTCGGCCTGCCTTGGGGTGGCCCTGCGGGAGGCTGGACATGACTGAAGACCGCCGTTTCCACAAGCGCACGCTGTTCCTCGTCGCCTACCTGCTGTTCGCCGTGCTGCCCATCTACTGGATGGTCAACATGAGCTTCAAGACCAACGAGGAGATCCTGTCGAGCTTCTCGCTGTGGCCCCAGCATTTCACCTGGGCCAACTACCAAACCATCTTCACCGACGCCTCCTGGTACTCGGGCTACATCAACAGCCTGATCTACGTGGCCATCAACACCGTGATCTCGCTGACGGTGGCGCTGCCGGCGGCCTATGCGTTCTCGCGCTACCAGTTCCTGGGCGACAAGCATGTGTTCTTCTGGCTGCTGACCAACCGCATGACGCCGCCGGCCGTCTTCCTGCTGCCCTTCTTCCAGCTCTACACCACGGTGGGCCTGATGGACACGCACATCGCCGTGGCCCTGGCCCACCTGCTGTTCAACGTGCCGCTGGCCGTCTGGATCCTGGAGGGTTTCATGAGCGGCATTCCGCGCGAGATCGACGAGACGGCCTATATCGACGGCTACTCCTTCCCGCGCTTTTTCCTCACCATCTTCCTGCCGCTGATCAAGGCCGGCGTGGGCGTGGCGGCCTTCTTCTGCTTCATGTTCAGCTGGGTGGAACTGCTGCTGGCGCGCACGCTGACCAGCGTGAACGCCAAGCCCATCGTGGCGACCATGACGCGCACCGTCTCGGCCTCGGGCATGGACTGGGCGACGCTGGCGGCGGCGGGCGTGCTGACCATCGTGCCGGGCGCCATCGTGATCTGGTTCGTGCGGCATTACATCGCCAAGGGGTTCGCAATGGGGAGGGTGTGAGGCACCCCCTGAGCGGCTTACGCCGCTTCCCCCTCTCTACCCGCTTCCGCGGGGGAGGGGGACGACACCCTCGGGGCGGGGCGGCGCGGCCGGCGTAGGCCCTTCCTCGGTGTCCCTGGGCTGGGCTCTGCCGGTTTCGAGAAGCTGCTGTATTGATGCTGGATTTCTGAAAGGACTCGTCAATGTTTTCCTGGATGGCCTGGACGCTGCCGGTGGCGGTGTTCTTCAGTTGCATCGTGCTGATGCTGGTGGGCATGACGCTGTGGGAGTTGCGCAGCCCGACCGTGATGCGCAAGGGCTGGCTGCCGATGGCGACGACGCGCGGGGACCGGCTGTTCATCGGGCTGCTGCTGGCGGCCTATGTCAATCTGGCCTGGGTGGGGCTGGGCGAGAAGATGGCGCAGTGGTTCTCGCTGGAGGCCGAGCCTTCGGTGTGGATCAGTTTCGTGCTGTCCATGCTCGTGCTGGCCGTCGTGATGCGCAAAGGCTGATCACTTCATTCCATTTATCGACAGCCGGGTCCGAAGCTCCCCCGGGGCCCGCTGGTGCATGTGCATGTCGGGGAGACAGCAAGAATCTAGGAGACGGCAGATGAAACAACGACTTCACACCATCGCCCTCGCGGCGGCCCTGCTGGCGGCGGGGCAGGCGGCCTGGGCCGGAGAGGCGGAAGCCAAGAAGTGGATCGACGCGGAGTTCCAGCCCAGCACGCTGTCCAAGGACCAGCAGATGGCCGAGATGAAGTGGTTCATCGAGGCGGCCAAGAAGCTGCAGGCCAAGGGCGTCAAGGAGATCGCCGTGGTGTCCGAGACCATCACCACGCACGAGTACGAGAGCAAGACGCTGGCCAAGGCCTTCACCGAGATCACGGGCATCACCGTCAAGCACGACCTGATCCAGGAAGGCGACGTGGTCGAGAAGCTGCAGACCTCGATGCAGTCGGGCAAGTCCATCTATGACGGCTGGATCTCCGACTCCGACCTGATCGGCACGCACTACCGCTACGGCCGCATCATGAGCCTGACCGACTACATGGCCGGCGCCGGCAAGGACTTCACCAATCCGGGCCTGGACATCAAGGACTTCATCGGCACCAGCTTCACCACCGCGCCCGACGGCAAGCTCTACCAACTGCCCGACCAGCAGTTCGCCAACCTCTACTGGTTCCGCGCCGACCTCTTCGAGCGCAAGGACCTCAAGGACAAGTTCAAGGCCAAGTACGGCTACGAGCTGGGCGTGCCGCTGAACTGGAGCGCCTACGAGGACATCGCCGAGTTCTTCACCAACGACGTCAAGCAGATCGACGGCAAGCCCATCTACGGCCACATGGACTACGGCAAGAAGGACCCCTCGCTGGGCTGGCGCTTCACCGATGCCTGGCTGTCCATGGCCGGCGCGGCCGACAAGGGCATTCCCAACGGCATGCCCGTGGACGAGTGGGGCATCCGCGTGGCCGACGACAAGTGCACGCCCGTGGGCGCCTCGGTCTCGCGCGGGGGCGCCACCAACTCGCCGGCCGCCGTGTTCGCGCTCACCAAGTACGTGGACTGGATGAAGAAGTACGCGCCCAAGGAAGCCATGGGCATGACCTTCGGCGAGTCCGGCCCCGTGCCGGCCCAGGGCCATATCGCGCAGCAGATCTTCTGGTACACCGCCTTCACGGCCGACATGACCAAGCCCGGCCTGCCCGTGGTCAATGCCGACGGCACGCCCAAATGGCGCATGGCGCCCGGCCCCAACGGGCCGTACTGGAAGGACGGCATGCAAAACGGCTACCAGGACGTGGGCAGCTGGACCTTCTTCAAGGACCATGACGCCAACCGCACGGCCGCCGCCTGGCTCTACGCGCAGTTCGTCACCGCCAAGACCACCAGCCTCAAGAAGACCATCGTCGGCCTGACGCCCATCCGCGAAAGCGACATCCGCTCCAAGGCCATGACCGACATGGCGCCCAAGCTCGGCGGCCTGGTCGAGTTCTACCGCAGCCCCGCCCGCGTGGCCTGGACGCCCACCGGCAACAACGTGCCCGACTATCCCAAGCTGGCCCAGCTGTGGTGGAAGAACGTGGCCCAGGCCGTCACCGGCGAGAAGACGCCCCAGGGCGCCATGGACAACCTGGCCGAGGAAATGGACCAGGTCATGGCCCGCCTGCAGCGCGCAGGCATGGCGCACTGCGCGCCCAAGCTCAACCCCAAGGGCGACCCGGCCAAGTGGCTCAGCGACAAGCAGGCGCCGTGGAAGAAGCTGGCCAATGAAAAGCCCAAGGGCGAGACGATTGCGTATGACACGCTGCTCAATGCCTGGAAAAACGGCAAGGTGCGTTAGCACCCCCTGAGGCGCTTGCGCGCCTTCCCCCTCTCTACTTGCTTCGCAAGGGAGGGGGACGACGCCCTCGCCGCGAGGCGGCTCTTGCTCGGCGTCCCTGAGTTGGGCCGTGTCGGCTTTGGACAACATGCCCTGTGCTGGTCTCCCGGCCTATCTCCAAATTCGTTGACTGCAAAAAACACGAAACGAAAGATAGCGAAGAAAAAAATACAAAAACGAGCGAAAATAGCGGAAAACCCGATTCCGTCCCCTTCGCATTGGGCGCAGGCGTGGCGTCCCGGGTGCTGACATGGCGGCTACATGGCGCCCTGTTAACTTGCCCCACATTCCTTCGTCGAAGATCCATGTCCCTCGCTGCTTCCCCTCTGCCCACCGGCCGCGCCGCCCTGCTGGAACGCCTGGCCCAGCCTGAAACCTACGATCTGGCCATCATCGGCGGCGGTGCCACCGGCCTGGGCGTGGCCCTGGACGCGGCGGCGCGCGGGTTCAAGGTCGTGCTGGTGGAGTCGCATGACTTCGCCAAGGGCACGTCCTCGCGTGCCACCAAGCTGGTCCATGGTGGCGTGCGCTACCTGGCGCAGGGCAACATCGCCCTGGTGCGGGAAGCGCTGCATGAGCGCACCACGCTGCTGCACAACGCGCCCCACCTGGCGCAGCCGCTGGCCTTCGTCATGCCGTCCTACAAGCTGCTGGACACGCCGTTCTACGGCATCGGCCTCAAGATGTATGACGCGCTGGCCGGCAAGGCAGGCCTGGGCGCCACGGAATTCCTCTCGCGCTCCAGCACCGTGAAGTGCCTGCCCACCGTGCGGCAGCAGGGCCTCAAGGGCGGCGTCAAATACTGGGACGGCCAGTTCGACGATGCCCGCCTGGCGCTGGCGCTGGCCCGCACGGCCGCTGCCAAGGGCGCGCTGCTGGTCAACTACTGCCCCGCACGTGAACTGCTGCACGAAGGCGGCAAGGTCGCCGGCCTGATCTGCGAAGACTCGGAATCCGGCCAGCGCTTCACGCTGCGCGCCAAGTGCGTGGTCAACGCCACCGGCCCCTGGGTGGACCTGTTCCGCCAGCAGGACGCCGAGGCCCAGGGCCGTCCCGTCAAGCCCATGGTCGCGCCCAGCCAGGGCGTGCACGTGGTCGTGGACCGCGACTTCCTGCCCAGCGACCATGCCCTGCTCGTGCCCAAGACGGCCGATGGCCGCGTGCTCTTTGCCGTGCCCTGGCTGGGCAAGGTCATCCTGGGCACCACCGACACGCCGCGCAACGACCTGGCGCGCGAACCCCTGCCTTTCCCCGAAGAACTGGACTTCATCCTCACCGAGGCAGGCCGCTACCTCACGCGCCAGCCCACGCTGGCCGACGTGCGCAGCATGTGGGTGGGCCTGCGCCCGCTGGTCAAGCCCCAGGACGACGATGGCGAAAACACCAAGAAGATCAGCCGCGAGCACACCGTCATGTCCAGCCGCACCGGCCTGGTGACCGTCACGGGCGGCAAGTGGACCACCTACCGCGCCATGGCCGAAGATGTGCTCTCCGAATGCTTTGCCATCGGCCGCCTGCCGCACCGCCCCGGTGGTGTCACGGCCCGCCTGCCGCTGGCCGGCGCCCCGGCCGAGTCCGCCGTGCACCACCGCATGAACCAGATCCAGGGCCTGCATTCCTACGGCACGGAAGCCTCGGCGGTGCAGGCGTTGCCGGGCAACGACGAATGGCTGGCCGACGGCCTGAACGAAGCCATGGTGCGCTTTGCCGCGCGCTTCGAATACGCGCGCACCGTGGAAGACGTGCTGGCGCGCCGCAGCCGCCTGCTGTTCCTCGACGCGCGCAAGGCCGCCGAAGTGGCCCCGCGCGTGGCGGCCATCCTCCAGGAGGAGCTGGGACACGACGCCGGCCTGGCGGACTTCATGCCGCTGGCGGCGCAGTACCTGCCTGCCTGATCCTGTCCATCTCCATGCACAACGCCCTGCAGCGCAGGGCGTTGTGCTTTCTGCGTAAGACGCTTGCGCCACGAATGATTGTCAAAATTGATGAATATATGTACTCGATTGGTTTTATGAATGAGAATGCGGTTCATGGCGCCCAGCTTCAGTGCCAGTGAACAGCAGCCAGCACAAGGCTGACGAGGGAGGGAAGCAAAAAGAAAGCGCTTGAAAGTGCGTTTTCCGCAGGGCAAGGGCCGCGCCCAAGCCCGACGCGGTGGCCCCAAAGCCGCTGCGCGGTCTGTGCCGTCGTCGGCGCGGTCCGTCCGCAGCCAACAATTGCGTTGAGTCTGCCACCCTTTGCCGAGCCCGCGTGGCTCGGCTTTTTTATGGGCGTCTCCGGTGGCATGGGCCGATCGGGAGACCCGGGCGGCCCCTCGGTTGCCGGCGCCCTTGTGGGCGTTGCGCAACGCTGCCGGGCAGGGGCGGGAAAAGTCGCTAAGGGTTTGACGCGCAAAGGAATTTCTGGGACAATCCCATGCTTCACGTGAAAATCGTGAAGTTATCTGCCCAGTGGAAGCGCCGAGAAATGGTTTTCGGCGTGGACGACGGGCCCAAGACTGACTGGCTGCTCGCGGCCCTTGAGAAGACTCTGGGGCTGTCGGGTGTTTGCTGGAGCAAGTTGGGAATATTGAAATGATCCAAACAGAATCTCGGTTAGAGGTTGCCGACAACACCGGCGCGAAGTCTGTTCAGTGCATCAAGGTGCTGGGCGGTTCTCATCGTCGCTATGCGAGTGTTGGTGACATCATCAAGGTGAGCATCAAGGAAGCTGCACCGCGTGGACGCGTCAAAAAAGGCGAGGTCTACAGCGCGGTCGTGGTGCGCACGGCGAAGGGTATTCGCCGCGCTGATGGCTCGCTCGTCAAGTTCGACGGCAATGCCGCCGTGCTGCTGAACGCCAAGCTGGAGCCTATCGGCACCCGCATCTTTGGCCCCGTGACTCGTGAACTGCGCAACGAAAAGTTCATGAAGATCGTGTCCCTGGCACCTGAAGTTCTCTAAAGGAAGCACCATGAACAAGATTCGCAAGGGCGACCAAGTCATCGTGCTGACCGGCCGTGACAAGGGCAAGCAAGGCGTGGTCTCGGCTCGCAAGGACGACTCCCACCTGCTGATCGACGGCATCAACCTGGTGAAGAAGCACGTCAAGCCGAACCCCATGAAGGGCACCACCGGCGGCATCGTGGAAAAGGCCATGCCTATCCACCAATCCAACGTGGCCATCTTCAATGCAGCGACCGGCAAGGCCGATCGCGTGGGCATCAAGGTGCAAGCCGACGGCACGCGCGTTCGCGTGTTCAAGTCCAACGGCGCCGAAATCAAGGCGGCCTAAGGGGTAACACATGGCACGACTGCAAAAACTGTATCGCGAAAAGATCGCGGCTGAACTGAAGGAAAAGTTCGGCTACACCTCCACCATGGAAGTGCCCCGCCTGACCAAGATCACCCTGAACATGGGTGTGAGCGAAGCCGTGGCCGACAAGAAGGTGATGG
The DNA here is from genome assembly GCF_043104415.1 of Delftia sp. WSY_16. Lineage (NCBI taxonomy): Bacteria > Pseudomonadati > Pseudomonadota > Betaproteobacteria > Burkholderiales > Comamonadaceae > Delftia > Delftia sp. WSY_16. Next base: position 409,562 of record NZ_JBICKS010000003.1, on the reverse strand, counting down.
ACAACGCCGTGGCCGACCTGACCAAGATTGCTGGTCAGAAGCCTGTGGTGACCAAGGCCAAGAAGGCTATCGCCGGCTTCAAGATCCGCGAAGGCCAGGCCATCGGCTGCATGGTGACCCTGCGTGGCGTTCAGATGTATGAATTCCTGGATCGTTTCGTCACCGTGGCTCTGCCCCGCGTGCGTGACTTCCGTGGTATCTCCGGCCGTTCGTTCGACGGTCGCGGCAACTACAACGTCGGCGTCAAGGAACAGATCATCTTCCCCGAAATCGAGTACGACAAGGTGGACGCTCTGCGTGGTCTGAACATCAGCATCACGACTACGGCAAAGACCGACGACGAGTGCAAGGCACTGCTCGCCGCTTTCCGTTTCCCCTTCAAGAACTGAGGTGGCGCATGGCTAAAGTTGCATTGATTCAGCGCGAACTCAAGCGCGAAAAGCTGGCGGCCAAGTACGCTGCCAAGTACGCAGAACTGAAGGCAATCGCCGCTGACGCAAAGCGCAGCGACGAAGAGCGCGACGCCGCTCGCCTGGGCCTGCAGAAGCTGCCCCGTAACGCGAACCCCACTCGCCAGCGCAACCGCTGCGAGATCACGGGTCGTCCCCGTGGCACCTTCCGTCAATTCGGTCTGGGCCGCGCCAAGATCCGTGAACTGGCCTTCGCTGGCGACATCCCCGGTGTCACCAAGGCCAGCTGGTAAGCAAGCAGGAGAGATTAAACATGAGCATGAGTGATCCCATCGCTGACTTGCTGACCCGCATCCGCAATGCACAAATGGTCTCCAAGACCACCGTGACGGCTCCTTCCTCCAAGGTCAAGGTTGCCATCGCCCAGGTGCTGAAGGATGAAGGCTACATCGACGGCTTCCAAGTGAAGACCGACGCTGGCAAGTCCGAACTCGAAATTACCCTGAAGTACTACGCCGGCCGTCCGGTGATCGAGCGCATCGAGCGCGTGAGCCGTCCCGGCCTGCGCGTGTACAAGGGCCGCGACGCAATCCCCCAGGTCATGAACGGTCTGGGCGTGGCCATCGTCACCACTCCCAAGGGCGTGATGACGGATCGCAAGGCACGCGCCACCGGCGTGGGCGGCGAAGTGCTGTGCTACGTGGCCTAACGGACATTAAGGAGAAATACTGAAATGTCTCGCGTAGCAAAGACTCCCGTGGCCATCCCCGCAGGCGTGGATGTGTCCATCAAGGCTGACCAGATCAATGTGAAGGGCACCGGCGGCACGCTGTCGCTGGCCCAGAACGTTCTGGTGAAGATCTCCAACAACGAAGGCAAGCTGTCTTTCGAGCCCGTCAACGACTCGCGCGAAGCCAACGCCATGAGCGGCACCATGCGTCAGCTGGTGAACAACATGGTGGTGGGCGTGAGCAAGGGCTTCGAGAAGAAGCTGTCGCTGGTCGGCGTGGGCTTCAAGGCTTCGGCCTCTGGCGCCAAGCTGAACCTCGCGATCGGCTATTCGCACCCGGTGAACTTCGAAATGCCGGCCGGCATCACTGTTGCCACCCCCACGCCCACGGAAATCGTGGTCAAGGGTGCTGACCGCCAGGCCGTTGGCCAACTGGCTGCTGAGATCCGTGCCGTTCGTCCTCCCGAGCCCTACAAGGGCAAGGGCATCCGTTACTCGGATGAGAAGGTCGTGATCAAAGAGACCAAGAAGAAGTAAGGAGCTGCATTATGTTGACCAAGAAAGAGCAGCGTCTCCGTCGTGCCCGCCAGACCCGCATCCGCATTGCACAGCAAGGCGTGGCACGTCTGAGCGTGAACCGTACGAACCTCCACATCTACGCAAGCGTGGTGTCGGAAGACGGCACCAAGGTGCTGGCTTCGGCCTCGACTGCCGAAGCCGAAGTGCGCACCCAACTGGGCGCCATCGGCAAGGGTGGCAACGTGGCTGCCGCTACGCTGATCGGCAAGCGCATTGCCGAGAAGGCCAAGGCTGCAGGCGTGGAGAAAGTGGCTTTCGATCGCGCTGGTTTCGCATACCACGGCCGCGTGAAGGCTTTGGCAGAAGCCGCTCGTGAAGCCGGCCTGCAGTTCTAAGCGGAGCGGATAGAAATGGCAAAGTTTTCTCCCAAGGTGCAAGACGAAGGTCGTGACGACGGTCTGCGCGAAAAAATGATCGCGGTGAACCGCGTCACCAAGGTTGTGAAGGGCGGTCGTATCCTCGGCTTCGCTGCACTGACCGTGGTTGGCGACGGTGATGGCCGTGTTGGCATGGGCAAGGGCAAGTCCAAGGAAGTGCCTGCAGCCGTGCAAAAGGCGATGGAAGAATCCCGTCGCAACATGATCAAGGTGTCCCTGAAGAACGGCTCGATCCATCACACCGTGATGGGTCAGCATGGCGCAGCATCCGTGATGCTGAACCCCGCTCCCAAGGGTACCGGCATCATCGCCGGCGGCCCGATGCGCGCCGTCTTCGAAGTGCTGGGCATCACCGACATCGTGGCCAAGAGCCATGGCTCGTCGAATCCCTACAACATGGTCCGCGCGACTTTTGACGCTCTGAAGAACTCCACGACCCCTTCGGAAGTGGCAGCCAAGCGCGGCAAGTCGGTTGAAGACATCTTCACCGCCTGATCGGAGTCAATCACATGACAACGCAACAAACCGTGAAGGTGCAACTGGTGCGCAGCCCCATTGGCACCAAGGAATCGCACCGCGCCACCGTCCGTGGCCTGGGCCTGCGCAAGCTGAATAGCATCAGCGAACTGCAGGACACGCCTGCTGTGCGCGGCATGATCAACAAGATCAGCTATCTGGTCAAAGTCCTCTGAAAGGATTGATGATGGAACTCAATAGCATCAAGCCTGCAGCAGGTGCCAAGCATGCCAAGCGCCGTGTCGGCCGCGGCATCGGCTCCGGCCTGGGCAAGACTGCCGGCCGTGGTCACAAGGGCCAGAAGTCGCGTTCGGGTGGCTACCACAAGGTGGGCTTCGAAGGCGGTCAAATGCCTCTGCAGCGCCGTCTGCCCAAGCGTGGCTTCAAGTCGCATCTGCTGAAGTTCAACGCAGAAGTGACCCTGTCCGCTCTGGAACAGCTGGGCCTGGCCGAAGTCGATCTGGCAGCTCTGAAGCAAGCCGGTCTGGTTGGTGAAATCGCAAAGGTGGTCAAGATCATCAAGAGCGGTGAAATCAGCAAGGCTGTCAAGCTCAACGGCATCGGCGCTACCGCCGGCGCCAAGGCTGCCATCGAAGCTGCCGGCGGCAGCATCGCCTGATTAATGATCTGAAAGAAGACATCCGTGGCTACTAGCGCAGCTCAAATTGCAAAAACCGGAAAATTCGGCGATCTTCGCCGCCGTCTGGTTTTTCTGTTGCTCGCGCTGGTCGTTTACCGCATCGGGGCTCATATCCCCGTGCCGGGCATCGATCCAGCGCAGCTGCAGCAGCTGTTCAATGGCCAGCAGGGCGGCATTCTCAATCTGTTCAACATGTTCTCGGGTGGGGCGCTGTCGCGCTTCACGGTGTTCGCACTGGGGATCATGCCGTACATCTCGGCATCGATCATCATGCAGCTCATGACCTATGTGGTCCCTACATTCGAGCAGCTGAAAAAGGAAGGTGAATCGGGTCGTCGCAAGATCACCCAGTACACCCGCTATGGCACTCTGGGCCTGGCGATTTTTCAGTCCCTGGGAATTGCCGTGGCTCTGGAAAGCTCCGCAGGTCTGGTTCTGAGCCCCGGTTTCGGCTTCCGCCTCACGGCGGTGGTCAGCCTGACGGCCGGCACCATGTTCCTGATGTGGCTCGGTGAACAGATCACGGAACGTGGTCTGGGCAACGGCATTTCGATCCTCATCTTTGGAGGTATCGCCGCAGGTCTGCCGAGCTCCATCGGTGGTCTGCTGGAGCTGGTGCGCACCGGTGCCATGAGCATCCTGGCCGCGATCTTCATCGTTCTCGTGGTGGCAGCCGTGACGTACTTCGTCGTGTTTGTCGAGCGGGGACAGCGCAAGATCCTGGTGAACTATGCGCGTCGTCAGGTGGGTAACAAGGTGTATGGCGGTCAGTCTTCGCACTTGCCGCTGAAGCTGAACATGGCGGGGGTCATTCCTCCCATCTTCGCTTCCTCGATCATCTTGCTGCCGGCGACCGTTGTGAACTGGTTCAGTGCAGGGGAATCCATGCGCTGGCTGAAGGACATTGCTAGCACGCTGACCCCCGGTCAGCCGATCTATGTGATGCTCTACGCCACCGCCATCATCTTCTTCTGCTTCTTCTACACGGCCCTGGTGTTCAACAGCCGGGAAACCGCCGACAACCTGAAGAAGAGTGGTGCCTTCATCCCCGGGATCCGTCCCGGTGACCAGACGGCCCGCTACATTGACAAGATCCTGGTTCGCCTGACCCTGGCTGGTGCGGTGTACATCACATTCGTGTGCTTGTTGCCCGAGTTCCTGATCCTGAAGTACAACGTCCCGTTCTACTTCGGTGGTACATCACTGCTGATTATTGTGGTGGTGACCATGGACTTCATGGCCCAGGTGCAGAACTACATGATGTCGCAACAGTACGAATCGCTCCTCAAAAAGGCGAACTTCAAAGCGACACTTGGCAATTGAACTAAGTGATGGGCCTGGCCGGCGGTGCCGGCGGGTCCAGTAAGAGTTAGTAGACGCCCATTCGATCTATCCATCGCGGGCATGTTTCCCGGTCGATAGGCCGTAACGGATGTAGAGTTTTAGGAGAATGAAATGAGAGTTTCGGCTTCGGTCAAAAAAATCTGCCGTAACTGCAAGATCATCCGCCGCAAGGGTGTGGTGCGAGTGATCTGCACGGACCAGCGCCACAAGCAGCGCCAGGGTTGATAGGAAAGTTTGAGGACGAATAATGGCACGTATCGCTGGCATTAACATCCCGCCGCATCAGCACGCTGAAATCGGCCTGACCGCTATCTATGGGATCGGTCGCACCACTGCACGCAAGATCTGCGAAGCCGCTGGCATCGCATATTCCAAGAAAATCAAGGAACTGACTGACGGCGATCTGGAAAAGATCCGCGATCAGCTGACTTCCCTGACGCTGGAAGGTGATCTGCGTCGCGAAACAACGATGAACATCAAGCGTTTGATGGACATCGGTTGCTATCGCGGTTTCCGTCATCGTCGTGGCCTGCCCATGCGTGGTCAGCGTACCCGCACGAATGCACGTACCCGCAAGGGTCCGCGCAAGGGTGCCGCGGCTTTGAAGAAATAAAGAGATTGAAAGATCACTATGGCTAAGTCTCCCGCAAACAACGCTGCACAGCGCGTTCGCAAGAAAGTCCGTAAGAACATTTCGGACGGCATTGCCCACGTGCACGCTTCGTTCAACAACACGATCATCACCATCACCGACCGCCAAGGCAACGCTCTGTCGTGGGCCTCGTCGGGTGGCCAGGGCTTCAAGGGTTCGCGCAAGTCGACTCCCTTCGCTGCCCAGGTGGCTTCGGAAGTGGCTGGTCGTGCTGCCATCGAACAGGGCATCAAGAACCTGGACGTCGAAATCAAGGGTCCCGGTCCCGGCCGTGAATCCTCGGTTCGCGCCCTGGGCGCCCTGGGCATCCGCATCACTTCCATCGCGGACGTGACGCCGGTTCCCCACAACGGCTGCCGCCCTCAAAAGCGCCGTCGTATCTAAGCTTTTTCACCAAGCCCACCGCCGCCCAGATGTGTAACATCGCGGGCGGCTCCCGTGCTTGTGCACGGCAGATGACACAAAGGAAATCAAGTGGCACGCTATATCGGCCCCAAGGCCAAACTCTCCCGCCGTGAAGGCACTGACCTGTTCCTGAAGAGCGCACGTCGCTCGATCGCCGACAAGTCCAAGTTCGACACCAAGCCCGGTCAGCACGGCCGCACTTCCGGTCAGCGTACTTCCGACTTCGGCCTGCAGCTGCGTGAAAAGCAGAAGGTCAAGCGCATGTACGGCGTGCTGGAAAAGCAATTCCGCCGCTACTTCGAAGCCGCCGACAAGAAGAAGGGCAACACCGGTGCCAATCTGCTGTCGCTGCTGGAGTCGCGTCTGGACAACGTGGTGTACCGCATGGGCTTCGGCTCGACCCGCTCGGAAGCGCGTCAGCTGGTGTCGCACAAGGCCATCACGGTCAACGGCCAATCCGTCAACATCCCTTCCTACATGGTGAAGGTGGGTGACGTGGTCGCCGTGCGTGAAAAGTCCAAGAAGCAGGCCCGCATCGTCGAAGCCCTGCAACTGGCTGGTCAAGTCGGTTTCCCCGCATGGGTGGAAGTGTCGGCCGACAAGGCTGAAGGCACGTTCAAGAAGTCGCCTGACCGCGACGAGTTCGGTGCAGACATCAACGAATCCCTGATCGTTGAGTTGTACTCGCGTTAATTCCGCGCAGCGACATTTCTGTAAAACCGTCCCCCAGCCGCGAGGCATCGCGCTGGGGTGCTTCACCAGCCTTACCGGTGTAACGAGCCGGGGGTATTGAGAGGAAGTCTGCATGCAAACCAATTTGCTGAAGCCCAAGACGATCAATGTCGAGCAGCTTGGCCACAATCGCGCCAAAGTTGTTCTGGAGCCGTTTGAGCGTGGCTACGGCCATACGCTGGGCAATGCCCTGCGCCGTGTCCTGCTCTCGTCCATGGTGGGTTACGCAGCGACGGAAGTGACGATTGCTGGTGTGTTGCACGAGTACTCGTCCATTGACGGTGTCCAGGAAGATGTGGTCAACATCCTGCTGAACCTCAAGGGTGTGGTGTTCAAGCTGCACAACCGCGACGAGGTCACGCTCTCCCTGCGCAAGGATGGCGAAGGCGTCGTGACGGCGCGCGACATCCAGACGCCCCACGACGTGGAAATCATCAACCCTGATCATGTCATCGCCAACCTGTCGCAAGGCGGCAAGCTGGACATGCAGATCAAGGTCGAGAAGGGCCGCGGCTATGTGCCCGGCAACGTGCGCCGCTATGGCGACGAGTCCACGAAGTCGATCGGCCGCATTGTGCTGGACGCTTCGTTCTCGCCCGTCAAGCGCGTGAGCTACGCCGTCGAATCGGCCCGCGTTGAACAACGCACCGACCTCGACAAGCTGGTGGTGGAGATCGAAACCAATGGTGCGATCACTGCCGAGGACGCCGTGCGCGCCTCCGCCAAGATCCTGGTGGAACAGCTCGCCGTGTTCGCTCAGCTGGACGGCGGCGATATCGCCAGCGTCTTCGATGCTCCGGCCGGTGGCCGTGGTGCCGCAACCGCCTTTGATCCCATCTTGCTGCGTCCCGTGGACGAGCTGGAACTCACCGTGCGTTCGGCCAACTGCCTCAAGGCAGAGAACATCTACTACATCGGCGACCTGATCCAGCGTACCGAAAACGAGCTACTCAAGACCCCCAACCTGGGTCGCAAGTCGCTCAACGAGATCAAGGAAGTCCTGGCTTCCCGCGGTCTGACGCTGGGCATGAAGCTGGAGAACTGGCCGCCTGCTGGCCTGGAAAAGCGCTAAGCACTATAATTGCGGGCTCTCCTTTTTGGAGAGCCTCAGTGCCTCGGGCAGTACCTGATACGGCTGCCCGAATTAATCAACAACTTGCGCAAATTCGGTTGAGGCAAGCTGCAGATCCGGTAACGGGTCCAGGCTTGCATCCTTGTTTGCGCAAGCCCTAATTACATATTTTAGGAATAAAGCACCATGCGTCACGGTCACGGCCTCCGCAAACTCAATCGCACCTCTTCGCACCGCCTGGCGATGCTGAAGAACATGATGAATTCGCTCATCGAGCACGAAGCCATCAAGACCACCGTTCCCAAGGCCAAGGAACTGCGCCGCGTGATCGAGCCCATGATCACCCTGGCCAAGGTCGACACCGTTGCCAACCGCCGCCTGGCATTCGACCGCCTGCGCGACCGCGACAGCGTGACCAAGCTCTTCAACGAGCTGGGCCCCCGCTTCGCAAAGCGTCCTGGTGGCTACACCCGTATCCTGAAGATGGGCTTCCGCGTGGGCGACAACGCCCCCATGGCCTTCGTGGAACTGGTCGAGCGCGCTGAAGAAGGCGCCGCCGAAGCCAAGGCAGCTGAATAATCTGCTATAATTTTGGAATACCGCGCGATGGAGCAGTCTGGTAGCTCGTTGGGCTCATAACCCAAAGGTCGGAGGTTCAAATCCTTCTCGCGCAACCAAATTGAAAAGGGCTACGACAACTGTCGTAGCCCTTTTTTCATGCCCTCGCGCCAGGGCAAAGGCCAGGCAGACAGCCCGGCATCAGCCGCCCAGCTGGTTGCCGATGCGCTGGCCCAGCCGCAGGCGCACGCGGTGGGCGATTTCCTGGGCGGCATCGGGGCTGAGCACCTCGCTGATGTGCAGCAGCTCGGTGTAGTGCATGTACAAGAGGCCGCGCAGGGTCTTGAAAGCGGCCTCGTGGCCGCCGCCGCAGACGCTGGCGTCATCGGCCAGCACGCGCTCCACCACGCCGGCCTGCAGCAGCGGGATCTTGCAGATGACGGCGTGGCGGGCGATCTCCAGGTCGATCTCCTGGAGCCGGCATTCCCATTCCTCGGGCAAGAATCGGTTGGCTGGCATGTCGGCTTTTCTCCTTTTTTCACTGCATGGGTACACCGGGGCGAAAGGCACCCGGTCTGGGGATGCTGTCATGTGAGCGGGGCTCGGTGGCCTGGGTCGCCAGGTTTACTGGCCCGGCCTTGATGCCTGTCAAACTTCGGTGGCGCAGGCGCCCGCTGGAAGCCGGGCTCATGCTGCACTGCATCATGATGTCAGTCATGCGGCGCGGCCGCCAGTGCCCGTGCAGGCTGGTGGGCTTTTGCTCCCGGCAGGCCATGCTCTCTCGGCGCCGCTCCGGCAACGCAAAGGATCCACATGCTCGAGAAGATTGCCTCGCTGTTCCGCTACTTCAAGTCGGCCGTGCCGTTCCGGCTGGTGCCGGCGCTGATCGCCACCGCCGTGCTGTTCGGGCTGCTGCTGGTGCCCGTGCCCGAGGGGCTGACGCCCAAGGCCTGGCAGCTGGTGGCCATTTTCCTGACCACCATCGTGGCCATCATCCTCAAGGTCATGCCCATTGGCGTGATGGCCTTGATGGCCATCGTGATCGTCTCGCTGTCCCAGGTCACGTCAGGCTCGTCCAAGGGCGCAGTCACCGATGCGCTGAGCAGCTTTTCCAGCCCGCTGATATGGTTGATCGTGGTGGCCATCCTGATCTCGCGCGGCCTCAAGAAGACGGGGCTGGGCAACCGCATCGGACTGATGTTCATCGCGCTGCTGGGCAAGCGGACCATCGGCATCGGCTACGGCCTGGCGATCTGCGAGCTGGTGCTGGCACCGTTCACGCCCAGCAACACGGCGCGCGGCGGCGGTATCGTGCACCCCATCATGAAGTCCATCGCCAATGCCTTCGAGTCGGACCCGGCCAAGGGTACGCAGGGCAAGGTGGGCACCTATCTGGCCCTGGTCAACTACCACGCCAATCCCATCACCTCGGCCATGTTCCTGACCGCCACGGCGCCCAATCCGCTGGTGGTGGACTTCGTGGCCAAGGCCACGGGCCAGGCCCTGCACCTGAGCTGGACCACCTGGGCGCTGTACATGCTGCTGCCGGGCCTGCTGTGCCTGCTGCTGATGCCGCTGGTGATCTACCTGCTGTCGCCTCCCGAACTCAAGGCCACGCCCAATGCCGTGGAGTACGCGCGCAGCGAGATGGCCCGCATGGGGCCGCTGTCGGGCAAGGAGCGCGTGATGCTGGGCACCTTCGGCCTGATGCTGCTGCTGTGGGCCAACGTGCCGCAGATGCTGTTCGGGCCTGCCTTCACGCTGGACCCGACGGTGGTCGCCTTCCTGGGCCTGTTCGTGCTGATCATCACGGGCACCATCGACTGGGATGACGTGCTGTCCGAGAAAAGCGCCTGGGACACGCTGGTGTGGTTCGGCGCCCTGGTCATGCTGGCCGAGCAGCTCAACAAGCTGGGCGTGGTGTCCTGGTTCGCGGTGGGCATGAAGAACGCCATCGTCGCCAGCGGTCTGGACTGGCTGCCGGTGGCGGCCATCCTGGTGGGCGTGTTCGTGTTCTCGCATTACCTGTTCGCCAGCACCACGGCCCACATCAGCGCCATGATGCTGGCCTTCCTGACCGTGGGCGGGCAGCTGATTCCGGCCGACTATGTCGTGCCCTTCATGCTGATGATGACGGCCGGCTCGGCCATCATGATGACGCTGACCCACTACGCCACCGGCACTTCGCCCATCATCTTCGGAAGCGGCTATGTCACGCTGGGCAACTGGTGGCGCGTGGGCGCGGCCATGTGCGTGATCGAGCTGCTGGTCTTTGCCGTGGTCGGCAGCGCCTGGTGGAAGCTGCTGGGCCTGTGGTGAGGGCGAAAGCCCTCATGCGGTGGTCCGTGGCTCGCCCAGCGACAGCATGAGCCGGTTGGCCCAGTTGAAGAAGGCCGTGCCGTGCAGCACATCGGAGATGGCGGCATCGTCCAGGCCGGCGGCGCGCAGCGCATCGATGTGGGCGGGCTCCAGCGCAGGCGGCGTCTGGGTCAGCGCCACGGCCGCCGTGACGATGGCGTTCCAGCGCGGCCCCAGGTCCGTGCCCGGACCCTCGTCGAGCAGGCGCTGCACGTCGCCGCCCCGGCGCGAGAAGTGCGTGGCAAAGCGCGCATGGACCGAGGCGCAGTAGATGCAGCCATTGGCGCGCGAGGTGGCAGCGGCCGCCAGCTCCCGCTCGGCACGCGGCAGGCCGGCGTCGGGGTTGTAGAAGATGTCCTTGTCGGTGCGCGTGCGTGCGCCCAGCGTGTCGGGGTCGCGCGCCAGCAGGCGGAAGTAGGGCGACTGCGCGCGTGAGGCATCGACCAGGCCTGCATGGTGGCGTTCGGTCAGCTCGCTTTCGTCCAGCGGCTCAATCCATGGCAGCCAGTCGAGCTGTTCCTGGGTGAAGACCTGGGGAGCGGCGGAGTTCGTTGAGGTCATGGCTGGGCTTGCAGGGTGGGTTGATGGGCTGCCGGGGACGCGGGGCGTGCAGTCAGCACGCGCAACCCCGCGACCACGCGGATCTGGAAGGACAGGAAGGACGCCAGCTGGGACACGATGACGATGTCCGTCTCGCTCCAGCCCGCCTGTTGCAGCGCCTGCAGGGCCCCGGCGCTGGCGTCGCGCGGGTGGTAGGCCAGCAGGTGCGCATGGGCCAGCGCCGCGGCCAGGCGCGCGCCCAGCAGCGCGGCATGGGCCGGGTCCACGGCATAGGCGGGGCCGCTCTGGTCTTCGCGGCTCAGCGGGCCTGCCGGGTAGCGGCCGTACGGCCCGTGCGGGCCGCTGCCGGGCTGAAGGCTTTGTGCACGGCCCCGCACGACTTCGGATGCCACGGCGGCAGCCAGTTCCGCATCTTCGGCCGCCAGCGCCTTCGCATAGAAGACGGCGCTGCGCGGCTCGCCATGCAGCCCGGCCGTGAAGGCGGCCAGGGCCAGCCGCTCGCGCAGCGAGACCGTGCCGGGCACGGGCTCGGCGGGCGTGAACAGGGCGGCAAAGCTTTGCTGGGCCTGCGTGCGCGCCTCGGTCCGGTGGCGGCGCACGCGGTCCAGGGCGCTGCCGGGGGTGATGCCGGCGAGGTGGTCGATGACGTCGTCCGGAAAACGGGGCTGTACGGTGGTGTTCATGGTCATGCGGCTTGCAGCAGTCCGGCCCGGGCTGCGGGGAGGGAAGAGGGTGCCTGCAGATCTGCACGGCGCCAGCCCAGGGCTGGTGCCACATGGGCGGCCGTCAGCTCGATGGAGCGCAGGATGGCGTCGTGCGGCGGGTCGATGGAATGCACCTGGAAGACGATGTCGCTCACGCGCGCCAGCGCCGTGTCGGCGCGCAGCGAGGCGATGACCTCGTCGGGCGTGCCCACATGCACGTCGTAGGCGGCGATGAGATCGGCCAGCGGCGCCTGCGGATCGACGCGGGCCGCCCACTGCGAGGGCTGGGCGGCATGGCGCCGGGCCACGCGGCGCAGGCCGGCCTCGGCCCAGCGCAGCGCATCGTCTCGGCGGTCGGCCACGAACAGCGTGCGCGAGCCCAGGATGCGCGGCGCCCGCCCCGCGGGCAGGCGGGCAAGGTAGGCGTCGATGATGGGGTTCTGGATCTCGGACAGCGTGGCCTGCGGCGCGCCTTCGGGCCGTGGCTGGGTGCGCGACAGCATCAGGCCGTCGCCGTTGGCCCCGGCCCGCGCGCCGCCCTCGGCCGAGAACGTGGCCTGCCAGACGCGCTCCAGCAGCTGCGGCGCGGCCGGGTACAGGTGGACGCCACCGGCCAGCGCGCGCCCGGCCCAGGCGTCCTGCAGCACGCCGAAGTTGCGCGCGAAGACGGCGCCGCGCTCGGCGCCCTGCACGCCAAAGGCCTCGAAGGATTCGGCCGTGCCGCCCGTGCCCAGGCCCACCTCCAGGCGGCCGCCGGTCAGCAGGTCCAGCACGGCCGCATCCTCGGCCACGCGCAGCGCGTTTTCCAGCGGCAGCGTGATCACGCCCGTTCCGATGCGGATGCGCCGCGTGCGCGCCGCCACATGGGCCAGGAAGACGAAGGGCGAGGGCAGGCCGCCCTCGCTTTCATGGAAATGGTGCTGGGCGACCCAGGCCGAGTCGAAGCCCTGGGCCTCGGCATGGGCGATCTGCTCGGCCACCAGGCGGTAGCGCTCGCCGGCCGGCGCATCGTCGAGCAGGCGGCTGAAGAAGCCCAGGCGCGGGCCGGTGCGGGAGCCGTGGCCACGGTTGGTATCAGGCGGGGTGAGGGACAAAATCAATGCTCCTTTTGCCGGGAATGGCGTCCATGAGTTCACGCGTGTAGTCGCTGGTGGGGCGCTGGAACACCTCCTCCACGCTGCCCGCGTCCACCACCCGGCCCGCGCGCAGCACCGATACCGTGTCGGCAATCTGGCGCACCACGGCAAGGTCGTGCGAGATGAAGAGATAGGTCAGCCCCAGGTCCTGCTGCAGCTGGGCGAGCAGGGCGAGGATCTGCGCCTGCACCGTCACGTCCAGGGCCGATACGGCCTCGTCCAGCACCAGCACCTGCGGCTGCAGCACCAGGGCGCGCGCAATCGCCACGCGCTGGCGCTGGCCGCCCGACAGCGCATGCGGGCGTCGCGGCAGCACGGCGGCCGGCAGGCCCACGCGCTCCAGCATGTCGTGCACGCGCCGGCGGCGCTCATCGGCCGGCAGCGGGTCGAAGTTCAGCAGGGGCTCCTCGATGATGTCGAACACGCTCTGGCGCGGGTCCAGCGAACTGAACGGATTCTGGTAGACCAGCTGCACGCGGCGGCGCAGCTGGCGCAGGGCCTCGCCGCGCAGGCCCGTGACCTCGGTGCCTTCGATGCGGATGCGGCCCGCCGTGGGCCGGCCCAGGCCCACGATGGCGCGGATGGTGGTGGTCTTGCCCGAGCCCGACTCGCCCACGATGGCATGCGTGCTGCCCCGGCGCACGCGCAGCGACACGCCGTCCACGGCGCGGAAGATGCCGCGCCCGTGGGCCGAGGCATGGCCTGGCGCCGCGAACTCGTGCACCAGGTCCTCGACCTCGATGGCCCAGTCATCGGCGGTGGCGGGCCTGGGCGTGCGGCGCGGCGCGGGCGCCAGCGAAGGCGCATCGGCCAGCAGCCGCCGCGTATAGGCGCTTTGCGGATTGCGCAGCAGCTCCAGCGTGGGGCCCTGCTCCTGGATGCGGCCGCTCTGCATGACGACCAGGCGGTGCGAACGGTCGGCCGCCACGCCCAGGTCATGCGTGACCAGCAGCACGGCCGTGCCGGTCTCGCGGCGCAGCGCGTCGATCAGGTCCAGGATGCGCCGCTGCACGGTCACGTCCAGCGCGCTGGTGGGCTCGTCGGCAATGATGAGGGCGGGCCGCAGCGCGATGGCGATGGCGATCAGCACGCGCTGGCGCATGCCGCCCGACAGCTCGTGCGGATACTGGCGTGCGCGCAGCGCGGGCTGGGACAGGCCCACGCGGGCCAGCAGCTCCAGCACGCGCGCCTGCACGGCCGTGCGGTCGCGCAGTCCGTGGATGCGCAGGATCTCGCCCACCTGGTCGCCCACCGTGCGCACGGGGTTCAGCGACATGGTGGGGTCCTGCGGCACCAGGCTGACCACGCGGCCGCGGATGGCGTTCCAGCGTGCGGCCGGCCACTCCGACACCTCGGTGCCCTGCAGGTGGATGCTGCCGTGCTCGCGGTGGCCGTTGTCGGCCAAAAGGCCGATCACGGCCTGCGCCGTGGTGGTCTTGCCCGAGCCCGACTCGCCGACCAGGGCCACCACCTCGCCCGGCGCCACGGAAAACGACACGCCGTGCACCACGCGCTGTGCCTGGCCTGCGGCATCGCGGTAGGCCACGGCCAGGTCCTGCACTTCGAGCACGGGGGCGGTGGTTGCCACCGCTGGTGCGGCGTGGATGCGTTCCTCGATGGCGGCGCTCATGCAGGCCTCCGTGCGAAGGCCGTGGCGATGCGGTTGGCCGCCAGCACCACGGCCACCACGATCAGGCCCGGCGCCGTGGTCAGCCACCAGGCGGTGGCGATGTAGTTGCGGCCCTCGGCGATCAGCAGCCCCCATTCGGGCGTGGGCGGCGGCGCGCCGTAGCCCAGAAAACCAAGGGTGGAAATCGCAAGGATCGCCGAGCCGAACTGCAGCGCGGCCATGGCGATGACCGAGGTCAGCGAGTTGGGCAGCACATGGCGCCACAGCACGGCGGCAAAGCGCCCGCCGCTGCCAAAGGCGGCCTCCACGTAGTCGGAGCGGCGCACGCGCACGACCTCCGAGCGCACCAGGCGCGCGAAGCTGGCCACCGAGACCACGCCCACGGCAATGGCCGCGTTGATGGTGCCAAAGCCCAGCACGATGATGATGGTCAGCGACAGCAGCAGCGAAGGCACGGCCAGCAGCACATCGACCAGGCGCATCAGCGCATCTTCCGTGCGCCCGCCCGTGGCCCCGGCCAGCAGGCCGATCAGCGTGCCCACGGCCAGTCCCACGCCCACGGCCACGAAGGCGCCCGACAGCGAATGCACGGCGCCATGCACCACGCGCGCCCACAGGTCGCGCCCCAGCGCGTCCGTGCCCAGCCAGTGCGCGGCGCTGGGCGCCAGCAGTTGCTGGCCGGCCTGGCCCGCGATCGGGTTCTGGTGGGCAAACCAGCCGGGCGCCAGCGCCCACATCGCGGCCACGGCAATCACCAGCCAGGCCAGGGCCAGCGTGGGCGGCAGGCGCTTCAGGGATTGCAGGCGGGCCGGCAAGGCGAAGCTGCGGCGCGGGGCGGCTGGCGCAGGGGCCGGTGACGACGCTGGCAGCGCCGTGGGAATGGGAGTAGGAGTGGGGGGCGCGGCCTGGGCATCCAGGGCCGGGGAAAGAGCGCTTGAGACGGCAGTGTTCATGGCCGGTTCTCCACGGAATGGCGCAGGCGCGGATCAAGCAGCGGGTACAGCAGATCCACGGCGAGGTTGATGAGTACGAAGGCGGCGGCCGAGACGACCACCACGGCCTGGAGCACGGCCGTGTCCTGGTTGCCCACGGCCTGCTGGGTCAGCGTGCCCAGGCCGTTGAGGCCGAACACGGCCTCCGTCACCACGGCGCCGGCCAGCAGCTCGCCGAACAGCACGCCGGCAATGGTCAGTGTGGGCAGCAGGGCATTGCGCGCCACATGGCGCAGCAGCACCCAGCGGCGCGAGGCGCCCTTGGCCCGCGCCACGGCCACGAAGGGCTGGGCCAGCACGGCGTCGATATTGCGCAGCAGCACCTGGGCCAGCGGCGCCGAGATCGGCACGGCCAGGGTCAGCGTGGGCAGCACCAGTCCTTCCCAGGGGCCGGGATTGATCACGGCGATCCAGCCCAGGCGGAACGACACCACCTGGATCAGCATGATCCCCAGCCAGAACACGGGTACCGAGACAAAGACCGAGGGCAGCGAATACAGCGCGTTGCGCAGCCAGGCAAAGGGCGCCAGGCTGGCGGCCGCCGCCAGCGCCACGGCCAGCAGCGCGGCTGCGGCAAAGCCCAGGGCCGCGAGCTTGAGCGTGGGTGGCAGGCTGGTGGCCAGGCCCTGGCTCACCGGCACGCCGGCCTGCAGCGAATAGCCGAAATGGCCCGTGAGGAACTGGCCCAGTGTATGCAGGTACTGCTGCCACACGGGCTGGTCCGAGCCGTAGGCGGCGCGGATGTCGGCAATCTCCTGCGGGCCCAGGCCCAGCTCGGGGTTCAGAAACTTGATCAGCACGGCGTCGCCCGGCAGCAGCTGCAGCAGGATGAACGAGACCGTGAAGGCCGCCCACAGCACCAGGGCGGCCTGGGCGATGCGGCTGAGCAGATAGCGGCGCGGCATGGGAGCGGTTCCTCAGGGAGCGTTCCGGTCAGCGCCTGGCCAGCCAGGTGCTGTAGAAGCTGGGCCGGCCCACGGCCTCGAAGCCCACGTCGCGCACCCAGCCCGCGCCCGCAAAGGCCTGGGGTTCCTCGAAGATGGGGATCACATAGGCCTGGTCGATCAGGTAGTTCTGCACCTCGCCGGCCAGCGCCAGGCGCCTGGCGGCATCGGTCTCGGCCGCGATGGCGTCGAACAGGCCGTTGAGCTTGGTGTCCTCGAAGGACTTGACCTTCTGGCTCACGCCGCCCTTTTGCAGCAGCACGTTGCGGTTGGTCGGGTAGTAGTTGCTCTTGATCACGTCGGGATCGGCGCGGCCCACCATGCCGGGCAGCACGCCGGTCTTGTCGGGGTCCAGCGTGTCCACCGCGCGGCTGCCCGCGTCGCCCGACAGCACGTTGAGCTTGATGCCCAGGCGGGCCCACTGCTGGGCCACGAGCTGCAGCGTCTCCTTGTTCTGCGGCTGGGGCAGGGACTCGTAGGTGGAGAGCACGAAATCGCGGCCGTCCTTCTGGCGCAGGCCGTTGGCGCCCAGCGTCCAGCCGGCCTCGTCCAGCAGCTGTTTCGCCTTGGCCTCGTCATAGGCCAGCTTGGCCGACAGGTCCACGAAGCCGGCCGCCGTGGAGGCAATCACCGAGCGCGCCTGCGGATAGCGCGGCGAGAACAGCGTCTCCACGATCTCCTTGGCGTTGGTGCCATGCAGCAGGGCCTGGCGCACCCTGAGGTCGGCCACCAGGGCGTTGTCGGGGCGGATGGCCACGCTGTTGTTCACGCCGCGCGTGGGCGGGGCGTAGATGCTGAACTTCTGATCCTCGACGCGCTTTTCGTCATAGGCCTGGATCTGGCGGATCAGCCCGGCCTGGCCAGCCAGCAGCGCGCCGATGCGCACGCTGTCCTCGGGCGTGACGATGAACTTCACCTCGTCCAGCCGCGCGCGGCCCTGGTGGGCCAGCTTGGCGGGACCCCAGGCGTAGTCCTTGCGCACCTTGAGCACCAGCTCCTTGCCCAGCGTCTCGCTGGCCACCACGAAGGGGCCGGAGCCGATGATGCGCGTGGCGTCGCCCAGCTCCTCGAAGGGGCGGTCCAGCGTGGCCGGCGAAACCAGGCCCGAGCCGATAACCGAAGTGCCCTGCAGAAAGCCCGGCGAAGGCTTTCTGAAGAAGAACTTCACCGTCAGCGGATCGACCACCTCGCTGCGCTCGTAGTTGTTGATCACCTCGGACACGGGCTGCTTGAGCGCCTTGTTGCCCAGGCCGTAGGTGTCGAAGTTGCGCGCCACGGCCGCCGCGTCCAGCGGCGTGCCGTCGGAGAAGGTGACGCCGGGCCGCAGCTTGAAGCGGTACTCGGTGGCGTCGGCATTCACGGTCCAGGACTCGGCGATCCAGGGCTGGATCTCCAGCGTCTTCGGGTCCTGGTAGGTCAGCTTGTCGGTGATCTGGTTGAGCACGCCGCCGTTGGGATAGAAGCCCCCGGCCGGCGGATAGAGGTTGGTATGGGCCTGCTGCTCCAGGTAGACCAGGGTGCCGCCTTCCACGGGGCCAGCAGCCGCGCCCGCCTGGGCCGTATCGGCCTGCTTGGAGCACGCCGCCAGCAGCAGGCTGCTGCCCGCCAATACCGCTATCGCGGCCTTCCATGCCGCCTGACCCGCCTTCGATTGGGAAAACACGTTCGTACCTCGCCGCCGCTGGGGCGCTGAAAAACAAGACTGCCGGCCACAGGACCGGCTCCATGTTTTTCATGCTATCGATGGCAAATATTTGCGCTCATATATCGAGTTGCATCGTTATTTGGAAAACGACTAAGAGATGGGGGCACCGCATATCTGCCCAGTGCATAAGCGCAGACGGATTCGTTTGTTTGCCGCGCATGCGGCGGTCCCAACAATGGGCTGGTACTTCTTCACCGAAAGCCAGTCCATGAGCCATCTCAACGAATACCTCGCCGAAAAACGCGCCGCCGTGCTCGCCCGCAGCGCCGCCGTCGCGGCCGGCACGGCCCAGCCCGCCCACCTCAAGGCCCATGTGCGTGCCGAGGGCCGCAGCGGCGTGCGCCGCCTGCGCATACGCGAGCACCAGGTCATCAGCGACAGCCCACCCGAATTCGCGGGCTACAACCTCGGCCCCAGCTCGCCCGAGCTGCAGCTGGGTGTGCTGGGCACCTGCGTCACCCACATCTTTCTGATCCAGGCGGCCGAGCGACAGGTGCCGGTGGAGAGCCTGGAGGTCGAGGTCACGGGCATCATCGACCCGCGCGGCGGCAGGCCCGGCCACGAGGCCACGCCCATCTGGCCGCACGAGATCGGCTACACCGTGCACATCGACTCGCCGGCCAGCCGCGCCGAGATCGATGCGCTGTTCGAGGCCGTGGAGCGCACCTGCCCCATCCTCAACCTGCTGCGCAATCCGCAGAACATCCGCGCCGAAGTGCGCCACACCGACTCCAGCGCCGCCGCGCGCCTGGCGGCCTGAACACCGTGCGGAAAGCACCCCTGCCATGACCCTGCCACTCGACCACATCGTCATCGCGGTCCAGGACCTGGAACGCTCCATTGCCGACTACACCGCGCTGGGCTTCAACGTGCTGCGCGGCGGCGAGCATCCGGGCCGCTCCACGCACAACGCCCTGGTGGTGTTTGCCGACGGCGCCTACTTCGAACTCATCGCCTGGCGCGCGCCCGCGCCCGAGGAACGCTGGTGGCAGCAGCTGCAGCGCCATGGCGAGGGCATTGTCGATTTCGCGCTGCTGCCCACCGAGACCGGCGCCGTGGTCGCCGCAGCCCAGGCGCGCGGGCTGGACTACGAGGCGCCCTACGAAGGCGGCCGGCTGCGCCCCGACGGCGCGCAGCTGCGCTGGCGCAACGCACGCGCCCGCAGCCAGGACCTGCCCTTTCTCTGCGGCGACCTCACGCCGCGCGCCCTGCGCGTGCCTGAGGGCGATGCGCGCGTGCATGCCAACGGCGCCACCGGCGTGGCCCGGCTGCACGTGGCCGTGCATGACCTGCGGGCCAGCCTGGCGCGCTGGCGCGCGCTGCTGGGCGAGGGCGCCGACATCGGCGAGGCCCGCCTGTCGGCCGATGGCGGCGCCTACCGCGCCTCGCTGAAGCTGGGGGGCACGGGGCCGGGCGCCACCGAGCTGGTGCTGTCTGCCCCAGCCCAGGGCGTGGCCACGGGCGCCCTGGGCCACCGGCTGGCCACGCGCGGCGAAGGCCCTTATGCGATCGGGCTGGACCTGCGGCGGCCTGCGCCTGCACGGGCACTGGACGAGGCCGCCACGCATGGCGTGCGCATCGTGCTCGCCCAGGATTCCCTGCCCCGGGAAACCGCTGCCGCCTAGGCGCAATGCGCGGGCGATAGAATGGCGCCCCGCTGACACCCATGCCCACTCCGGTGGGCGTTTTCGTTGCAGCCGCTGCAGCCTTCGCAGGCTGCCGTGGCGCGGCGCCGCTTGCCATGACGACTGCTTCCTCTCCTGCCACGCTGGGCATAGATTTCGGTACCTCCAACTCCGCCATGGCCTGGCGCGTGCCCGGCCAGCCCGCACGCCTGCTGCCGCTGGAAGGCGATGCCTGCGGCATGCCCACGGCGCTGTTCTTCCATACGGATGAGCACAGCACGCATTTCGGGCGCGACGCCATGGCCCAGTACCTGGATGGCGAGCCGGGCCGGCTCATGCGCTCGCTCAAGAGCCTGCTGGGCAGCGCGCTGCTGCAGGAAAAGACGGCCGTGCACGACCAGCTGGTCAGCTACCAGGATGTGATCGGACTGTTCCTTCGCCGCGTGGCCGACCGGGCGCGTGCCTCGCTGGACGGACGCCTGCCCGAGCGCGTGGTGCTGGGCCGGCCCGTGCACTTCGTGGATGACCATCCCGAGCGCGACCGCCAGGCCCAGCAGGCCCTGGCCGACGCCGCGCGCGCCGCAGGCCTGGGCGAAGTGGATTTCCAGATGGAGCCCATCGCCGCCGCGCTGGACTACGAGCAGCGCCTCACGCAGGAATCCGTGGTGCTGGTGGTGGACATCGGCGGCGGTACCTCCGACTTCACCGTCGTGCGCCTGGGGCCCGAGCAGGCCGGCCGCCGCGACCGCCGCGACGACATCCTGGCCACCAGCGGCGTGCACATCGGCGGCACGGACTTCGACCACCGGCTCAACCTGGCCCAGCTCATGCCGCTGCTGGGCTACCGCCACACCGGCCCCAGCGGCCGCGAAGTGCCCAGCCGCGTGTTCTTCGACCTCTCGACCTGGCACCTGATCCAGTGGCTGTACTCGCCCAAGGCCCTGGCCGAGGCGCGCAACCTGCGCACCGACTACAGCGACCAGCGCCTGCACAAGCGCCTGATGGACGTGCTGGAACTGCGCGAAGGCCACCGCCTGGCCGCCGTCGTGGAGCAGGCCAAGATCGAGGCTTCCACGCGCCATGCCGAGTCGCCCATCGAGCTGGGCTGGCTGGAATCGGGCCTGTCCGCCGCCATCTCGCCCGAGGTGCTGCACGAGCAGCTGCAAGGCCCCCTGCAACAGGTCGTGGCCTGTGCCCAGGATTGCCTGCGCCTGGCCGGCGTGGCGCCCCAGGCGCTGGACGCCATCTACCTCACGGGCGGCTCGTCGGCCCTGCGCACGCTGCGCGATGCGCTGCGAGAGGCCTTCCCCGGCGTGCCGCAGGTCGAAGGCGACCTGTTCGGTGGCGTGGCCACCGGCCTGGCGTATGCCTGATCAATCCGCGTCGCCGTCCTCCTCGGCGGCCTGCTTGATCGCCAGCGCGGCGTCATAGAGGCGGTTGCGCGGTGCGCCCGTGATCTCGGCGGCCAGGCGCACGGCGGTCTTGGTGGGCAGCTCGGCCAGCAGCAGGCGCAGCACGCGCAGGGCGTCGGCGTCGGCCTCATCGCCACCCAGGGCCACCGGGTGCAGCACCACGGCGAACTCGCCCTTGCTGCGCTGGGGCACGGCCTGCAGCCAGGCCGGCAGCGCGCTGGCGGGCATGGTGGCAATGTCCTCGAACTGCTTGGTGATCTCTCGTGCCAGCGTCACCGGGCGCTCGCCCAGCGTGGCCAGGGCGGTGGCCAGGTCGGCAATGCGGTGGGGCGCCTCCAGCAGCACGGTGCAGCGCGGCTGCAGGGCCAGTTGCTGCACGGCGGCCAGACGCTCGGCCGACTTGGTGGGCAGAAAGCCTGCGAAGACGAACCCTCCCTCGCCCTGCGAAGGCGTGACCGCACCGGCCACGCTGATGGCGGCCGTGATGCTGCTGGCGCCGGGCAGCGGAATGCAGCGCAGGCCTGCGGCCTGCACGGCGGCGCACAGGCGTGCGCCGGGGTCGCTGACGCCGGGCGTGCCCGCATCGCTGACATAGGCGATGCGCTGGCCCTGCTGCAGCCGCGCCACGATCTGCTGGGCCGCCTCGGCCTCGTTGTGCTGGTGCACGGCCAGCAGCTGGCTGCCGGGCCGGTCCAGTCCATAGGAACGCAGCAGGCCCTGCGTGTGCCGCGTGTCCTCGCAGGCTACGCAGTCCACCAGCTGCAGCACATGCAGGGCGCGCAGGCTGATGTCGGCCAGGTTGCCGATGGGAGTGGCCACCACGTAGAGGGCTCCCTGCGGATAATGCTGGGATGCCGCAGCATCCTTGGCTGCGCCCAGCGCGGTGGCGAAAGAGGTAGTCAATGGGTTTCCTTGCGAAAAAGCCGGCAGGCGCGGGGCCGTCTGCCCTCACGACCCGGCATCGGGGCCAGCAGGCCGAGGACGCGGCGCTGGCCCATCTGCAGGCTGCCGGCCTGCGTCTGGTCGAGCGCAATTATCGGACGCCGGGCCGCGGCGGCGGCGAGATCGACCTCATCGTGCAGGCGCGCGACGGCACCGTGGTCTTCGTCGAGGTGCGCAGCCGCGGCACGCGCGCCTTCGGCGGTGCCGGCGCCAGCATAGGCGCCACCAAGCAGCGGCGCATCGTGTTTGCCGCGCGCCACTACCTGATGCGATGGACCGCGCCGCCGCCGTGCCGCTTCGACGTGGTGCTGGTCGAGCCCGGAGCCGGGCCTGCCGTGCAGTGGCTGCAGGCCGCCTTTGACGCCGAAGGCGCCTGATCCGTTACCGCTGCAGCACAAATAACGCCTGGCTACGAAAGACTTCAGGGGCGGCAGTTATCATCGGGCCTCCATGCTTGAGCAACGTATCCAACAGCATTTCATCGACAGCGCCGACCTGAAATACCAGGCCGCCCAGGCGCTGAGCCAGCCCATTGCGTCAGCGGTACAGGCCATGCTGGCCTGCGTGACCAGCGGCGGCAAGGTCCTGGCCTGCGGCGCTGGCGCCTCGGCCAGCGACGCCCAGCTCTTCGCCGCCCTGTGCGTGGCCGGTTTCGAGCGCGACCGGCCCGAGCTGGCCGCCGTGGCCCTGGTGTCCGACGGTGGCCTGCTGGGCACCGTGGGCGCCACGGGCTCGGGCGGCAACGCCACCCAGTACCTGGCGCGCCAGATACGCGCCCTGGGCCAGCCCGGCGACCTGCTGCTGGTGCTGTCCGCCACGGGCAACGACGTGGCCGTGCTGGAGGCCCTGGATGCCGCCCATGAGCGCGACATGATGGCCGTGGTGCTGACCGGCCGCACGGGCGGCTCCCTGGCCGGCCGCGTGCGCGAGACCGATGTTCTGATCTGCGTGCCGCACGACCGTGCGGCGCGCGTGCGCGAAACCCATACGCTGGTGCTGCACTGCCTGTGCGACGGCGTGGATGCCCAGTTACTTGGTGAACAGGAGATGCCTCTATGAAGTTCCGTTGGTCCCGCGCCGCCTGCGGTGTGCTCGCCGTTGCGTCCCTGGGCGCCGCCCTGTCGGGCTGCGTCGCCCTGGTGGGCGGCAGCGCCGTGATGGCCGGCATGTCGGTGGCGGACCGCCGCACCACCGGCACCCAGGTGGAAGACCAGGGCATCGAGCTGCGCGCCAACAACCGCATCTCCGAAGTGCTGGGCGACAAGGCCCATGTCAACGTCACCAGCTACAACCGCCAGGTGCTGCTGACCGGCGAGGCCGGCAACGAGGCCGACCGCCAGACCATCGAGAAGCTCGTGCGCGAGCAGCCCACGGTGCGCAATGTCTTCAACGAAGTGGTGGTGGCGCCCTTCACCTCCACGCTGAGCCAGCGCTCCAAGGACACCCTGATCACCACCCAGGTCAAGGCCAGCCTGCTGGACGCCAAGGACATCCAGGCCTCGGCCTTCAAGGTCGTGACCGAGAACAAGGTCGTCTTCCTGATGGGCATCGTCACCCCGCGCGAAGCCAAGCGCGGCGCCGAGATCGCCCGCGGCATCAACGACGTGACCAAGGTCGTGCGCGTGGTGGAAGTCATCTCCGAGGACGAACTGGCCCGCATGCAGCCGCAGTCCGCCCCCGTGGTCACCGACGACTCCGGCAAGGCCGCCGCAGCCAGCGCCCCCTCCAGCCCCACGGAAAGCAGCCTGTCCACTCCCGTGGGCGCCACCGTCACCCCGGTGAAGTGATCACCGCCGCCTGAAAGCAAAAGCCGGAACATGTTCCGGCTTTTTGTTTTGGACATAGGAAGATCTCGTTCCTCAGGGCATAGCACTTGAATCTGGCAGGGCCTAAAGCCAGGGACACCAAGCAAGGGCCGCCCCGCAGCGATGGTGTCGTCCCCCTCCCTTGCGAAGCAAGTAGAGAGGGGGAAGCGGCGTAAGCCGCTCAGGGGGTGAGCCTCTTGATGAGGCTGGAGGTATCCCAGCGCCTGCCCCCCATCTGCTGCACATCGGCATAGAACTGGTCCACCAGGGCCGTGACGGGCAGGCGGGCGCCGTTGCGCTGGGCCTCGGCCAGCACCAGGCCCAGGTCCTTGCGCATCCAGTCCACGGCAAAGCCGAAGTCGAACTTGCCTTCGGCCATGGTGCGGCCGCGATTGTCCATCTGCCAGCTCTGGGCTGCGCCCTTGCCGATGACGTCGAGCACGGCGGGAATGTCCAGGCCCGCGTGCTGGCCGAAGGCGATGGCCTCGGACAGGCCCTGGACCAGGCCGGCGATGCAGATCTGGTTGACCATCTTGGTGAGCTGGCCGGCGCCGCTGTCGCCCATCAGCGTGCAGGCGCGCGAGAAGGCCATGGCCACGGGCTGCATGGTGGCGAAGGCGGCCTCGTCACCGCCGCACATCACGGTGAGCTGGCCGTTCTGGGCGCCTGCTTGGCCGCCCGAGACGGGCGCGTCGATGAACTGCAGGCCCAGCTCCAGCCCGGCCGCATGCAGCTCGCGCGCCACTTCGGCCGATGCCGTCGTGTGGTCGGCAAAGATGGCGCCGCGGCGCATGCCCGCGAAGGCCCCGTCCGGCCCCAGTACGACCGAGCGCAGGTCATCGTCATTGCCCACGCAGCTGAACACGATGTCGGCGCCGGCCACGGCCTCGCGCGGCGTGGCCGCATGGCCGCCGTTGAACTCCTCGCACCAGGCGCGGGCCTTGGCCTGCGTGCGGTTGTAGACCGTGACGCGGTGGCCTGCCGTGGCCAGGTGGCCGGCCATGGGATAGCCCATGACGCCCAGCCCCAGGAAGGCTACGGAGAGGGGAGCGATGGCCGCATAGCTGCGGGCGGCGATGGAGGAGTCGGACATGGGGGATTCCTGAGAGGTGGTGGGAGCGGGTGGCGCAGGGGCGCGCGGTGTGCGGCCCTGGAAGGAGCCGGTATCCCGGCTCGGCGCGCTGAAGGCGCGTTCAGACGATGGCGAAATGCTCGGTGCCCGCCGCCAGGTCCAGCGACTTGGCGCGCTGGCTGCCCAGCTTGATCTGCAGCCGCAGGTCGTTGACCGAGTCCGCATTGCGCAGGGCATCCTCGTAGGTGATGAGGTTGGACTCGAACAGGTCGAACAGCGCCTGGTCGAAGGTCTGCATGCCCAGGTTGCGGCTTTTCTTCATGATCTCCTTGATCTCGGTGACTTCGCCCTTGAAGATCAGGTCGGAGATCAGCGGCGAGTTGAGCATCACCTCGATGGCGGCCACGCGTCCCTTGCTGTCCTGCTTGGGCAGCAGGCGCTGGGAGACCATGGCGCGCAGGTTCAGCGACAGGTCCATCAGCAGTTGCGGGCGGCGCTCTTCGGGGAAGAAGTTGACGATGCGGTCCAGCGCCTGGTTGGCGCTGTTGGCGTGCAGCGTGGCCAGGCACAGGTGGCCGGTTTCCGAGAAGGCGATGGCGTGCTCCATGGTCTCGCGGTCCCGGATTTCGCCCATGAGGATCACGTCCGGTGCCTGGCGCAGGGAGTTCTTGAGCGCTGCTTCCCAGCTGTCCGTGTCCAGGCCCACCTCGCGCTGCGTGACCACGCAGTTCTTGTGCGGGTGCACGAATTCGATGGGGTCCTCGATGGTCACGATGTGGCCGTAGGAATTCTCGTTGCGCCAGTCCACCATGGCGGCCAGCGTGGTGGACTTGCCCGAGCCCGTGGCGCCGACCAGGATGCACAGGCCGCGCTTGGTCATGGTCACTTCCTTGAGCACCTGGGGTACGCCCAGGCTGTCGATGGTGGGCAGGGCCAGCGGAATCGTCCGCATCACCATGCCCACGCGGCCCTGCTGGATGAAGGCGTTGACGCGAAAGCGCCCTATGCCCGGCGGCGAGATGGCGAAGTTGCACTCCTTGGTGCGCTCGAAATCGGCGATCTGCTTGTCGCTCATGACGGAGCGCGCCAGCGTCAGCGTGTGCACCGGCGACAGCGGCTGCGGCGACACCTTGGTGATGCGCCCGTCGATCTTGATCGCCGGCGGGAATTCCGCCGTGATGAACAAGTCGCTGCCGTTGCGGCTGACCATGAGCTTGAGCAGGTCGTTGATGAACTTGGTGGCCTGATCTCTTTCCATTGCCGTATTCCCCCGGGCATTGCGCGCCGTCGTGGCGCGCAGGTTGTTTTGTTATGTGCAGGTGGTCCGGTCCGGCCCGGATGGGCCAGGCGTCCTCATATTCGACTCATTCGCCATCTAAGTGTGCTGCTCCTCGCCCAGGCGCACGCTGATGGCACGCAGCCGGAACGAGAGCTTGCGCGCCAGCAGCGCCATCAGCTTGGCGGCCAGCGCGGCATCCTTGACCATCATTTCGTCCAGCGCCTCGGCGCTGAGCACGCCGATCTCGCAGTCGGTCAGCGTGGTGCAGCTGGAAAAGCGCGGCCCGCCGTCGAGCAGCGACATCTCGCCGAGGATGTCGCCGGGCCGTGTCTGCGCCAGGCGCATGCGCTCGCCCCAGGGCTGCTGGCGCTCCACGGCGATCTGGCCGGACAGCACCACCGCCATGAAGCTGCCGTTCTCCTCCTGGCGGATCACGTCGCGCTGCGGCGCCACGGCCGCGTAGATGAAGTATTCGCTCAGCCGGTGCAGGCTGGCGGCGTCAAGCTGGCCCAGGTAGCGGTCGCGCGACCACAGCTGCTCCAGCTGGGTGACGCTGCCGCGCGGCAGCCGCGTGGCGCCCACCTCGATGGCGCGCGCCTCCCAGGGAACGGGAGGCGTGTGCGGGTCCATGAAGCCATGCGCCGCCAGCGTGGTCGTGAAGAAGGCCGACTCGGAGGCCGGGGCCGAAGGGTCCTGGCCGCTTCGCAGCTTGCGGAAAATGCTTTTCATGGCGCGTGGCGAGAGGCTGGGCCGGTGGCGGTCAGCCCGGGAAGTTGTCCGGTATCTTGGCCTTGGCGCGCGCTTCGGCCGGGCTGATCAGGTTGCGCCGCACCAGATCGGTCAGGTTCTGGTCCAGCGTCTGCATGCCCACATTCTGACTCGTCTGGATGGTGGAGTACATCTGGGCCACCTTGGCCTCGCGGATCAGGTTGCGGATGGCGCTGGTGCCCAGCATGATCTCGTGGGCCGCGATGCGGCCCTGGCCGTCCTTGGTCTTGCACAGCGTCTGCGAGATCACGGCCTGCAGCGATTCGGAAAGCATGGCGCGCACCATCTCCTTTTCCTCGGCCGGGAAGACGTCGATGATGCGGTCGATGGTCTTGGCGGCGCTGGAGGTGTGCAGGGTGCCGAAGACCAGGTGGCCCGTCTCGGCCGCGGTCATGGCCAGGCGAATGGTTTCGAGGTCACGCATTTCGCCCACCAGGATGGCGTCCGGGTCCTCGCGCAGCGCCGAGCGCAGGGCGGCCGAGAACGACTGCGTCATCGGCCCGACCTCGCGCTGGTTGATCAGGCACTTCTTGGAGTCGTGCACGAATTCGATGGGGTCCTCCACCGTCAGGATGTGGCCGTACTCGGTCTCGTTGAGGTGGTTGACCATGCCGGCCAGCGTGGTGGACTTGCCCGAGCCCGTGGGGCCGGTCACCAGCACCAGGCCGCGCGGCTTCAGGGCCAGGTCGGCGAAGATGCGCGGCGCGTTGAGCTGCTCCAGCGTCAGGATCTTGCTGGGAATGGTACGGAAGACGGCGGCCGCGCCCCGGTACTGGTTGAAGGCGTTGACACGAAAGCGCGCCAGGCCCTCGATCTCGAACGAGAAGTCCACCTCCAGGAACTCCTCGTAGGCCTTGCGCTGGGAGTCGCTCATGATGTCGTAGACCATGGCGTGGACAGTCTTGTGGTCCAGCGGATCGACATTGATGCGGCGCACATCGCCGTGCACGCGGATCATCGGCGGAAGCCCCGCGGACAGGTGCAGGTCGGAGGCCTTGTTCTTGACGCTGAAAGCCAGCAATTGGGTGATGTCCACGGAGTTCGCTCCCTCGTTTGGTACGCTGGGGGCAATTATGACGACGATTGAAAACAAGCTTCAACAGATTCACGAACGGATTGCCTCGGCCTGCGCGCAGGCGGGCCGGGCGGCCGGCTCGGTGCAGTTGCTGTCCGTCTCCAAGACCTTCGGCGCCGACGCCGTGCGCGAGGCCGTGCTGGCCGGCGAGCGCAGCTTTGGCGAGAACTACATTCAGGAAGGCGTGGACAAGATCGCCGCCGTGCGCGCCATGGGCCTGCCGGGCGGCGAGGCCCTGCAATGGCATTGCATAGGCCCCATCCAGAGCAACAAGACGCGCCTGGTGGCCGAGCATTTCGATTGGGCCCAGACCGTGGACCGCCTGAAGATCGCCGAACGCCTGTCGGCCCAGCGCCCCGAAGGCCTGGCGCCGCTGCAGGTCTGCATCCAGCTGAACGTGGATGGCGGTGAGACCAAGGCCGGCGTGGCGCCTCAGCAGGCGCTGGAGCTGGCCGCCGCCATCGTGCAGCTGCCGCGCCTGGTGCTGCGCGGCGTGATGAGCATTCCCGACGATGTGCCGGGCTTCGAGGCCCAGCGCGAGGTGCATGCCCGCGCCACGGCCGTGTTCGCGCAGATCCGCGCCAGCGGCCTGCCGGGGCTGGAACGCTTCGACACGGTATCCATGGGGATGACGGGCGACCTGGAAGCGGCCGTGGCCGCCGGATCGACCATGGTGCGCGTGGGCAGCGGCATCTTCGGCCAGAGAAACTACGCCCCGCGCTGAGCGGGGCGTAGCTGGCGGGATACTCAGCCTCAGCCTCAGCCTCAGCCTCAGCCTCAGCGGCTGCCGGGCCGCTTCATCTGGCAGTCCGTGGGCAGCTCCACCTGCTCGGGCGTGTAGACGGCGTCGGTGCGAAAGCCGTAGTTCGTGCCTTCCCAGCCGGTCTTGACCAGCTTGCCATCCACGGGCGCGATGGTGTTGACCACCTGGGGCAGCAGCAGCTGGTGGTCCTTGCCGCGCATGCGCACGGGGCCTACCACGGTGTCCATCTGCAGGTCCTCCAGGGCCAGCGCGATCTTCACAGGTTCGGTGGACTGTGCCTTGGCCATGGCGGCGGCCAGCATGCGCGGCACCAGGTCCATGCGCGGGGCCAGGAAGTCCTTGCCCATGCGGGCCTTGTATTCCTGGGCGCGGGCGTCGGCCAGCGGGCGGCCGGCCTGGCCCGGGTGCCATTCGGCCACCCAGGTCAGCTGGCCGATGCGGGTCTGGGCGAAGGATGTCACCGTGCCCGGCATGCCGCCTGCGCTGTGGTTGAAGTAGCGCAGGTCATAGCCCGAGTCGGCCGCCGACTTGAGCAGCAGGGTCAGGTCCTGCCCCCAGTTGCCCGTGATCACCGAGTCCGCACCCGTTTCCTTGATCTTGGCCACGTAGGGCGCGAAGTCCTTGACGCGGCCTATGGGGTGCAGCATCTCGCCCGTGAACTGGATGTCGGGCCGGGCCGCGCTCACCATCTGGCGCCCGTAGGCCGCCCACTGCTTGCCGTGGGCGTAGTCCTGGTTGAGCAGGTAGACCTTGCGGATGCCCGGCTGGGTCTTGATGTAGCTGGCAATCGCCTGCATGCGCATGGCGGTGTTGGCATCGAACATGAAATGCCAGAAGCTGCAGGCCTTGCCCGTCAGCTCGGGGTCGATGGAGGAGTGGTTGAGCACCAGCACCTCCTTGCCCGGATTGCGCTGGTTGTGGCGCGAGGCCGCCTGCACCAGGGCTGCCACCACCGACGAGCCCGATCCCCCGGTCACCACCACGCGCGCGCCCTGGTCTAGGGCCGCCTGCAGCGCGGCCTGGCTTTCCTGGGCCGAGAGCTTGCTGTCGAACTGCAGCAGCTGCAGCTTCGCGCCGTTGAACAGCCCGCCCTTGGCGTTCACGTCCTCGACCGCGTATTGCACGTGGTCGCGCATCAGCTCGCCCGTGCTGACGAAGGGGCCGGACAGCGGGTCGATGAAGGCGATCTTGAAGGTCTCGCCGCCCTGGGCGTGGGCGGCCGTGGCGCACAGCAGGGCGGCGGCGAGTGCCATGGATGGCTGGGAATATCGTCGGATGCAATGGCGGCGGATCGGCATGTCTTGTCTCCTCGAAGGAATGGTCGTCAGTCCTTGCCGGGCGGCTCGGCCCGGGGCCGGCTGCGCCGTGCAGGCGTCTTTTTCGCGGGGGATGCGGCAATGGCTTCGGGCGCGGTGGCTGGCGCCGTGCGCAGGCCCAGCACGCGGCTGGCCAGCTCGGTCAGCTCGGCCACCATCTCGGCCGTGCCCAGGCGGCCGCCGGGGCGGTACCAGTTGTAGAGAAAGCCCGGCAGGCTGCAGGCGGCCTGGGCGGTGATGCGTGTCTCGCGAAAGTCCAGGTGGCCGCTGGCGCGGCCTTCTTCGAGCAGCGCGCAGAACTGACGGTAGAACTGGCGCGCCAGCGTGCGCGAGGCCTTCATGTACGCCGGGCTGAACGCCTGGGGCTCGCGGTAGGGAAAAAAGGCCGCAGGGTAGTGGGCAATGGTGGCCGCGATCAGGCGCTGCAGGCCGTCCACGGCCTTCTCGTGCGCGGCGCGCGGATCGTCGGCTGCGAAGTCCAGCACCGTGAAGCAGGCCTCGGTGGGCGCCCAGCACAGGGTCTCGAAGATCTCCTGCTTGTTGCGGAAGTAGTAGTAGACGAAGGGCTTGGTCACGCCCAGGGCCTGGACGATCTGCTCCATCGTGGTGTTGGCGTAGCCGTTGCGGTCGAACAGGGCTTCGGCCGCCTTGAGGATGCGTTCGCGCTTTTCATCGGAGCCGGCCGTGGGAAGGCGCTGGCGGCCGCGCGGGGTGACAGGGGGCTTGGGCATGCGGGAAATCTCGTGTCGCGTCGGTGGCTGCGATGGTTATACCGATGGGTAGCAATGTTCTACCAGCGGGTATATATTGGCAAGCCGCTGGACCCCAAAACAAATCAAGGCTATCCCTTAGGACTGGTTCCGGGATGGCCAGACACCCAGGAGACAAGCATGGCGGATTCCGAGACCCTCATTCCCCTGCATGAGGCCCTGCGCCGCAATGCGCGCAACCACCCCGGCCGCGACGCCTACATCTGGTATGGCCGCCACATCAGCTGGGCCGAGATGGATGCGGCCAGCGACGCCTTTGCCGCGCGGCTGCAGGCGCTGGGCGTGGGCCGGGGAGAGCCCGTGGCGCTGTTCATGAACAACTGCCCGCAGTACATCGTGGCGCACTACGGCATCCAGAAGGTCGGCGCCATCGTCTGCCCCTGCGGGCCGCTGAACAAGGAGCATGAGCTGCAATACCAGCTCGATGACCTCCAGGCCCGCGTCATCGTCGCGGCCGATGTGCTGCTGCCCGTGGTGGACAAGGTGCGCGCCAGTACGGCGCTCAGGCATGTGCTGGCCGTGCGTTATGGCGACTGGCTTCCTGAATCGGCCACGCTGGCGCTGCCGCCCGAACTGCAGGTCCCCGTGCAGCCGCTGCCCGAGGGCGTGGAATCGTTCTGGGATGTCATGCACAGCGGCGCCAAGCCCGTGCCCGTCGATGTCGCCATGGACGATGTCTCGCTGATGACCTATACCTCGGGCACCACGGGCCTGCCCAAGGGCGCCATGCTCAGCTACGGCAACGCGGCCAGCAAGACGGCCGGCGCCTCCAGCGCCACGGGCGTGAACGCCGGCGACATGCTGCTGGCCGTGGCGCCGCTCTATCACATTGCCGGCATGTCCATGGGCGTGAACATGCCCGTGCACAGCGGCGCCACCTGCGTGCTGCTGCACCGCTTCGACCCGCTGGCCGTGGCCCAGGCCCTGGAGCGCTACCGCGTGACCTGGTGGTACAGCATCGCGCCCATGAACGTGGCCGTGATGCAGCTGCCGGGCGTGGAGGCCATGGACTTTTCCGCGCTGCGCCGCAACACGGTGACCAGCTTCGGCATTGCCTACACCGAGGAGCTGGCGCGGCAGTGGAGGCGCTTCACCCCGAACTGCATCTCCAGCGAGGCGGCCTACGGCCTCAGCGAGACCCACACCATGGACACCACCATGCCCGGCGATGCCATCCGCTGGGGCACGCACGGCAAGCCGCTGCCCGGCAACGAGGTGCGCATCATCGACCCCGAGACCGGCGAGCCGCTGCCGGCCGGCGAAGTGGGCGAGATCACCATCCGCGGCCCCGGCAACTTCAAGGGCTACTGGAACAAGCCCGAGGCCACGGCCAGGACCCTGAAGAACGGCTGGGTCCACACGGGCGACATGGGCCACTTGGACGCCGAGGGCTACCTGACCTTCATCGGCCGCTTCAAGGAAATGATCAAGGTCTCGGGCTACAGCGTCTTCCCCGAGGAGGTGGAGGCCATCCTCATCAAGCATCCGGCCGTGGCCCAGGCCGCCGTGATCGGTGTGCCCGACCCGCAAAAGGGCGAGGTCGTGCGCGCCTTCATCGTCACGCGGCCGGGCCAGCAGATCGCGGCCGAGGACCTGGTGCAGTGGTCGCGCGAGAACATGGCCAGCTACAAGGCGCCGCGCGAGGTGCGTTTCATCGAGGCGCTGCCCGCCACCGGCGCAGGCAAGGTGCTGCGTCGCTTGCTGCGCGATCAATGAGAAAGACCGAAGTCCCATGTTCCAGAAGATCCTGATTGCCAACCGCGGCGAGATCGCGCTGCGCATCGTGCGCGCGCTGCGCGAGCTGGGTGTGCCCAGCCTGGCCGTCTTTGCCGCAGACGATGCGCAGGCGCCCCATGTATCCGCTGCCGATGCAGCCGTGCCCCTGGACGCCAGCGGCCCCTCGGCCTACCTGGACGGCGCCCACCTGCTGCGCATTGCGCGCGAGCACGGCTGCGACGGCATCCATCCGGGCTACGGCTTTCTCAGCGAGAACGCCGGCTTTGCCCAGGCCTGCGCCGACGCGGGCCTGCGCTTCATCGGCCCCGCGCCGGAGCACCTGGCGCTGCTGGGCGACAAGGCCCGCGCACGCGATCTGGCGCGCCGCTGCGGCGTGCCGCTGATGCCGGGCAGCAGCGAGGCCGTCACGCTGGAACAGGCCCAGGCCTTCTTCGAGGCGCAGCAGGCCGGGGGCGCCAGCGGCATCATGGTCAAGGCCATCGGCGGCGGCGGCGGGCGCGGCATGCGCGCCGTGGCGCGTGCCGAGGACCTGCCCGCTGCCTACGAGCGCTGCCGCAGCGAGGCGCGCGCCGCCTTCGGCGTGGACGGTGTCTATGTGGAGCGTCTGATGACGGGCGCGCGCCATATCGAGGTGCAGATCCTGGGCGACGGCGGCGCAGGCCCCATCGCGCTGGGCGAGCGCGAATGCACGCTGCAGCGGCGCTTCCAGAAGCTGGTGGAGATCGCGCCCAGCCCCAGCCTGGCGCAGCCGCTGCGCGAGCGCATCACGCGCGACGCGCTGCGCATG
This sequence comes from Delftia sp. WSY_16, assembly GCF_043104415.1. NCBI lineage: Bacteria > Pseudomonadati > Pseudomonadota > Betaproteobacteria > Burkholderiales > Comamonadaceae > Delftia > Delftia sp. WSY_16. The sequence goes on along the minus strand of NZ_JBICKS010000003.1, from coordinate 376,166 downwards.
GCCGCCGAGATCGGCTACGAGAGCCTGGGCACCTTCGAATTCCTGGTCGATGCCGCCTCCGACTCCCTGCCCTATGTGTTCATCGAGGCCAACCCGCGCCTGCAGGTGGAGCACACCATCACCGAGGAAGTCTTCGGCATCGACCTGGTGCAGGCCCAGATCCGCATTGCGGCGGGCGATCACCTGGGCGAGCTGGGCCTGGATGCCAGGACACCCCCCGCGCCGCGCGGCTATGCCATGCAGTGGCGCATCAATGCCGAGACGCTGGATGCCGCAGGCCATTCGCGCCCCGGCAGCGGACGCATAGGCGCACTGCAGTGGCCGGCCGGCCCCGGCATCCGCATCGACACGCATGCGGCGGCGGGCGCCAGCCCCTCGCCGCACTACGACACGCTGCTGGCCAAGCTCATCGTGCACAGCAGCGGGCCGCGCTTCGAAGACGTGCTGCGCCGCGCACGCCGCGCGCTGGACGAATGCCGCATCGACGGGCTGGCCACCAACCTGCCGCTGCTGCAGGCGCTGGCCGGCCGGCCCGAGATGGCGTCGCAGGCCGTGCACACACGCTGGCTTGAAGAGACCCTTCCAGAATTGGTGGCGGACGCCCAGGCGCTGGCCGAAGGCGCGCGCCGCACGGCCGTGGCCGCCGATGTTGCGATGACTGCCGAGGCTGCTGGCGCGCCCGTCCCCGAAGGCGCCATCACGGCCCCCATGCCCGCACGCATCGTGCAGTGGAGCGTGGCCGTGGGCGATGCAGTGTCCGCAGGTGCCGAGCTGGGCGTGCTCGAAGCCATGAAGATGGAGCATGTGCTGCTGGCGCCGCAGGCCGGCGCCATCACGCAACTGCTGGCCGAGGCCGGTGCCTATGTGGCCCAGGACCAGCCCCTGCTGGTGCTGGCCGCCGCCGAAGGCGTGCAGGCCGACGCACGCGCGCAGCAGATCGCCCAGGACCCGGACCACATCCGCGCCGACCTGCGCCGCGTCATCGACCGCCATGCCTTCACGCTGGACACCGCCCGGCCCGAGGCCATGGCCAAACGCCATGCCCAGGGCGGCCGCAGCGCGCGCGAGAACATCGCCGATCTTTGCGACGCAGGCAGCTTCATCGAATACGGTGCGCTGGCCATTGCCGCGCAGACGCGCCGACGCAGCATGGACGACCTGATCGCCAACACGCCGGCCGACGGCATGGTCACGGGCATGGGCTCCATCAACGGCGCGCAGTTCGGCCAGGAGCGCTCGCGCGCCGTCGTCATGTCCTATGACGCCACCGTGCTGGCCGGCACCCAGGGCGCGCGCAACCATGCCAAGACCGACCGCATGCTGGGCATTGCGCTGGCCCAGAAGCTGCCCGTGGTGCTGTTCGCCGAAGGCGGCGGCGGGCGGCCCGGCGATACCGACACGCCCGTGGTCGCCGGCCTGCATGTGCACACCTTCGCGGCCTATGCGGCACTGTCGGGCCAGGTGCCGGTGATCGGCATTGCACACGGCCGCTGCTTTGCGGGCAATGCAGCCCTGCTGGGCTGCAGCGACGTCATCATCGCCACGCGCGCCAGCACCATCGGCATGGGCGGGCCAGCCATGATCGAGGGTGGCGGCCTGGGCGTGTTCCGCCCTGAAGAGATAGGACCCAGCGGCATCCAGCATGCCAATGGCGTGATCGACGTGCTGGTCGAGGACGAGGCCCAGGCCGTGGCCGCCGCGCGCCACTACCTGTCCTTCTTCCAGGGCCGCACCACGGAGTGGACCGCGCCCGACACGCGCGCCCTGCGCCATGTGGTGCCCGAGAACCGGCTGCGTGCCTACGACACGCGTGCGGCCATGGCGCATCTGGTGGACGAAGGCAGCCTGCTGCTGCTGCGCACGGGCTTTGGCGCAGGCATCCACACGGCGCTGGCGCGCATCGAAGGCCGGCCCGTGGGGCTGATGGCCAACAACCCCTCCCACCTGGGCGGTGCCATCGACGCCGATGCGGCCGACAAGGCCGCGCGCTTCATGCAGCTGTGCAACGCCCATGGCCTGCCCATCGTGAGCCTGGTGGACACGCCGGGCTTCATGGTCGGCCCCGAGATCGAGAAGACCGCCCAGGTGCGCCATGTCAGCCGCCTGTTCGTCACGGCGGCCAAGCTGCGCGTGCCGTATTTCAGCGTGGTGCTGCGCAAGGGCTACGGCCTGGGGGCCATGGGCATGACGGCGGGCAGCTTCCATGCGCCGGTGTTCAACGTGGCCTGGCCCACGGGCGAGTTCGGCGCCATGGGTCTGGAAGGCGCCGTGCGCCTGGGCTTTCGCAAGGAACTGCAGGCCCTGCCCGAGGGCGCCGAACGCAACGCCCTGTTCGACCGGCTGCTGGCCCAGCAGTACGCCCACGGCGAGGCCATGCACATGGCCGGCACGCTGGAGATCGACGCCGTCATCGACCCCGCCGACACGCGCGTCTGGCTGTCGCGCGGCCTGGCGGGGGCGCGCGTGGCACCCGCCCAGGCGGGCTTCGTGGACACCTGGTAGGCCCTGAAAACGCTGCAGGCGGCGTGCTAAGCTGATCCTCTTTTCGACGAACACGATGGCGGGCCCGCTCAAGCGGGCCCCGCTGCCTTTGGAGACCTTCCCATGCCCGGACTTCTGCCCGATATCGATCCCGACGGCCTGCTCGAATTCTCGGTGGTCTACACCGACCGCGCGCTCAACCACATGTCCAAGCGCTTCGCGGGCGTGATGCAGGACATCCTCACCACGCTGCAGGAGGTCTACCACGCCCACACGGCCGTGCTGGTGCCGGGCAGCGGCACCTTCGGCATGGAGGCCGTGGCGCGCCAGTTCGCCAACCGCGAAAAGGTGCTCATCGTGCGCAACGGCTGGTTCAGCTACCGCTGGACCCAGATCTTCGAGGAAGGCGGCCTGGGCGGTGGCGCCGTGGTCTGCAAGGCCCGCCGCCAGGGCCCGGGCAGCCAGGACCCCTGGGCGCCTTGCGCGGCCGAGGACGTGGCCGCCGCCATCCGCACCGAGAAGCCCAAGGTCGTGTTCGCGCCCCATGTGGAGACGGCCAGCGGCATCATCCTCAGCGACAGCTACCTGCGCGCCGTGGCCGATGCCGCGCACGAGGTGGGTGCGCTCTTCGTGCTGGACTGCGTGGCCTCGGGCGCCATGTGGGTGGACATGGAAAAGACCGGCGTGGACGTGCTGATCAGCGCGCCGCAAAAGGGCTGGAGCAGCTCGCCGTGCTGCGCCATGGTCATGCTCTCGCAGCGCGCGCGCGAAGCCATCGAGCACACGCAAAGCTCCAGCTTCTCCTGCGACCTCAAGAAGTGGATGCAGATTGCCGAGGGCTACGAAAAAGGCCAGCACGCCTACCACACCACCATGCCCACCGACGCCCTGGTCCGCCTGCGCGACGTGATGCTGGAGACGCGCGCCTACGGCTTCGCCAAGGTGCGCGACGAGCAGATCGCCCTGGGCGCCAAGGTGCGCGCCCTGCTGGAGTCGCGCGGCTTTCCCAGCGTGGCGGCCGAAGGCTGGAAGGCCCCCGGCGTGGTCGTCAGCTACACCACCGACCCCGGCATCCAGAGCGGCAAGAAGTTCATGGAAGCCGGCCTGCAGACCGCCTCGGGCGTGCCCCTGCAGTGCGACGAAGGCCCGGACTTCAAGACCTTCCGCATCGGCCTGTTCGGCCTGGAAAAATGGCATAACGTGGACCGCACCGTCGGCCACATCGCCAAAGCGCTGGACGACATCGGTGTCCCCGCCAAGGCGTGAACCGAACCCGCTGCAAACATTGCATTGAAAGAGCCCTCATGAACAAGACCCTCACCACCCTGGCCGCCTCCTGCGGCCTGATGCTCGCCGCAATGACCGGCGTGGCGGCCCATGCGGCTGAACCCGTCACCACGGCCAGCGGCCTGGTCTATGAAAGCCTCAAGGAAGGCACGGGCGCCAGCCCCAAGGCCAGCGACACGGTGCGCGTGCACTACCGCGGCTACTTCCCCGACACGGGCAAGGACTTCGACAGCTCCATCACACGTGGCCAGCCCATCGAGTTCCCTTTGACCGGCGTGATTCCCTGCTGGACCGAAGGCGTGCAGAAGATGAAGGTCGGCGGCAAGGCCAAGCTGACCTGCCCGCCCTCCATCGCCTACGGCAGCCGTGGCGCGGGCAGCGTGATCCCGCCCAACGCCACGCTGAACTTCGAGGTGGAACTGCTGGGCATCAAGTGATGGCCGGCCCGCTGGCCGGGCCATCCCCCGCCTGATGCGAAGCCGGCCTGCGGGCCGGCTTTTTCACGGTCGCTGAAAGGAAGACGTCGTGGACCCACGCAAACCGCTGGACGCGCGCGCCGCCGCGCTGATGCTCATGCTGTGCCTGATCTGGAGCCTGCAGCAGATCCTGCTCAAGGCCACGGCCGATGCCATCGCGCCCACGCTGCAGATCGCGCTGCGCTCGGGCGTGGGCGCCGTGCTGGTGTGGCTGTTCATGCGCTGGCGCGGCATGCGCGTGCAGTGGGGCGACGGCAGCTGGCGCCCGGGCCTGGCCGTGGGCACGCTGTTTGCGCTGGAATTCCTGCTGGTGGGCGAGAGCATCAACCACACCTCGGCCGCCCATGTGGTGGTCTTCCTGTATTCCGCCCCCGTGTTCGCGGCGCTGGGCCTGCATTGGAAGCTGCCCTCGGAGCGCCTGGCGCCGCTGCAATGGCTGGGCATCGCACTGGCCTTTGCCGGCATAGCGCTGGCCTTCCTGGGCGGCGGCAAGCCTTCGAAGGCAGCCGGCGCCGCCATGCTGCTGGGCGACCTGCTGGCGCTGGCCGCCGGCGTGGCCTGGGGCGCCACCACGGTGGCCATCCGCACCACGCGGCTGGCATCGCTGCCCGCCGCGCAGACCCTGCTCTACCAGCTGGCCACCGGCTTTGCGCTGCTGCTGCCCGCCGCCTTCCTGCTGGGCCAGACCCGCTTCGAGCCCACGCCGCTGGCCTGGGCCGGCCTGGCCTTCCAGTCCGTGCTGGTCTGCTTCGTGAGCTTCCTGGTCTGGTTCTGGCTGCTCACGCAATACCTGGCCTCGCGCCTGGGCGTGTTCTCGTTCATGACGCCCATCTTCGGCGTGGTCTTCGGTGCCTGGCTGCTCAGCGAGCCCATCGAGCCCAACTTCCTGGCCGGGGCACTGATGGTGCTGGCGGGGGTGCTGCTGGTGAGCGGGTATGGGTGGCTGAAGTCGCTCAGGCGTCCTGCCTGACCAGTCCCAGCCGCCGCGCCAGCCGCTGCAGGTTGGCGCGGTCCATCTGCAGCTCGCGTGCGGCGGCGGCCCAGCTACCGTGGTGGCGCTGCAGGCTGGCCTCAATCAGCTGGCGCTCGTAGCTCTCCACGGCATTGCGCAGGCCTTGGGGGCTGGCGCCGGGCGATGCGGCCTGTGGGACGGGCAGGGTCGGGGTGGCCGTCGCCGGGGGCTGCGCGTCATCCCAGAGATCGGCCTGCCCCAGCGTGACCATGCGTGCCCGGCTACCGGCCGGATTGCCGGAGGGCGCACGGCTGAGCGCCCGCAGCACGCCGCGGCTGATGAGGTGCTCCAGCTCCCGGACATTGCCGGGCCAGTCCTGGGCCAGCAAGGCCGATTGCGCAGCGGGGTGCAGGCGCAGTCCGCCCAGGCCCAGGCGCGAGCGGTTTTCCTCGAGGAAGAAGCCGGCCAGCATCAGCACGTCGCTGTCGCGCTCGCGCAGCGCGGGCACGCGCAGCGGGTAGACGCTCAGGCGGTGGAAGAAATCGGCGCGCATGCGGCCGGCCGCCACCTCGGCGGCCGGGTCGCGGTTGGTGGCGGCGATCACGCGCACGTCCACATGGTGTTCTCGGTCCGAGCCCAGGCGCTGCAGCTGGCCGCTTTGCAGCACGCGCAGCAGCTTGGCCTGCACGGGCAGGGACAGCTCGCCCACTTCGTCCAGGAACAGCGTGCCCTGGTCGGCCTGCTCGAACTTGCCGCTGCGCTCGGACAGCGCGCCCGTGAAGGCGCCGCGCACATGGCCGAACAGCTCGCTTTCGACCAGGTTGTCGGGCAGGGCTGCGCAGTTGATGCTGACTAGCGCCCGGCCCGCGCGCGCCGACTGCGCATGCACGGCCTGGGCCACCAGTTCCTTGCCCGTGCCGGTCTCGCCCGTGATCAGCACATTGAGGTCGCTGGCCGCGACCAGGGCGATGTCCTTTTGCAGCGCGCGCATGGCCGGGCTCTGGCCGATCAGCGGACGCGATGAATCGCCCCCCGGGGCGGCGCCGGGTGCGGGCAGGGCGCGCGCACTGCGCGCCAACCGGCGCAGCCGCTCGGCCGTGGTCACGGTGGCCGCCGCCAGGTTGCTGAAGGCCTGCAGCGCCGCCAGCGCGGCCGGGTCGGCAAAGCGCCCCGGGTCCAGCGCGTCCAGCGTGAGAAGGCCCCAGGGCAGGCCGCCGGTCTGCAGCACGCAGCCCATGCAGTCGTGCACCTCCAGCGGCCCGTGGCCCTGGGCCACCAGGCCGTCATAGGGATCGGGCAGCGGGCTGTCTGGCGCAAAGCGCATGGCCTGGCCCGCGGCCAGCAGCTGGGCGAAGCGCGGGTGCTCGGCAATGCGAAAGCGCCGGCCCAGCGCATCGGGCACCAGGCCGTCGATGGCCACGGGCCGCAGCCACTCGCCTTCCAGGCGCAGCAGGGCGGCGGCATCGGCCGGCAGCACGGCGCGCAGGGCTGCCAGCAGGCGGCGAAAGCGCTCGCGCTCAGGCAGGTCCTGGGCCAGGTCGGCCACCAGGGGGGTGAGGGCGTGCAGGGCGGTGGATGTGGTCATAAAGACTGCGATAGCTGTCAAAAGGACTCGATTTGACGGGAGTCATATTGACGCATGAAACGCCAAGCCCTTGTTCTTCAAGGGTCGCGGGACTGGCACGGCCCTTGCCTTTGTCAAGGTATGTCCGACATCGCACCGGGCATGTCCGTTCCCGTACCCAAGGAGTTTTCCGTGCTGACCGACCGCCAACGTGCCATCGTCCAATCCACCGTTCCGCTGCTTGAAACCGGCGGCGAAGCGCTGATCACGCATTTCTACCAAACCATGCTGGGCGAGTACCCCGAGGTGCGCGCCCTGTTCAACATGGCCCACCAGCAAAGCGGCGCCCAGCCGCGTGCCCTGGCCTACAGCGTGCTCATGTACGCCAGGCACATCGACCGGCTGGACGCCCTGGGCGACCTGCCCGCGCAGATCATCAACAAGCACGTTGCGCTGCAGGTGCAGCCCGAGCACTACCCCATCGTCGGCACCTGCCTGCTGCGCGCCATCCGCGAAGTGCTGGGCGCCGAGATCGCCACCGACGAGGTCATAGCCGCCTGGGGCGCCGCCTACCAGCAGCTGGCCGACATCCTGATCGGCGCCGAGCGCCAGGCCTATGACCGCACGGCGGCGGCCGAAGGCGGCTGGCGCGGCGAGCGCGCCTTCGTGGTCGAGGACAAGGTGCAGGAAAGCGCCGAGATCACGTCCTTCTACCTGGTGCCCGCCGACGGCGGCCCCGTGATCGCCCACCAGCCCGGCCAGTACATCGGCCTGCGCCTGGTGGTGGACGGCCAGGAGCAGCGGCGCAACTACTCCCTGTCCGCACCCGCAGACGGGCGCAGCCTGCGCATCAGCGTCAAGCGCGAGGCGGGTGGCAAGGTCTCCAACTTCCTGCACGACCGGGTCCGGGTCGGCGACACGCTGCAGCTGTTCCCGCCCGCAGGCCACTTCACGCTGCAGCCCGGCGAGCGCCCGCTGGTGCTGATCAGCGGCGGCGTGGGCATCACGCCGACCCTGCCCATGCTGGACGCGGCCTTGCCGACCCGGCGGCCCGTGGTCTTCATCCACTGCGCACGCGAGCGCGGGGTGCATGCCTTCCGCGAGCATGTGGATGCGCTGGCTGCCGTGCATCCGCAGCTCACCCGTTACTACTGCTATGACCGGGCGGAGGAGGGCGATGGGGTCGATGCGCAGGGCCTGCTGACCGCCCGCCAGCTGGGTGAATGGCTGCCCGCCGTGGATGCCGATGTCTACTTCCTGGGGCCTCGGCCGTTCATGCGGTCGGTGAAGGAATCGTTGAAGGCCCTGGGGGTGCCGCAGGAGCAGGTGCGGTATGAGTTTTTTGGGCCGGCCGAGGCGCTCCAGTAGGCTTTGCCGGAGCCTGCCCTGGGTGGTTCCTGGCTCTGCCGCACCCCTGGCATGCCTTTGTCGCGCCCTTGTCGCGCCCCTTGTAGCACCTCTGTGGCAAGAGGCGCGACAAGGTCCGAAGGCTCAGCGGTAGAAGGCTTGCACGGTGCCCTTGAGCTTGATCAGCAAGGGCCTGCCCTTGCGATCCACCGTCTTGCCCGCGGGCACCTTGATCCATCCCTCGCTCACGCAATACTCCTCCACGTCGAACCGCTCCTTGCCGTTGAAGCGGATGCCGATGTCGTGCTCGAACACGGCCGCCACGTGGTGCGGGCTGCGCGGGTCGATGGACAGGTGGTCGGGCAGGGCGGGGCGCTCGGCGGATGCGTTGGCGTCGGTCATGGTCTTGTTCTCGCAAGAGGGTTCTGAAGAAAGCCGGTATTGTCCGCGCAATCCGGGGTCAGGCGCTGGCTGACAGGCATTGGCGGCAGGCATCGCCACGCGGGGCCCGGCGGGCGTCGTATGCTGCGCTCCATGCTGTCGCCAGAGCAACGTCAAACACTGAAGTCGGCCAAGCGCCTGCCGCTGGCGTTGCTGCTGCTCATGGCGCTGGGCTTCGTGGCCTCGTCGGTGGCGGCAGCGCACTGGCAGCAGGTGCCGCTGTGGCTGGCCTGCATCAAGGCCGTGACCGAGGCCTCGCTGGTCGGCGCGCTGGCCGACTGGTTTGCAGTGTCTGCCCTGTTCCGGCACATTCCGCTGCCCGTGGTCGGGCGCCACACGGCCATCATTCCGCGCAACAAGGACCGCATCGGGCTGAACCTGGCGAATTTCGTGCGCGACAAGTTCCTGGACGGGCCTTCGCTGGTGGCGCTGATCGAGCGCCACGATCCCGCGCGCGTGCTGGCGGGCTGGCTGACCTCACCGGCCAACAGCACGCTGCTGGGGCGGCAGGTGGCGCGGCTGGCGCTGGCGGCGCTGGAGATGGTGCAGGACCGGCAGGTGGAGCGCTTTCTCTCGCACTCGTTCAAGGCCTTGCTGGAGCATCTGGACCTGCCCCGCGCGGCGGCGGACCTGCTGTCGGGCCTGACCCAGGACGGGCGCCACCAGGCCGTGCTCGACGATGTGCTGGCGCGCGTCAGCGGCGTGCTGCGCGAATCCGAGACCCATGTGCTGATCGCCCGGACCATCGTGCTGTGGCTCAAGCGCGAGCATCCGCTCAAGGAGAAGATGCTGCCCACGGACTGGCTCGGCGACAAGGGTGCCACGGCCATCGCCGGGGCGCTGGACAGCCTGCTGCAGGACATCGCCAGCGATCCCGGGCACCACATGCGCAAGGCGTTCGATGCCTCCGTGCAGCGGCTGATTGACCGGCTGCAGTCCGACCCGGCCATGGCCGATCGCGCCGAGCGCCTGCGCGACTACCTGCTGCACGACGAGAAGCTGGCCGGCTACCTGCGGGCGCTGTGGCTGGGCCTGCGCGCCAGGCTGCAGGCCGACCTGGCCAACGAGCATTCGCAGGTGGCGCGCAAGACCGCCGCCATGGGCCGCTGGCTGGGCCAGTCGCTGGCGCATGACGAGGCGCTGCGCCACTCCATGAACGAACGCCTCAAGCGCTGGGCCCAGGCGCTGGCGCCCGATGTCTCGCAGTTCCTGGCCCAGCACATCGCCGACACCGTGCGGCGCTGGGATGCGCGCGAGCTGTCCGAGCTGATCGAGCTGCACATCGGCAAGGACCTGCAGTACATCCGCATCAATGGCACCGTGGTCGGCGGTGCCGTGGGGCTGCTGCTGTTCCTGGTCTCCAATGCGGGGCGGCTGTGGTCCTGATCTTCGTATCAGGATGTTGCATGCCGGCCACATCGGGCCAACTTTACAAAGCCGCCGTGTTCGCCGGAACGCCGTGAATCGTGCCGGGCGCTGCACGCGCCCGGGCACTGGCGGCCCTGCATGTCATTGATGAACAAGGCAACATTCAGCATCCTGAATGAATTGCTCACAGATCGGCCCGCTTGTAAAGAAAAACAGCAGCTGCGCTGCCGTCGGCCAGGCCGTTGTCGGCGGGAAAATAAAATAAGAACGATTCGCACTCATCAAAAACAACAGAGCGGATGCGCACCCCGGTCGTTCGACCGTCCGTGATTCTTCTTGCGAGCTTTCCCATGCACAACTGCACAGCCCCCGCGGCGGGCCGTGGCTTTGCCCTGTCCGCCCTTTGCACCTCCCTGCGTGCTTCGTTTCCCTCCACCGTCGTTCCCCTGCGCCGCACCGCGCTGGGCGCCTGCCTGGGCCTGCTGGCCTCGGGCAGCGCGCTGGCCCAGGCAGCAGGCGGGGCGACGCTGGAAACCCTGGTCGTGACGGCCAGCGGCTTCGAGCAGGAGATCAGCCAGGCGCCGGCCTCGATCTCGGTGATCACGCGCCAGGAACTGGAGCAGGGCGCCTACCGCAACCTGCACGATGCCCTGCGCGATGTGCCCGGCGTGATCCTCACGCCCTCGGACAACAACTCCAACGACATCTCGTTGCGCGGCATGGGCGCCAACTACACCCTGATCCTGGTGGACGGCAAGCGCATGAGCACGCGCGAGACCCAGACCAACGGCAGCACGGGCACGGACCAGAGCTGGATTCCGCCGCTGGAGGCCATCGAGCGCATCGAGGTGGTGCGCGGCCCCATGTCCTCGCTGTACGGCTCGGACGCCATGGGCGGCGTGATCAACGTCATCACGCGCAAGGTGGCGAAGAACTGGCATGGCTCGGTGCGCGCCGACGCCACGCTGCAGGAGCGCTCCACCTCGGGCGATGCCTACCAGACCAACTTCTACCTGTCAGGCCCGATCAAGACCGACCTGCTGGGCCTGAGCCTGTACGGCAACTACGGCAAGCGCGACCAGGACCGCATCTACCAGGGCTACAACAAGAGCGACAACCGTTCGCTGAACCTGCGCCTGGCGCTGACCCCCAGCAAGGACCACGACCTGATCGCCGAGATCGGCACTTCGCGCCAGCACTTCGTTTCGTCGCCTGGCATGACCCTGCTGCCCACCGATGCGCCCAGCGACCGCAAGTTCGAGCGCGAGAACTACTCGCTGCAGCACAAGGGCCGCTGGGGCTGGGCTTCCTCCGACACCTATCTGCAGCGCGAGGAAACGCGCAACCTGTCGCGCGACATGACCATCAGGAACACGGTGTTCAACAGCAGCTGGGTGGCGCCGCTGGGCCGCCAGCACCTGCTGACCACGGGCGTGTACTACAACCAGCAGGACCTGCGCGACACGACGACCAATACGCTGCCGGGCTCGGCGCGCACCACGGCCGATCGCACGCAGTACGCCTGGTTCGCCGAGGACGAGTGGCGCCTGCGCGAGAACTTCGCCCTGACCGGCGGCCTGCGCTACGACCACGACAGCAAGGGCGGATCGCAATGGAGCCCGCGCCTGTACGGCGTGTGGAACCTCGACGCGCAATGGACCGTCAAGGGCGGCGTGTCCACCGGCTTTCGCGCGCCCTCGCTGCGCCAGACCCTGGGCGACTGGGGCCAGTCCAGCCGCGGCGGCAACATCTACGGCAACCCCGACCTGAAGCCCGAAACCTCGCTGAGCAAGGAACTGGGCGTGCTCTACAACAACGGCGCCGGCCTGTCGGCAGGCCTGACGGTGTTCGACAACGAGTTCAACGACAAGATCACGCGCATCGCCTGCCCCGAGTGCGGACCGGCCAATTCCTCGGGCAACACGCCCACCACCAACGTCAATATCGACAAGGCCATCACGCGCGGCATCGAAGCCACGTTCAAGGCCCCGCTGGCGCGCACGCTGGACCTGAGCAGCAGCTACACCTTCACCAAGTCCGAGCAAAAGAGCGGCGAGTTCGCGGGGCAGCCGCTGAGCCAGCTGCCGCGCCACATGCTCAACCTGGCGCTGAACTGGAAGCCTTCGCAGCAATGGGCGGGCTGGGCCAAGCTGTCCTACCGGGGCAAGGAAAGCCAGCCCACGGGCGGCCGTTCGGCGCGCACCTGGGTGGCCGGCAGCTATGCCATGTTCGACATGGGCGGCTCCTACAACTACAGCAAGGACGTGACCTTCTACGCAGGCATCTACAACCTGTTCGACAAGGACGTGTACTACGAGGACTACGCCACGGTGCAGGACGGCCGGCGCTACTGGATCGGCATGAACGTGAAGTTCTAGGTATCCCGGCCGCAAGGGCGGCCGCTGCCCGTGGCCTGCGGATCGGGCCGCGCCGCTTCCCGGCGCGGCACCCGCCTCCGGAGGCCGGAACTCCTTTCATTTTTTCCTGGGATTCTTTGCCATGACCTTCGATATCACGCGCCGCGCGGCGGCGCTGGCCCTGCCGGCCTTGTTCCTGGGGACTGCGGTGGCGGCCCCGCTGTCCGTGCGGCATGCCGGGGGAGTGGCCAGCCTGCCCGGCGCACCCCGGCGCGCGGTGGTTTATGACCTGGGGGCGCTGGATGCACTGCATGCGCTGGGCGTGCCCGCGTCGGCGGTCGCAGGCGTGCCCCGGGCGCAGCTGCCCCGGTACCTGGACAGCTTCGCGCAGCGGCCTGCGGCGGGCGGGCTGTTCGAGCCCGACTACGAGGCGCTGAGCCGGCTGGCGCCCGACCTGATCATCGTGGGCGGGCGCTCGGCCGGCAAGGCCGAGGTGCTGGGACGCATCGCGCCCACGCTGGACCTGAGCGTCAGCGGCAAGCACATGCTGGCCGATATCGAACGCAACATCGCCACGCTGGCGCTGCTGTTCGGCCGCCAGGCGCAGGGCCGTGCGCTGGTGCAGCGCATCCACGCCGAGCTGCAGGGCCTGCGTGCCCAGGCCTCGCAGGCCGCGCCGGGCCTGCTGCTGATGGCCGTGAACGACAAGCTCCTGCCGCAGGCGCCGGGATCGCGCTTCGGCTTTCTGTTCGATGTGTTCGGCGCGCGCTCGGCGCTATCGGCCGCGCAACTGCCAGCCCGCGGCACCGCCTACGGCTTCGATGATGTGGCGCGGCTGGACCCCGCGTGGATCTACGTCATCGACCGCAACACGGCCACGGGCCAGGCGGCAGGCGGCGGCGAGATCATGGCTTCGCGCAAGGTGTTCGACAACACGCGGATCCACGCCACGGCGGCCGGCCGCAAGGGGCAGGTCGTCTTCCTCGATCCCAAGGGCTGGTACCTGATGGGCAGCGCCGGGCCGACGGCGCTGCTGGACAACATGGCGCAGCTGCGCCAGGCCTATGGCGCGGCGTCATCGCGTTGACCGCGGGCCAGGGCCGGCTCCCGGTCCTGGCCCCACAGCGCAATCACGCGCACATAGGCCAGCTCGGCCAGCAGCTCCACCAGCGTCTGCGTGACGATGACGGCCGGCAGCACGGGAATGGCGCCAGGCACGGCCAGGGCCAGCGGCAGCACGACCAGCGAATTGCGCGTGCCCGCGCTGAACGCGACCGCGCGGCCTGCGGGCGCAGGCAGCCGGAAGGCGCGCGCCACCAGCCAGCCCAGCGCGGGTGCCGCCACCGCAAAGGCCGCATAGACGGGCACCATGCTCCAGGCGGCCTGCGTGGCCGGGCCCAATTGGGGCAGCACGGAGGCGATCACCACGAACAGCACCAGCGCGGTGGCCGGCACGGGCAGCAGGCCCAGCCATGCCGAGGCGCTGGCGCCGCGCCGGCTGCGGGCCGCCCACAGCTGCGTGGCAGCGGCCAGGGCCAGCGGCACGGCGATCAGCCACACGAACGCATGCAGGAAAGGCCCCGCCTGCACGAGCCGCGCCGCATCGTCGCCCAGGAACAGGCCCAGGTAGCCGGGCAGGGCCAGCATCTGCGCGATCAGCAGGGCCGGCGTGGCTGCCAGCAGCAGGCGCGCATCGGCGCGTCCCAGGTGGGAGAAGGTGACCACGTAGTCGATGCAGGGCGCCAGCAGCACCAGCAGCGCGCCCAGGCGCAGCAGGGGGTCGGCGGGCAGGAGCTGCAGCAGGGCCCAGACCAGCACCGGCACCACGATGAAGTTGGCCACCATCAGCGCGGCCAGGAAGCGCACCTGGCCAAAGGCGCGCCGCAGCTCGGCCAAGGGCACCTGCAAGAAGGTCACATAGAGCATCAGTGCCAGCGTGGGGTTGATGGCGCGCTCCAGCACGCCCGTGCCGGGCAGCGCCCAGGCGGCAACTGCGGCCAGGGCCACGGCGGCGAAGTAGATGGGGATCTGGCGCTGTTCGAGCGCGTCTCGGGTGTCTTGCATTCAGGAGGCCGATGGCGGCGGGTACGGGGCGGGTACGCGGATGTGGGGCGGATGTGGGGCGCCTAGTATGGCAACGGCACAGCCGGCCCGCTGCTTCATTCCCCTGCAGGCCCTGGGCCCGCAGGGATCAGCCCTGGTTTGCCGCGCCCAGCACCTTGTACAGATAGGAGCGCGAGATGCCCAGCTCCTGCGCGGCCAGCTTCTTGTTGCCGCCGCAGCGTGCAATGGCGTCGAGGATGGCGTTGCGCTCCTGGTCCTTGAGCGGGGCCACGGCGCCGGTGGCGGGCAGGCCGGGCTCGGCAACGGGCGAAGGCCGTGCGCCGGCCAGCGGGTCCTCGTGGCGCGCGAAGTTGTCCACGCCCAGCAGCTGGCCGTCGCAGAACACCAGGGCCTCTTCCACGCGCTGTCGCAGCTGGCGCACATTGCCGGGCCAGGCCTGGCGGGCCAGGTAGGGCATGACGCCGGGCGCGATGCGGGGCAGCGCAATGCCGTTGCGCTCGCAGAACGACTGGGCAAAGCGCTGCACCAGGGCCGGGATGTCCTCCAGGCGCTGGCGCAGGGCCGGCACATGCAGCACCACGCCGCTGAGGCGGTAGAACAGGTCCAGCCGGAAGCGCCCGCTGTCGATGAGGCCGCGCAGGTCGCGGTGCGTGGCGGCCACGATGCGGAAGTTCACCTGCCGGCCGCTGTGCGCGCCCAGGCGCTGCACCTGGCGGTCCTCCAGCACGCGCAGCAGCTTGACCTGGATCTCCATGGGAATGTCGGCCACTTCGTCGAGGAAGAGGGTGCCGCCCTCGGCCTGCTCCAGCTTGCCGGGCTGGCCCTGCCTGCGCCCGCCCGTGAAGGCGCCGGCCTCGTAGCCGAACAGCTCGGACTCGATCAGCGTGGCCGGCAGCGCCGCGAGGTTGAGGCTGACCAGGGGCGCGTCGGCATCGCGCCCGCGCGCATGCAGGGCCTGGGCCACCAGTTCCTTGCCGCTGCCGCTCTCGCCCAGGATGAGCACGGGCACGTCCAGCCGCGCCACGGCGTCGATCTCGCGGGCCAGCCTTTGCATGGGGGCACTGGCGCCCACCATCTGCGCCGTGGGCGTGCCGCCGCGCAACTGGCTCAGTTCGCGCTTGTAGTGCTGCACCTCGTCATGCAGCTGGTTCAGCCGCTGCTGCATGCGGTTGAGTGCCTCCACGCCGCTGAAGCTGACCTGGCCCACGGCGCCCACCACGGCGCCGCCCTCGTAGACCGGCATGCGGTTGACGATGCGGCTCACGCCCGGCCCCAGCTGCTGCAGGTCGCCGATCTCGGCGCGGCCGCTGCGTGCCACATGGGGCAGGCGCGAGTTGGGGATCACGTCCTCCGCGCGCCGGCCTGCGGCCGTGCCTGGCGCCAGGCCGAAGAACTTCTCGTGCACGGGGCTGATGTAGCGCATCAGCCCTTCATGGTCGGCCACCGTGATCGCCTGGTACGGGTTGGTCAGGAACATGTTGAGGATGGCGAAGGCGAAGGGCACGCTGGCCACCATGTCGAACAGCGCCGCCGCCTCGTCGGCCGGGCGCAGCAGGGCGACCTCGCCCTCGGCATCGGCCAGCACCACGGCCACATGGCGGGCCACCGTGCCGCGCGGGCCCGGTGTTTCCACGTGCAGCAACTGGCCATGGCCGATGGGGTTGTGCCCGTCGCCGTGCGCGCGGGCTAGGGCCTCGGTGACGGCTGCATGCAGCAGCGGCTCCTGCGCCAGGCCCAGCCGCGCCACGGGCTCGGGCGAGTCGCGCCGCCAGACGAGAACGCCGAATCGGTGGTCGGGGGAGCTGGGCATGGGCATGGCGGGCAGTGGCTGGGGTGAACGCACTCTAGCGGCGCGCAGGCCACGGGTCTGTCCCCGTGGTGTCTCCATTGAAGACAGTGCCCGACCCGTGTCTTCGAGGTTGTCCTTGATGTGGACATACGCAGGTCGATTGTGGAAAAAATCCTTTGAATTCAACGCGCTGCGTTCTGGCACGCATTGTGCGTCTTCACAGGCACAAGGAGACACGACGACATGAGCTGGCAACCCGAAGTGGACGAGATCGCATACCGCCGCGCACTGGCGGCCAAACTGGGCGGAGAGGACAAGGTGGCGCGGCACAAGGCCGCGGGCAAGCTCACGGTGCGCGAGCGCATCGATGCCTGCACGGACGCGCAGTCCTTCGTGGAGCTGGGCTCGCTCACCGGCTCGGGCCAGTACGACAGCCTGGGCAGGCTGACGGACTTCACGCCCTCCAACCTCATCATGGGCCGGGCGCGCGTGGGCGGGCGGCCCGTGGTCGTGGTGGGCGACGATTTCACGGTGCGCGGCGGCGCCAACGACGGCGCCGTGGGCGACAAGCTGATCTTTGCCGAGAAGATGGCGCACGACCTGCGCCTGCCCATGGTGCGCCTGGTGGACGGCACGGGCGGCGGCGGCTCGGTGCGCAACATCGAGACCAAGGGCTACACCAGCGTGCCCACCATGAAGGTCTGGAGCCAGGTGGTGCAGAACCTGTCCACCGTGCCCGTGGTCTCGCTGGCCCTGGGCTCGGTGGCCGGCATGGGCGCAGCGCGCGTGGCCTCCAGCCACTACTCGGTGATGGTCAAGGAGACCGCCCAGCTGTTCAATGCCGGCCCGCCCGTGGTGGCGCGCATCGGCCAGAACGTGACCAAGAACGAGCTGGGCGGCAGCCAGGTGCACACGCGCAACGGCGTGGTCGATGACGAAGTGGCCACCGAGCAGGAGGCCTTCGAGCGCGTGCGCCGCTTCCTGTCCTACCTGCCATCGTCGGTGTACGAGCTGCCTGCGCGCACCGCGCCGCAGGACGATCCGCGGCGGCGCGACGAATGGCTGCTGTCGGCCATTCCGCGTGATGGCCGCAAGGTCTACAAGATCCGGCCCATCGTCGAATGCCTGGTCGATGAGGGCTCCTTCCTGGAGACGGGCCGCCACTGGGGTCGGGCCATCGTCACGGGGCTGGCGCGCATCGACGGCTGGCCCGTGGCCGTGGTGGCCAGCGACCCGTACTTCTACGGTGGCGGCTGGGACGGCCCCTCGGCCGAGAAGTTCACGCGCTTCGTGGACATGGCCCAGACCTTCCACCTGCCCGTGGTCAACCTGGTGGACATCGCGGGCTTCCAGATCGGCGTGGAGGCCGAGAAGGCCGGCGTCATGCGCTACGGCGTGCGCGCCCTGGCCGCCGTCTACCAGGCCACCGTGCCCTGGTGCAGCATCCTCATCCGCCGCGCCTACGGCGTGGCGGCGGCGGGCCACCAGCACATGGGCCGCTTCAACTTCCGCTATGCCTGGCCCTCGGCCAACTGGGGCTCGCTGCCCATCGAGGGCGGGCTGGAGGTGGCCTACAAGGCCGAGATCGAAGGCGCCGACGACCCCGTGCAAAAGCGCGCCGAGATCGAGCAGCGCGTGCGCAGCCTGACCTCGCCCTTCCGCACGGCCGAGGCCTTCGGCATCGACGAGGTGATCGATCCGCGCGACACGCGCGCCCTGCTCAGCGAATTCGTGGAACTGGCCGCGCCGCTGCGCGAGGCCGGAGCGCCGCAGTTCGGCCTGCGGCCCTGAACGCATAAAAACCCAAGGAGACAAAGCAATGGCAACCAGACAACCGCGCGCGCCCTCGCGCCGCACCGCCCTGGCCCTGTGCCTGGCGCCGTGCCTGACCTTGTGCGCCGCGACGGCGGCCCAGGCCCAGGCCCCCCAGGAGGACAAGTGGCCCACGCGCCCCGTGCGCATCGTGGTCGGCTTTCCTGCAGGCTCGTTCACCGACACCATTGCACGCGCGCTGTCCGAGCCGCTGAGCAAGTCGCTGGGCCAGCCCGTGGTGGTGGAGAACAAGCCCGGCGCCAACGGCGCCATCGGCGTGGGCGAGGTGGCGCGCGCCGCGCCCGACGGCTACACCCTGCTGGTCACCAACTCCAGCAGCATCACCATCAACCCCCAGATCTACAAGAAGATCACCTACCGCGCCAAGGACTTCGCGCCCATCACCATGGTGCTGGATGCGCCCTTCATCCTCACCGTCAACCCCGAGTGGGCGCAGAAGCACCAGATCCGCTCGGCCAAGGATGTGATCGCCTTCGCCAAGGGCCACCCCGACAAGCTCAGCTACGGCTCGGCCGGCCCCGGCAACATCGCCCACCTGGCCTATGCGGCCTGGAGCAACCGCACGGGCGTGAAGACCACGCATGTGCCCTACAAGAGCGCATCGCAGGCCCAGATGGCCGTGCTCAGCGGCGAGCTGGACACGCAGTTCGACACCTGGAGCGCGCTGCCCCACATCGCCAGCGGCAAGCTCGTGGCGCTGGCCGTCACCGCGCCCCGGCGCATGCAGCAGCTGCCCGAGGTGCCCACCATGGCCGAGGCCGGCTATGCCGATTTCGACGTCACCTTCTGGGCCGGCCTGCTGGCGCCCGCAGGCACGCCGCCGGCCATCGTCAACCGGCTCTACGAGGCCTCCAGGGGCGTGCTGCAGGACGCACGCATCCGCGCCGTGCTCAGCAGCCAGGGCGAGCCCGTGATGATGCCGCCCGCGCCGTTCGGCCAGCGCATCGCCAAGGAGGTCTCGGATTGGGGGCAAGTGATCCAGCGCGAAGCCTTGTCTTTGGATTGATGAGGTACGCATGTCTCTGTTGCAAGCACTGAACCCCCGCTCCGTCGCCATCCTCGGCGCATCCGACAACCCCATCAAGGCCGGTGGCCGGCCCATCGACTACCTGCGGCGCCACGGTTTCGCGGGCCGCATCCTGCCCGTCAATCCCAAGCGCGCCGAGGTCCAGGGCCTGGCCGCCTACCCCTCGCTGCGCGCGCTGCCCGAGGCGCCCGACGCCGTGGTCATCAGCCTGCCCGGCGAGGACGTGGCCGCCGCCATCGACGACTGCGTGGCCGTGGGCGCGCGCCTGGCCGTGATCTATTCCTCGGGCTTTGCGGAGCTGGGCGAGGAAGGCCGCCGGCAGCAGGCCGACCTGGTGGCGCGGGCGCGCCGGGCGCCAGGCGGCGGGCTGCGCCTGTTCGGCCCCAATTGCCAGGGCGTGGCCAACTTCGCCACGGGCGCCATCCTCAACTTCTCGACCATGATCAACGAGAACGCGCCGGCCGACGGCCCCGTGGCCATCGTCAGCCAGAGCGGTGCGGGCGCGGCCATTCTCTACGGCGGCCTGCGCCGCGCGGGCATCGGCGTGCGCTACATGCTGTCCACGGGCAACGAGGCCGATGTCTGCGCAGCCGAGGCCGTGCGCGCCGTGGTCGAGGACGAAGGCATCCGCCTGGTCGTGCTCTACATCGAGACGCTCAGGCAAAGCGCCTGGCTGGCCGAGGCCGCGCGGCTTGCCCATGCGCGCGGCGTCACCATCCTGGCCGTGAAGGCCGGCCGCACGCGCGCAGGCCAGGCCACGGCCAGCTCGCACACGGGCGCGCTGGCGGCCGAGGACGCGCTGGCCGATGCCTTCCTGCGCCAGCACGGCATACCGCGCCTGGCCGACTTCCGCGAGCTGATCGACTACGCGCCGCTGTTCCTGTCCCAGCCTGCGCCGCGCGGTCGCCGCGTGGTCAGCATCAGCAATTCGGGCGCCACCTGCGTGCTGTCGGCCGACGCGGCCGAGGAATACGGCCTGGCCCTGGAGCCGTTCGATGCCGCCACGCTGGACGGCCTGTCCCAGGCCCTGCCGTCCTATGTCACGGCGCGCAATCCCATCGACATGACCACGGCCCTGCTGGGCAGGCCGCAGACCTTTGGCGACACGCTGCGGGCCTTGTCGGGCAGCGGTGCCGCGGATCTGGTGCACGTGGGCTTCCCGATCGGCGGCGAGGGCTATGACTTCGCCGACTTCGCGGGCCAGGCCAGCCGCTTTGCGCGCGACACCGGCGTGCCCATTGCGGTCAGCGTCAACCAGGACTGGGTGGCCCAGGCCTTCCAGGACCAGGGCGTGCCCACCTTCTGGAGCGAACGCGCCGCCATGCGCGGCCTGGCGCTGCTGGCCGAGCAGGCCGGTGGCAGGCAGGCACAGGTGCCGTCTGCCGAGGCATCGGTGCCGGTGGCGGCCTCCCGCTCCCTCACGCTTGACGAGCCCTCCAGCCTGTCCGAACTCGCCCGCGCCGGCCTGCCGGTGATGCGCCATCTGGTCTGCAGGAGCGAGGACGAGGTGCGCGCCGCCCTCGAATCCCTGCCGCTGCCCCTGGTGGCCAAGGGCGTGTCCGCCGATCTCTCGCACAAGTCCGAGCATGGCCTGGTGCGGCTCAACATCCGCGAGGCGGAGCAGGCGCTGCAGGCCTTTGGCGACTTCGCCGCCACGCTGGCCCGCCTGGGCGCGGCCGATGGCGGCCTGCTGCTGGGAGCCCAGCACAGGGCCGACTTCGAGCTGGCGCTGGGTGCCCATGTCGATGCCGAGTTCGGCGTGGTGGTCATGGTCGGCCAGGGCGGCGTGCTGGTGGAGGCGCTCAGGGACGTGCAGTTCCTTGTCGCCCCCTTCAGTGCGCGGCAGGCGCAGGATGCCCTTGCGCGCCTGGCCATCGCCCCGGCCTTTGCGGCCGTGCGCGGCATGCCGGCCGTGGAGCTGGATGCCGTGGCCGCCATGATGGTGCGGCTGGGCGACTGGATGCTGGCCCAGGGCGGGCGCGTGCAGTCGGTCGATGCCAATCCCGTGCTCGTGGCACGCGGCGCGCAGGCGCCGGTCATCGTCGATGCGGTGGTGGCCGTGGCCGCTGCGCCAGCTGCGACCTCGGAGGCGGCATGAGCGGCGCCCCGCACCCCATCCGCCGCGTGCTGGTCGCCAACCGGGGCGCCGTGGCCGCGCGCGTGATCCGCACGCTGCGGCGCATGGGCCTTGAATCCGTGGCCGTGTACTCCGAGGCCGATGCCAGCCTGCCCTATGTGCGCGCGGCCGACCAGGCCGTGTGCATAGGCCCTGCGCCCGCCGCGCAAAGCTATCTGGACCAGGCGCGGCTGCTGCAGGTGGCGCGCGAGACCGGCGCCGATGCCGTGCACCCGGGCTACGGCTTTCTCTCCGAGAACGCGGACTTCGCCGAGGCCGTGCAGCGCCAGGGCCTGTGCTTCATCGGCCCCTCGCCGCACTGGATACGCACGCTGGGCCACAAGACCCAGGCGCGGGCCTTCATGGCCGCCCAGGGCATGCCGCAGGCGGCCAGCTCGGCCGTGCTGCACAGCGTGCAGGAGGCGCAGGAGGAGGCGGCGCGCATCGGCTTTCCCGTGCTGGTCAAGCCCGCAGGCGGGGGCGGCGGCATCGGCATGCTGCCCGCGCACGATGCACCGCAGCTGGAGGCCGCCTGGTCCAAGGCCAGCGGCATGGCCGCCAAGTACTTCGGCACGGCCGAGCTGTACCTGGAAAAGCTGATCGAGGCGCCGCGCCACATCGAGTTCCAGGTGCTGGCCGACCGCCATGGCGAGGTGCGCGTGCTGTTCGAGCGCGACTGCTCGGTGCAGCGCCGCCACCAGAAGGTGGTGGAAGAGGCCCGCCCCGCAGGCATTCCCGCGCAGGCCCTGGCCGATATGCGGCAACTGCTGGCCGGCCTGCTGGCGCGCACGGGCTATGACGTGATCGGCACCGTGGAGATGCTCTACACGCCGCAGCACGGCTTTGTCTTCCTGGAGATGAACACGCGGCTGCAGGTCGAGCATGCGGTGACCGAGGAGATCACGGGCATCGACATCGTCGAGGCCCAGATCCGCCTGGCCGCCGGCGAGCGCATGCGGGAGGTGCTGCCCGCCGAGCCCGTGGCCAGCGGCCATGCCATCGAGGCGCGCATCTATGCCGAAGACCCCGTGCGCTTCCTGCCCTCGCCAGGGCGCCTGGACCGCTTCGAGATGCCCCAGGGCGAAGGCCTGCGCGTGGAGACCGGCTATGCCCAGGGCTGCAGCGTCACGCCCTTCTACGACCCCATGGTCGCCAAGCTCGTGGCCCATGGCAGCGACCGCGCCCAGGCCATCGCACGGCTGCGCCAGGCACTGGCGCAGACCCGCATCGAGGGCGTGAAGACCAACATCCCCTTCATCGAACGCATCCTGGGCCACGCCGATTTCCTGGACCTGCGCATCGACACCGGCATCGCCCAGCGCGTGCTGGCCCCCCTTTGAAAGCCCTACCCATGACCACCACCCCGAACATGATCACAAGCCCCATCGCCGGCCTCGTGGCCGCTGTGGAAGCCGCCGAAGGCGGCACCGTCGCCCTGGGCGACACCCTCATCATCGTGGAGTCCATGAAGATGGAGATTCCCGTGGAAAGCGAGGTGGCAGGCGTCGTGCGCCGCATGCTCGTGGCCGTGGGCGAGCCGGTGGCCGAAGGCCAGGCGATTGCGGAGATCGGATGAACGCCGTTGGAATCTCCACCACCCCGGACCTGGAGGCCGCCGCGCTGGCGCGCGGCTACTTCGGCATCGACGTGCCCTTCATGTCCCACATCGGCCTGGAGCCCGTGAGCCTGGCGCCCGGCCTGGCGCGCACGCGGCTGCCCATGCGCCCGCACCTGGCCAACAGCCGGGGGCATGGCCATGGCGGCGCGCTGATGAGCGCGCTGGACTTCACGCTGAGCGCGGCCGCGCGCTCGTCCAACCCGCTGGGGCTGGGCGTGGTGACCATCGAGATGAGCACGCATTTCCTGGCATCGGCCACCACCGACCTGCTGATCGAGGCCCGCGTGCTGCGCGCAGGCGCGCGCACCGTGTTCTGCGAGGGCAATGTGCTGGACAGCGCGGGCCAGGCCGTGTGCACGGCGCGGGCCGTGTTCAAGCTGATCGCGCTGTAGCCTGGCTTCAGGCGCCGTCGCCTTCGGGCGCCGGCGGCAGCAGATGCTGACCGATCTGCTGCCAGGCCTTGGCCGCGTCATGCTGGCCGCCGAACATGTGGCAGCTGGCGGCCGTCATGGCCAGGCGGCCGTTCTCGGGTTCCAGGTCGAACGCCAGCTCGCATTGCGCGGCGGCGTTGCGCCACATCACCACGGCGTCTGGCGATTCTTCCTTTTGCAGCGCATGGGCTTCGGCCATCCAGGCCTGGGCCAGGCGAAACGCGCCCTCGGCCTGATCGGGGTCGGCCTTGTGGGCCAGATAGAAATGCTTGCCGGCCTGCTGCCACAGCGCCCGGGCCTGGGCGAAATCCTGGGTGGCGGCCCGCTGCGCCTGGGCCACCAGGGCATTGCCTTCGGCCAGCAGCGTTGCGTAGGAGGAGGGGGCGTCTTGCGTCATGGGGCGCCATTGTGCCGCCGCTCCGGTGCCTGTGTTCAGGCCGGGGAATCGCGCGGCGGGCTCGGGCTGTCGGGCAGTTCCAGGCCGATGCGCGTGAAGCCGCCCTCGGACTCGGCAAAGCAGCGCCCGCCGTGCATGCGCGCGATGGCGGCCACGATGGCCAGGCCCAGGCCATGGTTGCGGTCGGCCTGGCTGCGCGCGGCGTCGGCGCGGTAGAAGCGGTCGAACAGGCGCGGCAGGTGGACGGGATCGATGGCCGGGCCCCGGTTGAGCACCGCCAGCGCCACATCGCCGGCGCCCCCGTGGTGAGTACAGGGCCGCGCGCCGATCTGCACGGTGATGGTGGAGCCGCGCTGTGCATAGCGTGTGGCATTGCCCAGCAGGTTGGACAGCGCCCGGCGCAGCAGCCGCGCATCGACCTCGGCGGCCGCGTCGCCCTGGACGACGACCTGCAGGTCGGCCTCCTGCAGCGCGGCCTCGTGGAAGTCGATGACCTCGTGGGCCAGCGCGGCCAGGCTGGCCCAGGGCGCCAGGCGCGCGCCCTGGCCCCGGTCGGCCTGGGAGAGAAACAGCATGTCGGCCACGATGCCGGCCATGCGCCGCAGGTCCTCCAGGTTGGAAGCCAGCACCTCGCGCAGCTCGGCCTCGCTGCGCGGCTTGCGCAGGGCCAGCTCGCAGCTGCTGATCAGCGTGGTCAGCGGCGTGTTCAGCTCATGGGCCACGTCGGCGTTGAAGGCCTCCATCTGCCGGTAGGCCACGGACAGCCGCTCCAGCAGGGCGTTGAACTGTGCGATCAGCGGCCGCAGCTCCTGCGGCTGCCCGCTGTCGTCCAGGCGCCGCTGCAGGTCCTGGGCCGACAGCTGGCGCGTCTGCTCGGTCAGCTGTCGCAGCGGCGCCAGGCCCAGGCGCACCAGCCAGATGCCGGTCAGCGACACCAGCAGGGCGCCGCCCACGGCAGCCAGGGCCAGCGTCCAGGCCAGCAGGGACAGTTGCCGGTCGTCTTCGGCCCGGTCCAGCGTGAGCTGGGCACGGGCCTGCTGGCCGGAGTCGGCCAGCACGACCTCGAAGCTGCGCTGCAGCGTGCGGCCGGGATTCTTGGGCGTGCGCAGGCGCTCGTAGAGCACGCGGCCCTGCAGGTCGGTGATGCGCAGCGACATCTCGTCCAGGCCCGTGAGAAAGTCGTCCAGCATGTGGGCCAGCCCGGCTTCGTTGTGGGCGCTGCGGCTTTCCGTCATCAGGTGCAGCACGGCCTGCTGCTTGAGGTCCAGCGTCTCGTGCTGGTGCTGCTCCAGCGTCATCGATGCCACCCCGTAGACGGCCGCGCACACCAGGCCCAGGCCCAGCATGGTCTGCAGGGCCAGCCAGCGCGACAGGCGCCGGCCCAGGTGGGGAATGTCGGCAGGGGCAACGCTCACGGTGCGCGCGACTCCAGCACATAGCCCATGCCGCGCACCGTGTGCAGCAGGGGCTGCGCGAAGGGCTGGTCCAGCTTCAGGCGCAGGCGGCGCACGGCCACCTCGACCACATTGGTCTCGCTGTCGAAATTCATGTCCCAGACCTGGGAGGCCAGCTCGGTGCGCGACAGCACCTCGCCCTGGCGGCGCAGCAGCAGGCTCAGCAGGTTGAATTCCTTGGCCGTCAGGTCCAGGCGCTGGCCGGCGCGCGTGGCGCGGCGGCGTATCAGGTCCAGCTCCAGGTCGGCCATGCGCAGCGTGGTGGCCTCGGCCGCAGGCTGGGCCGTGCCGCCGCCGCGGCGCAGCAGCACATGCATGCGCGCCACCAGTTCGGAGAACGCAAAGGGCTTGACCAGGTAGTCGTCGGCGCCGCCCTGCAGGCCGCGCACGCGGTCTTCCACCTGGCCGCGCGCCGTCAGCATCAGCACCGGCGTCTGGCGCGACTGGCGCAGCGCCGCCAGCACGGCCAGGCCGTCGATGCCGGGCAGCATGCCGTCGAGCACGATGAGGTCGTAGGCCAGCTCGGTGGCCAGGTGCAGGCCGTCGATGCCGTTGTGCGCGACATCGACCACGAACCCCTCCTCGGTCAGGCCCTTGCGGAGGTAGTCGGCCAGCTTGGTTTCGTCTTCGATGACCAGGACTTTCATGCCGAGCATTGTCGGGGCAGGCAAGGGTTTTCGGAGATGACAAATTTGTCATGTGCCCGACAGCGCCGGGTCGTTGCGCCGCCCTAGACTCGCCGGCATGGGGCAGTCGCGATTGGGGTCAAACGCCATGCCCGACAATCCCGCACTTCTGCCATGCCCTCTTCCATGACCCGGCCCCGTCTTGCCGCCCTTGCCATCCTCGTGATCGCGCTGCTGTTCCAGTGGACCTGGATGGCGGCCGCTGCGCTGTGCCGCCACGACGGGCATGAGACCCGGCACTTCGGCCACCATGTCCATGGCGTGAGCCTGCACGGCATGGGCGCCGAGCGCCATGCGGGCACGGGCACGGATGCCGAGTCCGGCCCGCCTGCGCAAAAGGCCGACCAGGGCCTGCAGTCCTCGCTCAGCGTGGACTGCTCCATGTGCCACGCCTGGGTGGCCGCTGCCACACAGCACTGGCAGGCGGCGCCGGTGGCCCCGCCGCCCGCGCAATTCGCCGAGCCGCTGCGCCGGCATGCCTCGGCCGTGCTGCTGCGCCCCGACCGGCCCCGCTGGCAGGGCTGACGCTCCTGCAGCCGCCGGCCGGGCATTCGGCGTTCATCGCCCTGTTTCGCCCCGGACCGGCATTTTCCAGAAATCCCTTCGCGCGCAGCGGCCCTCGTCCGTGCGCGCCCTGTGGCGTGGGGCCTGATCGACCAAGCGATCACGCCTGATCCGCGCTGCGGGCAAGGAGCCCGTGTATGTCTTTTCCTTCGTCCTTTCCGTCGAGGACAGCCTTCGCACCGTGGGTGCTGGCGGCGCTGGCCGCCTGCGGCGTCGTGCAGGCCGCCGAGCCACCGGCCGATTCCGTGGCGCCACCCGCCTTTGCAGGCGCATCCCTTCCTGATGGCCCGCCGCTGGACCTGCAGCAGGCACTGGCCCTGGCGCTGGACGGCAATCCCGGCCTGCGCGCGGCCCGCCAGGCGCTGGCCGCCACGGAGGGGGCCGTGCTGCAAAGCCAGGCCCGGCCCAATCCCGAGCTGGCCTGGTCGCAGGAGGACACGCGCCGCAGCACCCGCACGCTGACCGTGCAGCTGAACCAGACCCTGGAAGTGGGCGGCAAGCGCGAGGCCCGCATGCGCGTGGCCGAGCGCGGCCGCGACCTGGCCCGCGCCGAACTGGCAGGGGCCGAGGCCGCGCTGCGCGCCGATGTGGGCGCGGCCTTTTTCGGCGTGCTGGCCGCGCAGCAGCGCGTGGTCCTGGCCGGGCAGACGCTGGAGATCGCCAGCAGCGCGCGCGAAGCGGCGGCCCGGCGCGTGGCGGCCGGCAAGGTGGCGCCGCTGGAGGAGACCCGGGCCCGCGTGGCCGAGTCCGGCGCCCTGCTGGAGCAGGCCCGGGCCCGCTCTGCCCTGCGCGTGGCGCGCGGCCAGCTGCAGGCGCTGTGGGGCGAGAGCGTACGCCCCTTCGGCCAGGCCGAGGGCGCCGTGGACGCGCTGCCCCAGCTGCCGGAACTGGCAGCCCTGCAGCAGCGCATCGAACAGGCTCCCGCCGTGCTGCGTGCGCGCCAGGCGCTGGAGCAAAGCCGCGCCACGGCCGACCTGGAGCGTGCGCGCCGCCTGCCCGATCCCACCGTCAGCCTGGGCGTCAAGCGCGCCACCGAGGTCGGGCGCAACCAGCTCGTGGTCGGCGTCTCCGTGCCCCTGCCCGTGCTCGACAGCAACCGGGGCAACCAGCTGCAGGCCCTGCGCCTGGCCGACCAGGCCGAGGAGCAGTTGCTGGCCACGCGCGTTCAGCTGCAGGCCCAGCTGTTCGAGGCGCGCGAGCTGCTGCAGTCCAGCCGCGAGCAGGCGCGCCAGCTGGCCGAGGAGGTGCTGCCCACGGCGCGCACGGCCTACGAGCTGGCCTCGCGCGGGTTTGCGCTGGGCAAGTTCGGCTACCTCGACGTGCTGGACGCGCAGCGCACCTGGTCCGAAGCGCGCAGCCAGTACCTGGACCAGCTGCTGGCCACGCACCGCGCTGCCGCCGACATCGACCGCCTGCTCGGCACCGAATCCGGCCTCTGATTCCGATAGCAACCTGATTGCATCCAGACCATGAACACCAAGCCCTCCTCCTCCCCCCTGGCACCGCGCCGCACCCTCGTGGCCATTGCCGTCATCCTGGCCGTGGGTGCGCTGGCCGCCACGCTGATCCTGCGCAGCGGCCCGCCGGGTGCCGCCAAGGCCGACAGCCATGGCCACGGGCACAGCGAGGCCGCAGGCCATGCCGATGGCGAGCACCACGGCGCTGCAGCCGCAGCCGCAGCCGATGGCCACAAGCACGACGAAGGCCATGCCGACGATGAGCACCATGAAGATTCCAAGGAGGAAAAAGCCGAGGCCAAGCCCGCAGCCAACCCCGCAGCCGCCGCCGAAGCCGGCCATGGCGACGACGAAGGCCTGATCGCCATGGACGCCCAGCGCATGCAGGCGGCCGGCGTGCGCCTGGCCGAGGCCGGCCCGGCCACCGTGCGCTCCGTGCTGCAGCTGCCCGGGGAGATCCGCTTCAACGAAGACCGCACGGCCCACGTCGTGCCGCGCGTGGCCGGCATTGCCGAGAGCGTTCCCGCCAACCTGGGCCAGAACGTGAAGAAGGGCCAGCTGCTGGCCGTGCTCAGCAGCGCCGCCGTCTCCGAGCAGCGCAGCGAACTGCTGGCCGCCAGCAAGCGCCTGGAGCTGGCTCGCACCACCTATGCGCGTGAAAAGCAGCTGTGGGAGGAAAAGGTCTCGGCCGAGCAGGACTACCTGCAGGCGCGCCAGGCGCTGCGCGAGGCCGAGATCGCCGTCTCCAACGCCCAGCAGAAGCTGGCCGCCACGGGCGCCGGTGCCGGCGGTGGTGCGGGCGGGCTCAACCGCTTCGAGCTGCGCGCGCCGTTTGACGGCGTGATCGTGGAAAAGCACCTGTCCGTGGGCGAGGCCGTGCAGGACACCACCCAGGTCTTCACCATCTCCGACCTGCGCAGCGTCTGGGCCGAGATGCGCGTGGCCGCGCCCGACCTGCCCGCCGTGCGCGTGGGCGAGAAGGCCACGGTGCGCGCCACGGCCTTCGACTCCTCGGCCACGGGCGAAGTGGCCTATGTGGGCGCACTGATCGGCCAGGACACGCGCACGGCCCCCGCGCGCATCACCCTGCCCAACCCCGACGGCGTGTGGCGCCCGGGCCTGTTCGTGAATGTGGAGCTGACGGCATCGTCCCGGCAGGCGCCGCTGGCCGTGGCCACGCAGGCACTGCAGAAGATGGAGCAGCAGACCGTGGTCTTCGTGCCCGTGCAGGGGGGCTTTCGCGCCCAGCCGGTACGCGTGGGCCGCGCCGACGGCAAGACCACCGAGGTGCTGGAAGGCCTGAAACCCGGCCAATCCTACGTGGCCGAGGGCAGCTTCATGCTCAAGGCCGAGCTGGGCAAGGCCACGGCCGAGCACTCCCATTGATGCGGGCATGAACGGAGAACTCCATGTTTGAACGCATCATCCGATTTGCCATAGAGCAGCGCTGGCTGGTCCTGCTGGCCGTGCTGGCCATGGCCGCGCTGGGCATCTACAACTACCAGCGCCTGCCCATCGACGCCGTGCCCGACATCACCAATGTCCAGGTGCAGATCAACACCCAGGCCAGCGGCTACTCGCCGCTGGAGACCGAGCAGCGCGTCACCTATCCCATAGAGACGGTGATGGCCGGCCTGCCCCACCTGGAGCAGACGCGCTCGCTGTCGCGCTACGGCCTGTCCCAGGTCACCGTGGTGTTCAAGGACGGCACGGACATCTACTTCGCACGGCAGCTGGTGGGCGAGCGCATACAGCAGGCGCGCGACAGCCTGCCTGCGGGCATCACGCCCACGCTGGGCCCCATTTCCACGGGCCTGGGCGAGATCTACCTGTGGACCGTGGAGGCCGAGGACGGTGCGAAAAAGCCCGACGGCACGCCCTACACGCCCATGGACCTGCGCGAGATCCAGGACTGGGTCATCAAGCCGCAGCTGCGCAACGTGCCCGGCGTCACCGAGATCAACTCCATCGGCGGCTACGCCAAGGAGTACCTGGTGGCGCCCGCGCCCGAGAAGCTGGCCGCCTACGGCTTCACGCTGGCCGACATCGTCACCGCCCTGCAGCGCAACAACGCCAACGTGGGCGCCGGCTACATCGAGCGCCAGGGCGAGCAGTACCTGATCCGCGCGCCGGGCCAGGTCGGCGGCATCGCCGACATCCGCGAGGTCATCGTGGGCTCGGCCCAGGGCCAGCCCATCCGCATCCGCGACCTGGCCGAGGTGGGGCTGGGCCAGGAGCTGCGCACGGGCGCAGCCACCGACAACGGCCGCGAGGTGGTGCTGGGCACGGTGTTCATGCTGATCGGCGAGAACAGCCGCACCGTCTCGCGCGCCGTGGACCAGCGCATGGCCGAGATCAACCGGGGCCTGCCCCCTGGCGTCAAGGCCATCACCGTCTACGACCGCACCAACCTGGTGGACAAGGCCATCGCCACGGTCAAGAAGAACCTGGTGGAGGGCGCGGCCCTGGTGGTGGTCATCCTCTTCCTGTTCCTGGGCAACCTGCGCGCGGCGCTGATCACGGCGCTGATCATCCCGCTGTCCATGCTGTTCACCTTCACGGGCATGGTGCACTACAAGGTCAGCGCCAACCTCATGAGCCTGGGGGCGCTGGACTTCGGCATCATCATCGACGGCGCCGTGGTCATCGTGGAGAACTGCGTGCGCCGCCTGGCCCATGCGCAGGAGGCGCGCGGACGGTCGCTGACGCGCAGCGAACGCTTCCATGAAGTCTTCGCCGCCGCGAAGGAAGCGCGCCGCCCGCTGCTGTTCGGCCAGCTCATCATCATGGTGGTCTACCTGCCCATCTTCGCGCTCACGGGTGTGGAGGGCAAGATGTTCCACCCCATGGCGCTCACGGTGGTCATTGCGCTGGCCGGCGCCATGCTGCTGTCCATCACCTTCATCCCGGCGGCGATTGCGCTGTTCATGGGCGACAAGGTGGCCGAGAAGGAAAACCGCCTCATGGGCTGGGCGCGCCGCGCCTATGCGCCCGTGCTGGCGCGCGTCATGGCCGCGCCCGCCGTGGTGCTCACGGCCGCCGCCGTGGCCGTGGCGCTGAGCCTGCTGCTGGCCACGCGCCTGGGCAGCGAGTTCGCGCCCAACCTCAACGAGGGGGACTTCGCCATCCAGGCGCTGCGCATCCCGGGCACCAGCCTTACGCAGTCGCTGCAAATGCAGATGCAGATCGAGAAGGCGCTCAAGAAGGAGTTCCCCGAGATCGACCGCGTGTTCGCGCGCACCGGCACGGCCGAGATCGCCTCCGACCCCATGCCGCCCAACATCTCCGACGGCTACATCATGCTGAAAGCCCGCAGCGAGTGGCCCGACCCGGCGCGCCCGCGCGATGAGCTGCTGGCCGCCGTGCAGGCGTCGGTGGACCGCATCCCGGGCAACAACTACGAGTTCTCCCAGCCGATCCAGCTGCGCTTCAACGAGCTGATCTCGGGCGTGCGCAGCGACGTGGCCGTGAAGATCTTCGGCGACGACATGGCCGTGCTGGAGAAAAGCGCCCAGACCGTGGCCGGCATGCTGCAGCAGATCGCGGGCGCCTCCGAGGTCAAGGTCGAGCAGACCACGGGCCTGCCCATGCTCACCGTGCAGATCGACCGCGAAAAGGCCTCGCGCTATGGCCTGAACATGGGCGATGTGCAGGACGCCATCAGCACCGCCATGGGCGGCACCGAGGCCGGCACGGTGTTCGAGGGCGACAAGCGCTTCGACATCCAGGTGCGCCTGCCGGACGCCGTGCGCAACGACCTGCAGGCCCTGAGCCGCCTGCCCATCGCCCTGCCGCGCGGGGCGGACGGGCGCATCGGCTTCGTGCCGCTGTCGGCCGTGGCCACATTCGAGACCGCGCCCGGCCCCAATCAGGTCAGCCGCGAGGACGGCAAGCGCCGCATCGTGGTCAGCGCCAATGTGCGCGGGCGCGACATGGGCTCCTTCGTGGGCGAGGCACAGCAAAAGCTGCAGGGCCTGTCGCTGCCGCCCGGCTACTGGACGCGCTGGGGCGGCACCTTCGAGAACCTGGAGTCGGCCACGCGCCGCCTGCAGATCGTCGTGCCCGTGGCCCTGCTCATGGTCTTCGTGCTGCTGTTCGCCATGTTCGGCAATGTGCGCGACGGGCTGGTGGTCTTCACGGGCATTCCGTTCGCGCTCACGGGCGGCATCCTGGCGCTGTGGCTGCGCGACATACCGCTGTCCATCTCGGCGGCGGTGGGCTTCATCGCGCTGTCGGGCGTGGCCGTGCTCAACGGCCTGGTCATGATCTCCTGGATCAGGAGCCTGCGAGAGCAGGGCGCCAGCGTGCCCGATGCCGTGACCGAAGGCGCGCTCACCCGGCTGCGCCCCGTGCTGATGACGGCCCTGGTGGCCTCGCTGGGCTTCGTGCCCATGGCCATTGCCACGGGCACGGGCGCCGAGGTGCAGCGGCCGCTGGCCACGGTGGTGATCGGCGGCATCCTGTCATCCACGCTGCTGACCCTGCTGGTGCTGCCGCTGCTGTACCGGCTGGTGCATCGCAATGATCCGTCGGAGGCCAGCGGCACAGACCCCGCGCCCGCCGCGCCGGCACCTGCCGTGTGACGCGGCGCCCGGGCAGCACCCGGGCAGCCACTTTGGAACCCGCTGCAGCCTGGCTGCAGCGGGTTTCTTCATGCCCGGGATATCCCGGGCCACACATCTTTGCCCATCGATGTGAACCTCGCGCATTTGGCATGGAGCGGCTGCGAACCCCTGCCTAGAATTCGTCCCACAACAGCAAGGACAACGGGAGGGAGACAAGGCCATGAACAGCCCCGCCAGCGGACGGCACGGCCGTGCCCGCATCGCCGTGGAGAGCCGGTCCATCGACTGCATTCCCGACAGCGAGCGCCACGCGCGGCTCGCCGACCAGGGGCCGTTCTGGTTCCTGGGCAACTTCCACTTCTTCACGCTTTCCATCGGCTTCGTCGGCCCGTCGCTGGGGCTGTCGGCGCCCTGGAGCGCCCTGGCCGGGGCGCTGGGCATCATGTTCGGCACGCTGTTCATGGCGTTGCACGGCGCGCAGGGGCCGCAGCTGGGGCTGCCGCAGATGATCCAGTCGCGCGCGCAGTTCGGCTTTCGCGGTGTCATCCTGCCGCTGTGCGCCACGCTGCTGGTGTTCACGGGGTTCAACGTCGTCAACGTCTCGCTCATCATGCAGGGCATGCAGGCCGTGTTCGGCCTGCCGCCAGCGCCCACGGCCTGCGTGGCCGTGGCGGCAGGCGCCTTGCTGGCGGTCTGCGGCCACGATGTGATGCACAGGGCCTTCCGCTGCGCGCTGATGCTGGCGCTGCCGCTGTATGCGCTGGCCACGCTGGCGTTGCTGGCTGGCGTGGGCGAGCCTTTGGCACGCCAGGGCACGGGCCCGGCGCCGGGCTTTGCATGGAGCGCCTTTGCCGCGCAGTTCACCATCGCGGCCAGCTACAACATCTCCTATGCGCCCTATGTGTCCGACTATTCGCGCTACCTGCCGCGCCACACTGCGCCCCGGCGCCTGATCGCAGCCATCTTCCTGGGTGCATCGCTGTCCGGGGCCTGGATGATCGGGCTGGGCGCCTGGATGGCGCAGCGGCTGCAGGCCGGGGACGCGCTGGCGGCGCTGGGCCAGATCGGCGCGGCGCTTTTCCCGGGCGCGGACCGGCTGCTGCCTGCCCTGGCCGTCGTGGCCTTCCTGCCCATCATCGCGTTGAACACGTACAGCGCGGCGCTGACCGTGCTCACGGCGGCGGATTCGCTGGGCGGCCTGCGCCCCACGCGCAGTGCACGCATCGGTGCCATCGCCGCCATCAGCGCCACCATCCTCGCGTGCGTGCTGTCCATCCAGGGCAGCGGCGTGGCACTGCTGCACTCCTTCCTGGCGCTGCTGCTGTACTTCCTGGTGCCATGGACGGCGGTCAACCTCGTGGACTACTTCCTGGTGCGCAAGGGCCGCTACGCCATCGCTGATTTCTTCACGCCACAGGGCATCTACGGCGCCTGGGGCTGGCGCGGCATCTGCGCCTATCTGGGCGGCTTTGCAGCCATGGTGCCGTTCATGCACATCCACGACGCCACCGATGGCCATGCGGTCTTCATCGGCTGGGCTGCGCAGCGGCTGGGCGGCGTGGACTTCGCCTGGCTGCCGGGCATTCTCGTCGCCGGCAGCCTTTACGGGGGGCTGGCCCGCAACCTGGATCTGCAGGCCGAGGAGGCCGCCAGTTGCCAGCCGCGGCAGGACAGCCACCCTTTGCATCCCAAGGAGCGCACACCATGACGGAGCACCGCATCCGCATCATCCAGCCCCGTCTGCGTGACGGCGACATTGCCGGCAACTTGGCGATGACGCTGAAGACGATCAGGGCCAGCGCGGGTCAGGCCGACCTGCTGGTCTTTCCCGAAACCTGCATCAGCGGATTTCCCCGGCCCGACAACGTGGCGCAGCTGGCCGAGCCGCTGGACGGCCCCTCGGCCACCGCGCTGCGCGAGGCCGCGCGGCAAGCCGGCGTGGCTGTCGCCATCGGCCTGGCCGAAGCAGACCAGGGCCGCCGCTTCAATGCCGGCCTGCTGATCGATGCCGACGGGCAGGTGCTGCTGCACTACCGCAAGACCATGCTCTACGACTCGGACCAGGGCGTGTTCGAGGCAGGTGAGCGCTGGCCCACATGCGAATGGCGCGGCCTGCGGCTGGGAATGCTGATCTGCTTCGACATCGAGTTTGCGGCACCGGCCCGCGCGCTGGGTGCGCAGGGCGTGGACCTGATCGTGCTGATGGACGGGATGATGCACCCCCACGGCCACATCCATCGCCATGCCGTGCCCGTGCGTGCGATGGACAACCAGTGCTACATCGCCATGGCCAACCGCGTGGGCCCTGGCGACAGCTACGCTTTCAGCGGAGGCAGCCAGTTCGCCGATCCCTTCGGCCAGACACTGGCGCGCATCGCGGGCGATGCCGAGGGCCTGCTGGACGTGCGCCTGGACCCTCTGGCGCCCGGCCGCGCGCGTGCGCAGTACCGGGGCTGACGAGCGCCGAGGCGCCACCGTGGCGCGGTCATCTGTGTCGGTTGTATGACAGCAATGTCACCATCCTGTGGGGCTGGTGTGGGCACGTGATTTCTACATTGGAGTCCTCTCCCCGGCGTTCCGCCTTGCGGGGCGTGGGGAGAACGAATCACCAACGTTCTTTGAAAGGGACACACCATGTCGCAACGCCGTTTCACCCCCGCTACCCTGATCGCCGGCCTGGTCGCATCGGCAGCGCTGCTGCTGCCGGGCATGGCATCGGCGGCCGGGTACATCCACCCGGCCAACAACGAGGCGGGTGCCGTCGTCCATCCCGAACATTTCAAGAGCAGCAAGACGCGCGCCCAGGTGACGGCCGAGGCCGAGGCGGCCGTGCGCCAGGGCGGCACCTCGCGCTTCAATGCCGGCGTCTACCCGGCGCCTGCACCGCAGACCGGTGGCGGCAAGACGCGGCAGGAAGTGATCAATGAACTGATCAACGAAACGCCTGCCCAGCGCGATGCACGCCAGCGTGCCATGGGTGGTTGATGCACGTGCGGGGCGATGCAATGCTGCCCCGCAGCAGCCGTATCAAGGGATGACCGACGCGCCGCGCGGCTACGAGCCTGCGGCGCGTTCCGCTTCCTCGGCCTCATGGGCGCGTGCGATGGCCAGGATCACGTCGCGCGCCAGGCGGCGCTTGGGTACGGGAAGGCGCAGGTAGATCTTGAACAGCTCGTTGTCCTCGTAGCCCAGGCCGGCGGACCAGCTGCCCTTGGGCTCACGCACCTCACGCGCCGGCTGCGGCGCGCGCAGGAACTCCTCCAGCGGCACCTGCAACCAGTCGGCCAGCGCAGCAAGTTTCTTGGTGTTGGGCATGGTCTTGCCCAGCAGCCACAGACGCACGCCGTGCTGCGACATGGGCTTGCCCCAGAAGCGTGTGTTGAATTCGCGCTCCAGCACCGAGGGCTTGGCTTCATAGCCACGGGCCTCCAGGGAATCACGTAATTTCTGCGCAAACCGCTGCTTCGCATCCTGCATGCGGGCACGCTATGGGATAAGTCTGATTGTGCAGTGAGTATTGTGAAAAATCACATATCCGATGTGATTGATAGTTAACATCAAAGACTCAACCAGAAATCACAAGCACAGGAGGGCCCATGCGCTGGCAAGGAGTGTGGCTGCTGCCTGCGGGCCTGGCACTGCTGCTGGGCGGTTGCGGCGGTGACGATGGCGAGGTGCTGACCGTGCGGGCTGCTCCCTGGGGCGCCGCCTCGGGCGTGTCGATAGGGCAGGTGCTGCAGGACAGGTCGGCCTGCGCGCGCAGCAGCTGGCGCAGCGTGGGAGACGGCAGCGGCGGGCGCATCGTCGAGTACGCCTGCGAGCGCGCAGGCGTGCGTGACTACCTGCAGGCCAGTCTGCGCCAGGAGGTCGGGCCACTGCAGCGCGCCGCCGAAAGCGAACAGGCCCGGTTCGAGGCGCGGTTGCGTGGCGAATGGCGTGAGCTGCTCGTGCTGGAGCGGCAGCGGCAGGAGATGCTGCGGCGCCACGCGCAGGAGGCGCAAAGGGATGCCGACCACAGGCAGCGGCACCTGGAGGATCTGCGTGTGCTGGGTGACATGAAGGAGTGCGGCAGCTTCCGTCCGCAAAGCCTCAGTGCCGAGGCCGCGCCGCAGCGCCTGGTGCTGGCAGCCCAGGCCTGTGCGCAGGCCGGGCGCGCGGCCGGGCATGTCTATGCGCGCGAGCGGGAGCGGACGCTGGTGCGGCTGCGCGCGGCTCTGCCGCGCTACGACGAGGCCCGGCTGGGCCGCGAGGCGGCCTTGCAGGCGATGGACCGCACCCTGGAGCAGCAGGAGGCGGCGCTGCGCCGGCTGGAGGAAGACCGCCCCGAGGCGGGCGAGCGCATACGCCGCTCATTGGCCGCGCGCATGGAGGCCATGCGCCTGCGGCTGGGCCAGGTGGGCCGCGTGCGCGAGCTCACGCGCTGGAGCGTGGCCGGCGCACGCGTGGTCTACCTGGACACGGCCCTGGCCATGGAGTGCGGCGTGCGCACGCTGACCGAAGCCACGCCGCTGGACACCCTGGTCGAAGACCTGGGCGAGGGCCAGGCCGTGCCCCGCCAGGGAGGCGCATTGGCCCGGGCGCTTGACGGACTGTGGGCGCGCTGCCTGCAGCAGCCCTGAGGGCGGGAAGGACTGCACGGCGCCTGTTGCACGCCGCACGTCGCCGGTTGCACCGCGCCCGTTGCACCACGCCGGTTGCACCACGCCTCAGAATCTCGGCAGGTCCGGGTGTGAGATCTGGCCGCCGCGCACCAGCATCTTTCCGTATTCGGCACAGCGGTTGAGCGTGGGAATCACCTTGCCGGGGTTGAGCAGGGCCTGCGGGTCGAAGGCGGCCTTGAGCGCGAACATCTGGTCGTTCTCGGCCGTGGTGAACTGGGTGCACATGGAGTTGAGCTTTTCCACGCCCACGCCATGCTCGCCCGTGACCGTTCCGCCCATGGCCACGCTGGTCTCCAGGATGTCGGCGCCGAACAGCTCGCAGCGGTGCAGCTCGTCGGGGTCGTTGGCATCGAACAGGATCAGCGGGTGCAGGTTGCCGTCGCCCGCGTGGAAGACGTTGGCGCAGCGCAGGCCGTATTTCTTTTCCATCTCCTGGATGGCCAGCAGGATGTCGGCCAGGCGCTTGCGCGGGATGGTGGAGTCCATGCACATGTAGTCGGGGCTGATGCGCCCGCTGGCGGGAAAGGCGTTCTTGCGCCCGCTCCAGAAGCGCAGGCGCTCGGCCTCGCTTTCGCTCACCGTGATGGCCGTGGCGCCGGCGCCGCGCAGCACTTCGCTCATGTGGGCGATCTCTTCCTCGACTTCCTCGGGCGTGCCGTCGCTCTCGCACAGCAGGATGGCCTCGGCCGTGAGGTCGTAGCCGGCCTTGACGAAGTCCTCGACGGCGGCCGTCATGGGCTTGTCCATCATCTCCAGCCCGGCCGGGATGATGCCCGCCGCGATCACGGCGGCCACGGCGTCGCCGGCCTTGCGCACGTCGTCGAAGCTGGCCATGATGCAGCGCGCCAGCTGGGGCTTGGGGATCAGGCGCACGGTGACTTCGGTGGTCACGGCCAGCATGCCTTCGCTGCCGACCAGGATGGCCAGCAGGTCGAAGCCCGGCGTGTCCAGCGCCATGGAGCCGAACTCCACCGGCTCGCCCTCCACCGTGAAGCCGCGCACCTTCAGCACGTTGTGCACGGTCAGCCCGTACTTGAGGCAGTGCACGCCGCCCGAGTTCTCGGCCACGTTGCCGCCGATGGTGCAGGCGATCTGGCTGCTGGGATCGGGCGCGTAGTACAGGCCCAGGGGCGCGGCGGCCTCGCTGATGGCCAGGTTGCGCACGCCGCACTGCACCACGGCCGTGCGGCTGGCGGCATCGACCTGGAGGATCTTGTTGAACTTGGCCAGCGACAGCGTCACGCCCATGGGATGGGGCAGGGCGCCGCCCGACAGCCCGGTGCCTGCGCCGCGTGCGATCACGGGCACCTGGATGGCGTGGCAGGCGCGCAGCACGGCCTGGACCTGGGCCTCGGTCTCGGGCAGGCAGACCACCAGGGGGCGCTGGCGGTAGGCCGTGAGTCCGTCGCATTCATAGGGGGTGGTGTCCTCGGCGTTCCACAGCAGGGCATGCGCGGGCACATGGCGGGCCAGCGCGGCCACGACCTCGGCCTGGCGCCGTGCGCGTTCGGAGGCCGTGGGCTGCTGGTGGGCGGCATCGGCGGCGGCCGACGCCATGGCGCCGGGAGCGAGGCTGGCTGGGGAGCTGGCGGAAGTCATGGGGCCTGACTTTAGGCGATGCCGCCGTCTTTGTGCAGCGGGACTGCGCTGATGTTTATTGCAACGGCGCGTGAAATCCGCGAAATCCGTGAATTCCGTTGTGGGCGCCTCAGCAGGCCATCGCCCTCTTCAACCATTCAGCAAAGGCCGCGCATTCCCAGCGGTCCATGGTGCCGGTGCGCCAGCACAGGTAGTGGGCATGGGGGCTGGCCGTGTCCATGTCGAACAGGCGCACCAGGGTGCCGTTGTCCATCCAGGGTGCGCCCAGCTTGTGGCGCACCAGGGCAATGCCCATGCCGGCCGAGGCCGCATCGCACATCAGGCCGATGTCGTTGAACTGCGAGCCCTCGTGCGGCTCGGGCCAGTCCAGGCCGGTGGCGCCGAACCAGGTGCGCCAGGGCTCCAGCGGGCTGCGCAGCAGGGGCATGCCTTCCAGGTCCTGGGGCTGCTCGAAGGGGCCGTGCTCGCGGATGAAGGCCGGCGAGGCCAGCGGAGTGACCACGTCGCGCGCCAGTTCGATGTGCTCCACGTCGGCGTAGTGGCCGGGGCCGAAGCGCACCATCAGGTCGGCATCCTCGGCCACCACGTCCAGCAGCGGGATGGAGACCTGCAGGGCGATGTCGATCTCGGGATAGGTTTCCGTGAACTGGCGCAGGCGCGGGATCAGGATCACGCGCGCAAAGGTGGGCGTGACGGCGAGCTTGAGCCTGCGGCGGCCCGGTGCCGTCACCTCGCCCGGAAAGCGCTGCAGCGCGCCCAGGCCCTCGCGCACGTGGGACAGGTAGGCGCTGCCTTCGGTGGTGAGCGAAAAGTCCGAGCGGCCGAACAGCCGCGTGCCCAGGATCTGCTCGAGCTGGCGCACGCGGTGGCTGACGGCGCTGGGCGTGACGCACAGCTCCTCGGCCGTCTGCGTCACGCTGCGCAGCCGCGCCAGCGCCTCGAAAGTGAGCAGGCACTGTATGGGCGGGATGCGGCGGGCGCCGCTGCCGGGCGGGGCAAAGCCGCTGCCGGCGGCAAGGGTCACGTTCGCCATGGGCGGCCGGGAGCCGGCTTCAGCGGAAGACCACGGTCTTGTGGCCGTTGAGGATGACGCGGTGCTCGCTGTGCCACTTGACGGCGCGGGCCAGCACCTGGCTCTCGGTGTCGCGGCCGCGGGCCGTGAGGTCCTCCACGGTGTCGGTGTGGTCGGCGCGGGCCACGTCCTGCTCGATGATCGGGCCTTCGTCCAGGTCGGCCGTCACATAGTGGGCCGTGGCGCCGATCAGCTTCACGCCGCGGTCATGGGCCTGGTAGTAGGGCTTGGCGCCCTTGAAGCTGGGCAGGAAGCTGTGGTGGATGTTGATCGCGCGGCCGGCAAGCTTGGTGCACAGGTCGTTGGACAGCACCTGCATGTAGCGCGCCAGCACCACGAGTTCGGCGCCTTCGGCCTCGATGATCTCGAACTGCTTTGCCTCGGCCTGGGCCTTGGTGGCAGCCGTGACGGGGATGTGGTGGAAGGGGATGTTGTAGCTGGCCGCCAGCTGGTAGAACTCGCGGTGGTTGCTGATGATGGCGCGGATGTCCACCGGCAGCAGGCCGCTCTTCCAGCGAAACAGCAGGTCGTTGAGGCAGTGGCCTTCCTTGCTGACCATGAGCACGGTCTTCATGGCTTCGGCCTTGGTGTGCAGGCGCCACTTCATCTGGTACTGGCCGCCCAGGTCGGCCAGGGCCGCCCTCAGAGCCGCGGGATCGCAGCCGTTGCAGGCAAATTGCACGCGCATGAAGAACAGTCCGGTGGCCGGGTCGTTATACTGCGCGGCCTCTTCGATGTTGCCGCCTTGCTCGAGCAGAAAGCCCGAGACGGCATGTACCAGACCGAGCCGGTCGGGGCACGAAAGGGTAAGAATATAGGCTTGGGTCATAGCGGCGCAATTGTCGCAGCATGCACACGACCCTGCGCAAGTCACACGTTCTGGGAACGTTCTGAGGAACCACATGCAAGATCAGGGAGAGCAGCCCCGAATACCGCTCTGGGGCGCATTGACCCTGTATGTGTGCGCAGGTCTGCTGTGGCTCTGGGGCGTGGAATGGCTGCTGGCGCACCTGCAGATACCGCCCGGGCCGGCAGCGCAGCGGCGCATGCTGTCCTCGGTGGCCCTGGTGCTGGTCACGGCCGTGGGCGGCGGCTGGCTG
Source organism: Delftia sp. WSY_16 (assembly GCF_043104415.1). Lineage (NCBI taxonomy): Bacteria > Pseudomonadati > Pseudomonadota > Betaproteobacteria > Burkholderiales > Comamonadaceae > Delftia > Delftia sp. WSY_16. The sequence continues at coordinate 335,460 of NZ_JBICKS010000003.1, read as the reverse complement.
CTGTGGCGCATGCGCCGTGGAGAGCGCACTGCCCATGCCGCGATGGCTGCCGGGCGGGAGGCCGACGAACGCCAGCGCCTGGCCGCCGCCGTGGTGGACAACACCATGGAGGGCGTGGTCGTCACCGATGCGCGCAGCCGCATCCTCTCGGTCAACAGCGCCTTCACGCGGCTGCTGGGCTACACCGAGCAGGAGATGCTGGGCAAGACCCCGCGCATGTTCAAGTCCGGCCGCCACGACAAGGCCTTCTACGAGGCCATGTGGGACAGCATGCAGGCCACGGGCCACTGGCAGGGCGAAATCTGGAACCGCCGCAAGAACGGCGAGGTCTTTCCCGAGCGCATGTCGCTCAGCGCCGTCAAGGACGCACAGGGCAAGGTCACGCACTACGTGTGCATGTTCACCGACATCTCGGCCGAGAAGGCGCGCGAGGCCCAGCTCGAATTCCTGGCCCACCGCGACATGCTCACCGGCCTGCCCAACAGCGTGCGCTTCACAGCGCTGCTGGAAGACGCCGTGGCCGAGGCGGCCGCCGAGCAGGGCACGCTGGCCGTGATGCTGCTGAACATCGATCGCTTCAAGGACGTCAACGACAGCTACGGCCACGCCATCGGCGACCAGGTGCTGCGCCACATCGCCGCCCGTGTGCACGACTCCCTGGGTCCCCAGGACCTCATAGGTCGCATGGCCGGTGACGAACTGGCCGTGCTGTGCAAGGGCATGAGCGAGCGCGGCGACGCCATCGCCCGTGCACGGCAACTGATCGCGGCGGCCGGCCAGCCCTGGAGCTCGCCGGACGGCCTGTCCGTCATGGCCGGCGTCAGCGTGGGCATCTGCATGTACCCCTCCCACGCCGGCAATGCCCAGGACCTGCTGCAGGGCGCGCATGCCGCCGTCTACGGCGCCAAGTCGCGCAGCGGCCGTGCCTGGTGCTTCTTCGAGGAAGACATGACCTCGGCCGCGCGCGAGCGCCTGGCCATGGAGGCACGGCTGCGGCAGGCCATAGACCTGGGCCACCTGCGCCTGTACTTCCAGCCCCAGATCGACCTGGCCACGGGCCGCCTGGTGGGCGCCGAGGCCCTGGTGCGCTGGCTGGACCCGGACGAGGGCCTCATCTCCCCGGCACGCTTCATCCCCGTGGCCGAAAGCTCGGGCGTCATCGGCGCGCTGGGCCTGTGGGTGCTGCGCGAGGCCTGCGCCCAGGGCCAGCGCTGGCGCGATCAGGGCCTGCCCGAGATGACCATCGCGGTCAATGTCTCGCTGCACCAGTTCCTGCTGACCGACATCGCCGGTGCCACCGCCGACGCGCTGGCCGCCACGGGCTTCGCCCCGCACTGCCTGGAGCTGGAGATCACCGAAAGCGCCCTGGCCGAGCGCCCCGAGGAGGCCCTGGCTGTCATGCGCCGTCTGCGCGCCCAGGGCCTGCGGCTGGCCATCGACGACTTCGGCACCGGTTATTCCTCGCTGGCCCACCTCAAGCGCTTCCCGCTGGACCTGCTCAAGATCGACCAGGGATTCATCCGCGACATCCCGCACAGCGCCGACGACATGGCCATCAGCGGGTCGGTGATCGCGCTGGGGCATGCCATGGGGCTGAAGGTGCTGGCCGAGGGCGTGGAGACGGCCGAGCAGCTGGCGTTCCTGCGCGGCAAGGAGTGCGACTTCTTCCAGGGCTATCTGTGCAGCAAGCCCATGCCTGCGCAGGCGTTCGGCGAGTGGGTCTCGGGCAACGAGGGAATGTGGGCCGTGCAGGGGTGAAGCTCAGTCCACCCGACCCGCATCCGCCCGCGGCGCCGGCGGATTCCTGAACTTCTCCCGCAGCTCGGCGCAGTGGTCCTTGGCGGGCAGGGCATCCGTCTTCTGCAGCCAATCCACATCCGAGGCCTGCGCCACCGATGTCTCCCCCGCCTGCGCCACGGCCACCTTGGCGCCTGCGGCCTCGGGCAGCCAGGTGGGAATGCCCACGCCGCGCAGCACGTGGCCGCGCCCGGCCACCAACAGCACGGTCGTGCCGGGCTTGACTGCGGCCCTGGCCACCTCGGCCATGCTGGCGTCGCGGGCCAGCTGGATGCGGGCCATGGGCGCCAGCTGGGTGTCGGGCAGCAGGCCGCAGTGGCCTTCGCGGATGGCGTCGAGCTGGCGCTGCCAGGCTTCGGGCGGCAGGTGGGTGTCCAGGTTCTGGTTGCGCATGGCCTGCTTCATGTCGGCGCGGGGCAGGTTGCCGCCCAGCACGGGCACGCCTGCGCGCACGGCGGCCATGACCACGCCGCGGTAGCGCGGCCAGGGCCAGGCGGCGTCCTGCCATTGCAGGGCCTGCTGCACAGCGTCCTCGGAGGCATCGCGCGCCAGGCTGGCCGTGGAGCCCGTGCGCGGCGCCATCTCGATCACCAGCGCGGCCAGGCGCTCCTGCGTGGCCAGCTGCTGCACCGTGGCCTGTTGCCAGGCCTGGTGGGCCGCCGCATCGTGCTGCTCGCCCAGCAGCACGATGGGCGCGTCTGACCAGCGCTGCAACTGCTGCGTCCAGTCCCGCGCCGGGGCGGAGGAGCTGGCGCAGCCGGCAAGGGCTGCCGCCAGCCATGCGGCCGCTGCCAGGCCGGCAAGGCGCGGGGTGCGGATGAAGGGGCGGGGGATGGAGCGGACTTGCATGGCCCCATGCTAAACACTGGCCTTGCCCGGGGCCCCCATAGGCCCTGTGGGCATTGGGGGCAGTTGAAAGGATCCTAGGAATCGGGGCGGGGGCACGGCGCAAACGGGTGACGCTTGATTCAGGTCAAGACGCGCAAATGCGCCGTGGCTACAGTGCGACCATGCATGGCAAGCCCTCGCTTTCGACCAAGCTGCTGCTCATGGGCGCGGCCTGCCTGCTGGCGGCCGTGGCATCGATCGGCTTCACGCTGTGGGTGGCCTGGCAGCTGGAGGGCGGCGCGGCCGCCGTGAACGAGGCCGGGCGGCTGCGCATGAGCATGGTGCGCATGGCCATGGCGCGCCAGAACGAGGCGCCTGCGCAGTGGCAGGCGCGCGCGCAGCAGTTCGACGCCAGCCTGGACCTGCTGCGCAGCGGCGACATGTCGCGCCCGCTGTTCGTGCCCTGGAGCGACGAGGTCAGGGAGCGCTACGAGCGCATACGCCGCGACTGGAGCGCGCTGCACGCGCGCTGGCAGGCCGAGGACCAGGCCGATGCGCAGGCCATCATGGGCAGCGCCGACGCCTTCGTGCGCGAGGTGGACGGCTTTGTCGAGGCCATCGAGGACCGGCTCTCGCGCTGGACGGCCATCCTGCACCTGTTTCAGATGTGTCTGATGGCGCTGGCCATCATCGCGGCCGTGAGTTTCATGGCCACCAGCTACTGGCTGGTGCTGCATCCCGTGGGCCAGCTGCGCTCGGCGCTGGAGCGCATGCGGCGCGGACACCTGGACACGCGCATGAGCGTGGAGGTGGACGACGAGTTCGGCCAGCTGGCGGCCGGCTTCAACCTCATGGCCCAGTCGCTGCAAAGCTCGCACGCCGAACTGGAGGACAAGGTGCGCGAGAAGACCGCCAGCCTCAACGTGCAGCACCAGCAGCTGCAGGCGCTGTACGCGGTCAGCGTGCAGGCCTCCGAGGCGGCCAGCCTCCAGGCCCTGGCCGAAGGGTTCGTGCGCCAGATCCGTGTGGCAGCCCAGGCCGATGCGGCCACGGTGCGCTGGTCCGACGAGGCCAACGAGCGCTACGTGCTGCTGGCCGGCGACGGCCTGCCCCAGTCCATGTCGGTGCAGGAGCACTGCCTGCACACGGGCGCCTGCCTGTGCGGCCAGCCGCGCGAGCAGGCGCGGCTGCGCGTGATCCCCATCACCCCGGCCAGCGACCTGCAACTGCCCCACTGCCGCGAGGCCGGCTTCGAGACCGTGGTCAGCATCCCCGTGCAACTGCAGCAGCGCCTGCTGGGCGAGGTCAACCTGTTCTTTCGCTCCAGCGTGGTGCTCACGGACGACATGCGCGACCTGCTGTCCGCCATGGCGCGCCACCTGGCCAGTGCCATGGAAAGCCTGCGCGCCACGGCGCTGGAGCGCGAAGCCGCCGTGGCCGAGGAGCGCGGCCTGATCGCGCGCGAGCTGCATGACTCCATTGCCCAGTCGCTGGCCTTTCTCAAGATCCAGACCCAGCTGCTGCGCGACGCCGTGGCCAAGGGCCGCGACGAGGCGCGCGACCGCAGCCTGGGCGAGCTGGAAGTGGGCGTGCGCGAATGCTATGCCGACGTGCGCGAGCTGCTGGTGCATTTCCGCACGCGCACCAGCGCCGAGGACATCGAGGCCGCGCTGCGCGCCACGCTGTCCAAGTTCGAGCACCAGACGGGCATTGCCACCTCGCTGAGCATGACGGGCCAGGGCCTGCCGCTGGCGCCCGATGTGCAGATCCAGGTGCTGCACATGGTGCAGGAGGCGCTGTCCAACGTGCGCAAGCACGCGGGTGCCAGGCATGTGCAGCTGCGCGTGGGGCGCCACCCCTGGCGCTTCGAGGTCAGCGACGACGGCTGCGGCTTCGTCCCCGCCGACGTGGCGCCGGACTCGCTGCATGTGGGCCTGGGCATCATGCGCGAGCGCGCCCTGCTGGCGCAGGCGCTGGTCCATGTCCACTCCCGCCCCGGCGAGGGCACGCGCGTGCTGATCGAGCTGCCGCCGTCGGCCTCGGCCGGCGCGCCAGCGCAGGCCCTCCCCTCGAACGCGTGACACGCTCCCGGAAGAAAAAAGCTGCCCCATGTCCTTCTCCAGCCCCATCTCCGTCTTCGTCATCGACGACCACACGCTGTTCCGCCGCGGCCTGATCGCCCTCATCGCCCAGGACGCAGGCCTGCGCGTGGTCGGCGAGGCCGGCGACGCGGGCGAGGCCCTGCGCCTGGTGCCCGCGCTGGCGCCCCAGGTCATCCTGCTGGACAACCACCTGCCCGGTGTGCTGGGCGTCGATGCCATCGCGGGCCTGCGGGCCGCATCGCCCGGCAGCCGCGTCGTCATGCTCACCGTGAGCGAGGACGGCCAGGACCTGGCGGCCGCGCTGCGCAACGGCGCCCAGGGCTATCTGCTCAAGACCATCGACGGCGACCTGCTGTCCGAGGCCCTGCGCCGCGCCGCGCGCGGCGAGCCCGTAGTCAGCCCCGAGATGATGGGCAAGCTGGTGGCCGCCTTCCAGTCCCAGGGCGCGCCCGAGCCCCAGGCGCCCGAGCCGGACGAGGCCCCGGCCTCGCCGCTGTCCCCGCGCGAGGAAGAGGTGCTGGTCCAGATCGCCCGAGGCGCCAGCAACAAGGAAATCGCCCGCACGCTGGACATTGCCGAGACCACGGTCAAGATCCACGTCCAGCACATCCTGCGCAAGCTGGGCCTGAGCTCGCGCGTGCAGGCGGCGGTGTATGCGTCGGAGCGGCAGCGGGATTAGCGGCCTACGCTGTGGCTGAAGCCCACCCATCCCCCGCACACCGCAGCGCCCACACCCACGCCAGCGCGGCCGCCACGGCCAGGCCGGTGAGCATGGCCGCTGCGCCCATGGCGTCCAGCGCCACGCCGGCGGCCAGCGGCACCAGCATGCGGCTGGCGGCGAACAGGCTGGCCTGCAGGCCGTAGTCGAAGGCCTGCCAGCGCGGGCGGGCGAATTGCATCATCAGTCCGAAGACGCAGGCCGAGGAGGCGCCCATGGCTGCTGCCACGCAGGCCACGGCCGCGACCAGGCCCGGGGCCGGGGCGCCGGCTGCGATGACGGCCGCCAGCAGCGCCAGCGCCGCCACGTTGCCGCCCGCATACAGGGGCAGGGCGCGCCGGGTGCCCAGGCGGCGCGTGAGCAGGGGCGAGGCCGCGCCCGCCAGCGCAGCCACCACGCCGCCGCCCATGCCGGCCAGCAGGGCGGCCTGGGCGGGCGCGAAGCCGTGGTCCAGCATCAGCGGCTTGAGGTAGAACCAGGCCGCGCCGATGAAGGGAAAGTAGCTGACCAGCACCAGGGCCCAGCGCCAGGCGCCGGGCTGGGCGCCATAGCCGCGGACCATGGCGGCCAGTCCAGCTTTGGGCGCAGGCAGCAGCACAGGCGAGGGCGCCTCCCCGGGCTCATGACGCACCACCCAGGCCAGCAGCAGGGCGCCCAGCGCCAGCGCGCCCGCCAGGCACAGGAAGGGCGCGCGCCAGCCCCATTTCGCCTGCATGAGCAGCATCATCCCGCCGCCCACGATGGCGCCCAGCGACAGCGCCGCTGCGCGCACGCCCCCGGCGCGCATGCGCTCGGACGCGGGCAGCAGGCGGATGGCCAGGGCGCTGACGGGAATGTCGGCCCAGGTGGCGGCCAGCGCGGCCGCGAAGGCCAGGCCGAACAGCCACAGGCGCTCGGCCAGCAACTGCTGCCAGCCCAGGGCCAGCAGCACGGCCGCATAAGCCAGGCACAGGGCCAGCGCCCAGGCGCGGTAGCGCGGCTGGCCGTTCGCGCTGCGCGCTTCCACGGGCGCGGCCAGCGCGAACTTGATGAGCGCGGGCAGGCCCGCCAGCTGGAACAGGCCGATGGCCGTGCCCGACCAGCCATGCTGGCGCATGACCAGGGGCAGGCCCAGCCACAGGTAGACGCTGGGCGCCGTGAGCGCCAGGTGCAGCCAGCCGAAAAGTGCCTGGAGCAGCCAGACAGGGCGGGGAGCTGCGGTCGTCATGGCGCGGCCTTGCGGGCAATGAGCACGGCCAGCGGCGCCATCGGAAACTCGCGCGACTCGATGCGTTCGATGCGCTCGAAGCCCGCCTGCGCCAGCAGCGCCTGCAGCTCGCCGCGCCGGGTCACGCTGCGGCCCAGCAGGCGCATGGGCAGGTAGTAGGGCAGGGTGCGCAGGGCGGCTTCGGGCGTCTCATCCACCTCGGCATGGGCGCAGACGAAGACGCCGCCGGGCGCCAGCGCGTCGAACACCTTGGCGACCACGGCTGCCGCATCGGGCACGAAGTGCAGCACGGACGAGCACCAGACCAGGTCGTAGCCGCTGCCTATGCCGTCCGTGGCCAGATTGCCGCCCAGCGCGGTGAAGCGGTCGGACAGGCGGGACTGGCGGGCGTTGTCCGCCGCCACGGCCACGGCCTCGGGCCAGTCGAAGACGCAGGCCTGCAGCGCGGGCTGCCGGCGCAGCAGGGCCAGCGCGATCCAGCCGGGGCCGCCGCCCAGGTCCAGCATGCGGCGCGGGGTGCCTGCGCCGGCAGCGACCTCGGGCACCTGGTCCAGCACCTGCAGCGCGGCAGGCACGCTGACGGCGCGCTGCTCCTGGCCGATCTGGGCGCGCGCGGCGGCGGCCCAGCCTTCGGCATTGCCCGTGGCCAAGGGGGCGCGGCAGGCCGAGCCGTCCCCGGCAGGGCCGTGCTCGACCAGGCCGCGCAGCAGCGTGGCGGAGTGGCGCAGCGAGCGCAGGCGGAACAGCCAGGCCGCGCCGCAGGACTCGGGCGATGCGCTGTGCAGGTAGCGCAGCGCATCGGTGGCCAACAGGTAGCTCACGGGCTCGTGCTGGCCGCGCCGCAAGAGGCCCATGCTCCACAGCAATTCCAGCCAATGGGAGGTATTGGCCTCGTTCCAGCCCTGGGCCTGGGCCAGCTCGGCCGGCGTCTGTGGCGTGGCCAGCCGGTCCAGTGCCCCCGATTCGAGCGCCAGCACCAGGGCCTCGGCCTGCACCTGGGCGGCGGCCAGATCCCACAGCGGCTGCAGGGCGTGGGAGGGGGCGTGGGTAGGGGATTCGCAGCGGGGTGTATTCATCGGAAGGTCCTTTTCACGAAAGGGAGTCACATGCGCCAGGTCAGCCGCACGCCGAACTCGCGCGGCGGGCTGTAGACCACGACCTGGCCGTTGAGGTAGCCCACGGCGTCGTAGCGGCGGTTGGCGGCATTGCGCAGGTAGGCGGCGATTTCCCAGGACCCCTGGGCATAGCCGGCCGACAGGTTGAGCAGCCCGTAGCCGGGGCGGCGGTAGGCGTTGGCGGCGTCCAGGTAGACCTTGCCCGCGCCCTGCACGGCGGCCTGCGCCCACCAGCGGCCGGGCGCGTCGTAGCGCAGCGCCACATGGGCCGTCATGTCGGGCGCAAACGGGTTGCGGTGGCCGTCGTAGACGGCGGTGCCGTCGCGGAAGCTGCCGAAGCGCGTGCGGTTCAGGCCCAGGGCGGTCTGCAGCTGCCAGCCGCCGCCGAACACATAGTCCAGCTCGAAGTCCGCACCCGTGGAGCGCGCCCGCGCCGCATTGGTGATGTAGACCACGCCCGGCAGGCCCATCTGCTGCACCTGCATGTCGCGCACCTGCTGGGTGTAGACCGAGGCCGCATAGCGCAGGCGCTGCCCCAGCAGTCGGCCCTTGGTGCCGATCTCCCAGGCGCGCACGGTCTCTGGCTCGTAGGCCGCATAGCCCATGGCCGGAGAGAACACGTTGAAGCCGCCCGCGCGGTAGCCCTCGCTGAGGCTGGTGTAGACCTGGCCCTGGGGCGACCACTGGTATTGCAGCGAGAGCTTGGGGCTCAAGCGCGACCAGTCGTCGCTGCGCGCCGCCGCGCCCACGGGGGCCAGTTCCACGCGGTTGCGCTCCGCGCGCGCGCCGGCCGCCAGCGTCCAGCGCTCGGACAGCGGGACGGTCCAGTGCGTGAACAGCGCCGCCGTGCTGCCCTTGAGTCCGGCCGTGGGCCGCATCAGCGCGGCGGGCAGCTTTTGCTCGTAGCGCAGGTCATGGTCGTCGCGGTCCAGGTACAGGCCGGCCAGCCAGCGCGCGTTCCACAGGCCTGCGGCCTCGCCCTCCAGGCGCAGTTCCTGCGAGGTCGTGGCCAGGCGGTAGTCGCGCCGCACGTGGAGCAGGTCGGCGCGCTGGAAGTCCGTGTCCTGCAGCACGCGGTCGTCGAAGACATTGCGCGCGGTGATGGAGCGCAGCCGCAGGCCCGAGGCAAAGCGGTGCGAGACATCGAGCGACAGCGTCTGCCCGCGCGAGCGGTTCCAGCTGTCCGTGCCCGAGTTCACCGTGGCGCGCGGCGCGGCAATGCTGCCCCATTGCGCGGCGCCGTCGTCCCAGCGCTGCTGGGCGTAGCGCAGCGTGGCCTCGGTCTCGGCCGTGGGCGTCCAGCGCAGGGCCAGGCGGCCGCTGGCGCGCTCGCGGTCGTCCACGCGCGCTCCCGTCGCCTGCTGGCGTATGAAACCGTCCTGCGCGCGCCACTCGCCCGACAGGCCGATGTAGAGCTGGCCCGGCACCAGGGCGCGGCCCAGCTCGAAGCTGCCCGCGCGCTGGCCGTGGTTGCCGGCCTCGGCGCTGATCGATGCATAGGGCGTGTCGCCGGGCTGGCGCGTGACGATGCTGACCACGCCCGCTTCGGCATTGCGGCCGTACAAGGTCGATTGCGGGCCGCGCAGCACCTCCACGCGGTCCACGCCCTGCAGGTTGTGCTCGAAGCCCTGGGCCATCAGCGTGGGCACGCCATCGACCAGCAGCAGTGTGGACGAGGAGAACGACACGAAGTTGGCCGTCAGTCCGCGCATCACGGGCGGCTGCACGCCCGACTGGCCGAAGGCCTGGAACACAAAGCCCGGCACCTGGGCGGACAGCGCGTCCAGCCCGCGCACGCCGGCCGCCTCCAGCGCCGCGCCGTCGAAGACGGAGACGCTGGCGGGCACGGCGTCCAGGCTCTCGGCCTGCTTGTTCACCGTGACCGTGATCTCGGGCAGGGCGGCTTCGGGCGCCTGGCCCTGGGCCGCCACCGTGAAGGGGACCAGGGCCAGCGCGGCCGGCCAGCGAAGGGGGAATGCCATGGTTTTCTCGTCCTCTCCAAAAGGGAATCTCGTTGGAGACCGATGCTAGGGAAGATGAGAATCGCTATCATTTGAAAACGTATGCGCGCCGGAGCATTTCCTATGCGAAGCGCGCATCCATTCCTCTCCCATGACCTCCCGCATCCCTTCCTCGCTTGCCTTGCCCCAGCCCTGTGCACCGGGCTGGACGCGGCATGCCCTGCCCGCCGAGCTGGGCGACTGCCATGCGGAGCGCTTCACGCTGGGCGACGGCATCGTGCTGGCGCGCTCGCACTACTGCCCGCTGCGCGACCTGGTGGAGGACAGCGTGCAGGCCGATGCCTCGGACCAGGGCCGCACCCTGGTCATCACGCTGGGGCTGGCCGGGGAATCGGGCTTTGTGGCGCGTACGGGTGCGGCGCTGCGCTTCGGCGCGGGGCAGACCACGCTGGCAGCCTTTCGCGGCAGCCAGGGCGAGCGCCGCTATGCGGCAGGCCAGACCGTGCGCCAACTGCGCCTGCTGCTGTCGGGTGCAGCGCTGGACCGCTATCTGGGGGCCGAGCTTTCGCGGCGGCTGACGCAGGTGGACGGCGCGGCCGGCGTGCGGCCCTTGGACCACCGTGCCAGCCTGCCGGCCAGTCTGGCGCTGGCGCGGCGTCTGGCCCAGCCACCCGGGCATCAGCCCACCGATGCGCTGGACCGCCACATCGCCATGCTGAGCCTGGCCGCGCTGGAGCTGCGGCATCTCGCGCCTGCGCCGCAGCCGGCCAAGGCGGCACCGCGCTGGTCGGCCGACGAACTGGTCCGGCTGGAGCAGGCGCGCGAACTGCTGTCCACCCAGATGGACCGCGCGCTGACCCTGGCCTACCTGAGCGCCGCCGTGGGTCTGGGCGAGCACCGGCTCAAGCAGGGATTTAGCGCCGTCTTCGGCACCACGCCCCAGGCCCTGCTGCTGGAGCTGCGCATGCGCCGCGCCTGGGCGTTGCTGGAGACCGGCTGCCAGGTCGCCCAGGCCGGCTGGCAGGTGGGCTATGCCCATCCGTCGAACTTCAGTGCGGCATTTGCGCGGTTCTACGGGCGCAGCCCGAAATCGGTCTTCGGCCGCCGTTCCTGATCTGCGTCAAGCCTTTTTGTCCCCGATAGTTCTTTGGAACTAGGCCCGCCTGCGCGCTCCTAGTTCTTCCGCCTTGTCCGAGCGTACGGCTGGCGGATGTGCGGCGCGGCCCTCGCGCGGGACCATGCAAGCCATAGCCCCCACGAGGAAAACAAAATGGCAAACACAGCGCCCACCGCACAGGGCGACCCCCGAAAGAGCACCAGCACAGGCACACGCCACGACCGCCAGGCCTGGTCGGTCCTGGCCGTCAGCACCCTGGCCTTCACGGTCTGCTTCATGGTCTGGATGATGTTCGGCATCATCGGCATCCCCATCAAGAAGATGCTGGATCTGAACGCCACGCAGTTCGGCCTGCTCACGGCCATGCCCGTGCTCACGGGCTCGCTGGTGCGCGTGCCGCTGGGCATCTGGACCGACCGCTTCGGCGGGCGCATCGTGATGGCGGTGCTGATGGCCGTCACCGTGCCCGCGATCTGGGTGATGGGCTATGCCACCGAGTACTGGCACTTCCTGACCATCGGCCTGTTCGTGGGCCTGGCGGGCGGCTCGTTCTCGGTGGGCACGCCCTATGTGGCGCGCTGGTTTCCCAAGGAGCGCCAGGGCATGGCCATGGGCATCTATGGCGCGGGCAACTCGGGCGCGGCGGTCAACAAGTTCGTGGCGCCGGTGATCCTGGTGGCCTTCGGCTGGGCCGCCGTGCCGCATGCCTATGCGGCCATCATGCTGGGCGCGCTGGTGCTGTTCTGGCTGTTCAGCCACAGCGACCCGGCCCACCTGGTGCCCAGCAATGTGCGCTTCAGCGACCAGTTGAAGGCGCTCAAGGACCCGCGCGTGCTCAAGTACTGCCAGTACTACAGCATCGTCTTCGGCGGCTATGTGGCGCTGAGCCTGTGGATGGTGCAGTACTACGTGGGCGAGTACGGCCTGGACATCCGCGTGGCGGCCCTGCTGGCGGCCTGCTTTTCGCTGCCGGGCGGCGTGCTGCGCGCCATCGGCGGCTGGCTGTCGGACAAGTACGGCGCGCACAGCGTGACCTGGTGGGTGCTGTGGGTGTGCTGGATCTGCCTGTTCCTGCTGTCCTATCCGCAGACGGATTTCACGGTACTCACCACCGAGGGCAGCACCCGCTTTCACCTGGGCCTGAACGTCCATGCCTTCACCGCGCTGATGTTCGTGCTGGGCATTGCCATGGCCTTCGGCAAGGCCAGCGTCTTCAAGTACATCAGCGACGACTACCCCGGAAACATCGGCGCCATCAGCGGCATCGTGGGCCTGGCCGGCGGCCTGGGCGGCTTCATCCTGCCCATCCTGTTCGGCGTGCTGCTGGACTGGACGGGCATCCGCTCCAGCGCCTTCATGCTGCTGTACGGCGTGGTCTGGGTGTCGCTGATCTGGATGTATTTCACCGAGGTGCGCCGCACCGACGTGCTCAACAGCCACGGCGGCCACAGCGATGTGCAGCCGACCGCGCGCTGAACCGCAGGAGTTGCACATGCATGCGAACACCAAGACCGCCGCAAAGGCATCCGCGCGCAGCCGCCCCGGCAGCGTGCTGACCCTCTGGCGCCCCGAGGACAAACAGTTCTGGGAGCGCGAGGGCGAGGCCATCGCCAGGATCAACCTCTGGATCTCGGTGCCCGCCCTGTTCCTGGCCTTTGCCATCTGGCAGGTCTGGAGCGTGGTGGCCGTGAACCTGCCCGCGCTGGGCTTCACCTACTCCACCAACCAGCTGTTCTGGCTGGCGGCGGCGCCTGCGCTGTCGGGCGCCACGCTGCGCATCTTCTATTCCTTCATGGTGCCGCTGATGGGCGGGCGCCGCTGGACGGCGCTGTCCACGGCCTCGCTGCTGATCCCGGCCATCGGCATAGGCTACGCCGTGCAGGATGCCAGCACCGGTTATCCGACCATGCTGATCCTGGCCCTGCTGTGCGGCCTGGGCGGGGGCAACTTCAGCTCCAGCATGGCCAACATCAGCTTCTTCTTTCCCAAGGAGCGCAAGGGCTCGGCCCTGGGCGTGAACGCGGGCCTGGGCAACCTGGGCGTGTCGGTGGTGCAGTTCCTGAGCCCGCTGGTGATCACGGCCGGCATCTTCGGCGTCTTCGGCGGCGATGCGCAGACCATCACCAAGGCCGGCGAGACCACCCGGGTCTGGGCGCAGAACGCGGCCTTCATCTGGGTGCCGTGGATCGCCATCGCCTCGCTGGCCGCCTGGTTCGGCATGAACGACATCGCCGACGCCAAGGCCAGCTTCGCGGCCCAGGCCGCCATCTTCCGGCGCAAGCACAACTGGGTGATGTGCCTGCTGTACCTGGGCACCTTCGGCTCGTTCATCGGCTTTGCCGCCGGCTTTCCGCTGCTGATCAAGAGCCAGTTCCCGGCGGTCAATCCGCTGGCCTATGCCTGGCTGGGCCCGCTGCTGGGCGCGCTGTCGCGGCCCTTTGGCGGCTGGCTGGCCGACAAGGCGGGCGGCGCGCGCGTGACGTTCTGGAACTTCCTCGTCATGGCCGTGGCCGTGGTGGGCGTGCTGTATTTCCTGCCCAAGGGCAGCGGCGGCTACGCGCTGGGCTTCGGCCCTGCCGAGGGCAGCTTCATGGGCTTCTTCCTGATGTTCCTGGTGCTGTTCCTGACCACGGGCATCGGCAACGGATCGACCTTCAGCATGATCCCGGCGATTTTCCTGGCGCTCAAGCAGCGCGAACTGGGCGCCCATCCCAGCGAGGAAGCCCAGGCCCATGCCCTCAAGGAGGGCAATACCGAAGGCGCGGCCGCCCTGGGCTTTGCGGGCGCGCTGGGAGCCTACGGCGGCTTCTTCATCCCCAAGAGCTACGGCAGCTCCATCGCCGCCACGGGCGGGCCCGAGCTGGCGCTGTGGGTGTTTGCCGCCTTCTATGTGCTGTGCGTGGGCGTGACCTGGTGGTACTACGCGCGCAGGAACGCCGAGATGCCCTGCTGAGACCCGGGCCGCAGGCACTACTGCACCGAACAGCAACGCACCGCAACGAACAACAAGGAGTCCCGCGATGAGCCATTTTCTGGACAAGCTTTCCTACTTCTCCCTGCCCCGGCAGGAATTCTCCAACGGCCATGGCCAGGTGACGGGCGAGGACCGCACCTGGGAAGACGCCTACCGCGACCGCTGGGCGCATGACAAGGTGGTGCGCTCCACGCACGGCGTGAACTGCACGGGCTCGTGCTCGTGGAAGATCTACGTCAAGGGCGGCATCGTGACCTGGGAGACCCAGCAGACCGACTACCCGCGCACGCGCGCCGACCTGCCCAACCACGAGCCGCGCGGCTGCGCGCGCGGCGCCAGCTACAGTTGGTATCTGTACAGCGCCAACCGCGTCAAATACCCCATGGTGCGCGGCCGGCTGCTCAAGCACTGGCGTGCTGCACTGGCCGTGGCCAGGAGCCCGGTCGATGCCTGGGCCGCCATCGTCGAGAACGCGGATGCGCGCAGCGAGTGGCAAAAGCAGCGCGGCCTGGGCGGCTTCGTGCGCAGCAGCTGGGACGAGGTCAACCGCATGATCGCGGCGGCCAACGTCTACACCATCAAGAAGCACGGGCCGGACCGCATCATCGGCTTCTCGCCGATTCCGGCCATGTCCATGATCTCGTATGCCGCAGGCAGCCGCTACCTGAGCCTGATCGGCGGCGTGTGCATGAGCTTCTACGACTGGTACTGCGACCTGCCGCCGGCCAGCCCCCAGACCTGGGGCGAGCAGACCGACGTGCCAGAGAGCGCCGACTGGTACAACTCCAACTTCATCATCGCCTGGGGCTCCAACGTGCCCCAGACGCGCACCCCCGACGCCCACTTCTTCACCGAGGTCCGCTACAAGGGCGCCAAGGTCGTGGCCGTCACGCCCGACTACTCCGAGGTCGCCAAGCTGGCCGACCTGTGGATGCACCCCAAGCAGGGCACGGACGCGGCCGTGGCCATGGCCATGGGCCACGTCATCCTCAAGGAGTTCTACTTCGGCGAGCGCGGCCGCCCGGCCTATTTCGAGGACTATGCGCGCCGCTACACCGACCTGCCGCTGCTGATCCGCCTCAAGCGCCAGCAACTGCCCGATGGCCGCACGGCCCTGGTGCCCGAGCGCTATGTGCGCGCCAGCGACTTCGACGGCCACCTGGGCCAGGACAGCAATCCCGAGTGGAAGACCGTGGCCTACGGCAAGGACGGCGGCGTGGCCCTGCCCAACGGCTCCATCGGCTTTCGCTGGGGCGAGGCCGGCCGCGCCGACGAGGGCCTGTGGAACCTCGAATCCAAGGAGGCGCGCACGGGCAACGACGTGCAGCTCAAGCTCTCGGTGCTGGACGGCCAGGGCGTGGACAGTGAAGTGGCCGACGTGGCCTTCCCCTACTTCGGCGGCCTGCAGTCGCCGGGCTTCGACGCCAACGAGCAGGGCACGGATGTGCTGCTGCGCCGCGTGCCCGTCTCGCGCATGGTGCTGGACGGCGAGGAGGCCATCGTGGCCACCGTGTTCGACCTGCTGGCGGGCAACTACGGCATCCACCGCGGTCTGGAAGGCGAGGGCGCTGATGGCGGCTATGACGCCGATGCGCCCTACACCCCGGCCTGGCAGGAAAAGATCACCGGCGTGCCGCGTGACCAGGTGATCGCCATTGCGCGCCAGTTCGCCGACAACGCCGAGAAGACGCGCGGCAAGTCCATGGTCATCATCGGCGCGGCCATGAACCACTGGTACCACTGCGACATGAACTACCGCGGCATCATCAACATGCTGATGCTGTGCGGCTGCATCGGCCAGAGCGGCGGCGGCTGGGCGCACTACGTGGGCCAGGAAAAGCTGCGCCCGCAGACCGGCTGGACCGCGCTGGCCTTTGCGCTGGACTGGCTGCGCCCGCCGCGCCAGATGAACTCCACCAGCTTCTTCTACGCCCACACCGACCAGTGGCGCTACGAGAAGCTGGGCGTGGAAGAGGTGCTGTCCCCGCTGGCCGACCGCAGCCAGTACGGCGGCGCCATGATCGACTACAACGTGCGCGCCGAGCGCATGGGCTGGCTGCCCAGCGCCCCGCAGCTGCAGGCCAACCCGCTGCAGCTGGTGCGCGACGCCCAGGCCCAGGGCCTGGACGTGAAGGACCACGTGGTGCAGTCCCTGCAGGACGGCTCGCTGTCCATGAGCTGCGAGGACCCCGACCACCCGGCCAACTGGCCGCGCAACATGTTCGTGTGGCGCTCCAACATCCTGGGCAGCTCGGGCAAGGGCCACGAGTACTTCCTCAAGCACCTGCTGGGCACCACGCACGGCGTGCAAGGAAAAGACCTTGGAGAACAAGACCCCCCCGATGCGCTGCGCGCCTCCCCCCAGGGGGCGGCCGGCTTGGGGCGGCCCGGCGCCGGCCATTCGGCCAAGCCGCAGGAAGTGCGCTGGCACGACAAGGCGCCCGAAGGCAAGCTGGACCTGCTGGTCACGCTGGACTTCCGCATGAGCACCACCTGCCTGTACTCGGACATCGTCCTGCCCACGGCCACCTGGTATGAGAAGAACGACCTCAACACCAGCGACATGCACCCCTTCATCCACCCGCTGTCGGCGGCCGTGGACCCGGCCTGGCAGGCCAGGAGCGACTGGGAGATCTACAAGGGCTTCGCCAAGTCCTTCAGCGAGGTCTGCGTGGGCCACCTGGGCGTGGAAAAGGACGTGGTGCTCACGCCGCTGATGCACGACACCCCCGCCGAGCTGGCCCAGCCCGATGGCGTGCGCGACTGGAAGAAGGGCGAGTGCGCCCTGATCCCCGGCAAGACCGCGCCGCAGATTGCCGTGGTCGAGCGCGACTATCCCAACCTCTACAAGCGCTTCACGGCCCTGGGCCCGCTGATGGACAGGCTGGGCAACGGCGGCAAGGGCATTGGCTGGAACACCGAGACCGAGGTGGAGCAGCTGGGCGAGCTCAACGGCCTGGTGCGCGAGGAAGGCGTGAGCCAAGGCCGCCCGCGCATCGTCACCGACATCGACGCCACCGAGGTGGTGATGATGCTGGCGCCCGAGACCAACGGCCACGTGGCCGTCAAGGCCTGGGAGGCGCTGTCGAAGCAGACGGGGCGCGAACACGCCCACCTGGCCCTGCACCGCGAGGACGAGAAGATCCGCTTTCGCGACATCCAGGCCCAGCCGCGCAAGATCATCAGCTCGCCCACCTGGTCGGGCCTGGAAAGCGAGAAGGTCAGCTACAACGCCTGCTACACCAACGTGCATGAGCTGATCCCATGGCGCACCCTCACCGGCCGCCAGCAGTTCTACCAGGACCATCCGTGGATGCGCGACTTCGGCGAAGGCTTCGTCAGCTACCGCCCGCCCGTGCACATGAAGGCGCTGCAGGAAGTGCAGGGCCAAAAGCCCAACGGCCACCCCGAGATCGCGCTGAACTTCATCACGCCGCACCAGAAGTGGGGCATCCACTCCACCTATGGCGACAACCTGATGATGCTCACGCTGGCGCGTGGCGGCCCCATCGTCTGGCTCAGCGAGGACGACGCCAAGAGCGCCGGCATCGCCGACAACGACTGGGTGGAGCTGTACAACGCCAACGGCGCCATCGCGGCGCGGGCCGTGGTCAGCCAGCGCGTCAAGCCGGGCATGGTGATGATGTACCACGCGCAGGAGAAGACCATCAACACGCCGGGCTCGGAGATCACCGGCACGCGCGGCGGCATCCACAACTCGGTCACGCGCATCGTGCTCAAGCCCACCCACATGATCGGCGGCTACGCGCAGTACAGCTACGGCTTCAACTACTACGGAACCATCGGCACCAACCGCGACGAGTTCGTGCTGGTCCGAAAGATGCGCCGCATCGACTGGCTGGATGACGAAGCTCCGGCCGGCGCGGCCGCCCATGCCTGAACAACAAGGAGAAACACGATGAAAATCCGCGCACAGATCGGCATGGTGCTGAACCTGGACAAGTGCATCGGCTGCCACACCTGCTCCGTCACCTGCAAGAACGTCTGGACCAGCCGCCCCGGCGTCGAATACGCCTGGTTCAACAACGTCGAGACCAAGCCCGGCATCGGATACCCGCGCGAGTGGGAAAACCAGGCCAAGTGGAACGGCGGCTGGATGCGCCGCACGGACGGCTCCATCGCGCCCCGCCAGGGCGGCAAGTGGAGCCTGTTGATGCGCATCTTCGCCAACCCCAACCTGCCCCAGATCGACGACTACTACGAACCCTTCACCTACGACTACGAGCACCTGCAGTCGGCCAGGGAAAGCAAGGCCGCGCCCACGGCGCGCGCGCGCAGCCTGATCTCGGGCCAGCGCATGGAGAAGATCGAATGGGGTCCGAACTGGGAGGAAATCCTGGGCGGCGAATTCAGCAAGCGCAGCCATGACGTGAACTTCGAGCAGATCCAGAAGGACATCTACGGCCAGTTCGAGAACACCTTCATGATGTACCTGCCGCGCCTGTGCGAGCACTGCCTGAACCCGGCCTGCGTGGCGTCCTGCCCCTCGGGCTCGATCTACAAGCGCGAGGAGGACGGCATCGTCCTCATCGACCAGGACAAGTGCCGCGGCTGGCGCATGTGCGTCTCGGGCTGCCCCTACAAGAAGATCTACTACAACTGGCAAAGCGGCAAGGCCGAAAAATGCATCTTCTGCTACCCGCGCATCGAGGCCGGCCAGCCCACCGTCTGCTCCGAAACCTGCGTGGGCCGCATCCGCTACCTGGGCGTGCTGCTGTACGACGCCGACCGCATCGAGGAAGCGGCCAGCGTGGAGCGCGACCGCGACCTCTACCAGGCGCAGCTGGACATCTTCCTGGACCCCAATGACCCCGAGGTCATCCGCCAGGCACGCATCGACGGCATCCCCGACGCCTGGATCGAGGCCGCCCAGTCCAGCCCCGTCTACAAGATGGCCGTGGACTGGAAGGTGGCCCTGCCGCTGCACCCCGAGTACCGCACCCTGCCCATGGTCTGGTATGTGCCGCCGCTGTCGCCCATCACCTCGGCGGCGAACGCCGGGCATCTCGACAGTGTCGGCCGCAGCCCCATCAATGGCGACCTGCCCGATGTCTCGCAGCTGCGCATCCCCGTGCAGTACCTGGCCAACCTGCTCACCGCCGGCGACACCACGCCCGTGGTGCGCGCGCTGGAGCGCATGCTGGCCATGCGCGCGTACCAGCGCAGCAAGCACGTGGACCAGGAACAGAACCTGGCCGTGCTCCAGTACGCGGGACTGACGGTGCACGAGGTCGAGGACATGTACCAGACCATGGCGATCGCCAACTACGAGGACCGCTTCGTCATCCCCTCGGCCCACCGCGAATACGCCGAAAGCGCGTTCGATTTGCGCGGCGGCTGCGGCTTCTCGTTCGGCAACGGCTGCTCCGACGGCAGCACCGACGCCAGCCTGTTCGGCGGCAAGAAGCCGCGCACCATCCCCATCCGTGCGCAAATGTGAGGACTGCCGCCATGTTCAATCACAACACCTCCTCCCCCGTGCGCCTGACGCTGCGCGCGCTGGCCTGCCTCATCGGCTACCCCGGCGCGGAGCTGCGCGCCCTGCTGCCGGGCCTGATCGACGCCCTGCGCCTGGAGCAATCCGTGGCGCCCGCGCGGCTGCGCGAGTTGCAGCAGCTGGCCGAGCAGCTGCAGTCCATGGACCCCTTCGAGGCCGAGGCCCGCTACGTGGACACCTTCGACCGGGGCCACCAGACCTCGCTGCACCTGTTCGAGCATGTGCACGGCGACTCGGCCGACCGAGGCCCGGCGCTGATCGACCTGCAGCAGACCTACGAGCGCGCGGGCCTGGCCTTCGAAGCCGACGAACTGCCCGACCACCTGGCCGTGGTGCTGGAGTTCGCCTCCACCCAGCCGCCGGCCATCGCCCGTGAATTCCTGGGCGAGATGGCCCACATCCTCAACGCCCTGTTCACGGCGCTGGCGCGGCGCGACAGCCCCTACGCCAGCGTGATCGCGGCCGTGCTGGAGATCACCGGCCACAGGGCCGAGCGCGTGGAAATCCGCCCCGAGCCCGCCATGGACGAGGCCTGGGCCGAACCCGCCGCCTTCGACGGCTGCAGCAGCCAGGGCCAATCGCGCCCCGGCGCCGAGCAGCCCGTGCATTTCGTGCGCCGCACGGCGGCGCCCCAAGCCCAAGGACCCCGCCAAAGGAGCCTGACATGACCCCCTCCTGGATAGACCACCTGCTCTTCGGCCTCTACCCCTACATCTGCCTGGCCGTGTTCTTCATCGGCAGCTGGCTGCGCTTCGACCGCGACCAGTACACCTGGAAGAGCGATTCATCGCAGCTGCTGCGCAGCGGCAGCCTGCGCTGGGGCAGCAACCTGTTCCACATCGGCGTGCTGTTCCTGTTCTTCGGCCACACCGTGGGCATGCTCACGCCGCACTTCGTCTACGAGCCCTTCATGGCCGCAGGCGCCAAGCAGCTGCTGGCCATGGTCAGCGGCGGCATCGCGGGCACGCTGGGCTTCATCGGCCTCACCATCTTGCTGCACCGCCGGCTGTTGGACGTGCGCATCCGCGCCCACTCCAGGTTCAGCGACATCGCCATTCTCTGGCTGCTGTGGCTGCAGCTGCTGCTGGGCCTGGCCACCATTCCGCTGTCGGCAAAGCACATGGACGGCTCCATGATGATGGCCCTGGCCGAATGGGCGCAGCGCATCGTCACCTTCCGTGGCGGCGCGGCCGAACTGCTGGACGATGCCGGCTGGGTGTTCAAGGCCCACATGTTCCTGGGCATGAGCATCTTCCTGGTCTTTCCCTTCACGCGCCTGGTCCACGTCTGGAGCGGCTTCGGCACCCTGGTCTACCTGCTGCGCCCCTACCAGCTGGTGCGCTCGCGCCGCCTGGGCCTGCCCGCATCGTCGGCACGCCGTGACGCCAAGCCCGGCCATTGAGGAGAGCGACATGGAACATGGATGCAACGGATCGGGCGGCGGCCACTGCGGCTGCGCGTCTTCAAACCCTTCTTCAACTTCTACTTCTTCTGCCCCGATGGGGGATTTCCCGGCGATTCCCGAAGTGCCGGTCTTCCAGCCCGTGGGCGAGGCCGGTGCCGAGGTGGCCCGCATCAACAACACGCCGCTGCACGCACCCGGACAGCGCCCGCCCGAGCGCGAACTGCGCCAGCGCGCCTGCACCGAGCTGCTGCGCCAGGCGGCCCAGCGCGAAGGCCTGCTGGGCGCCGATGATGCGGCCGGCGACGACGGCGTCATCAGCGAGCGCGCCTCCCGTGCCATAGAGCAGCTGCTGGAGCAATCGCTGCACCTGCCCGAGCCCGGCGAGGACGCCTGCCGCCGCCACTTCGATGCCAACCCCGCGCGCTTCGCCCAGGGCGAGCGCGTGCGCCTGCGCCACGTGCTGTTTGCCGTCACGCCCGGCGTGGACGTGCGCGCCCTCACCCAGCGGGCCGAGGCCCTGCTGATCGAGCTGCGCTGCGCCGACGACGCCGGCCTGCGCTTTGCCGAGGCCGCGCGCCAATGGTCCAACTGCCCCAGCGGCCAGCATGGCGGCGAACTGGGCTGGCTGGGCCGCAGCGACTGCGCGCCCGAATTCGCGCGCGATGTCTTTGCCTCCCAGGAAATCGGCGTGCTGCCGCGCCTGGTGCACAGCCGCTTCGGCCTGCACGTGGTCGAGGTCTGCACGCGCGAGGCGGGCGTTCTGCCCGACTGGCAGCAGGCGCGCCCAGCCGTCGCCCAGGCCCTGCACCAGCAGACCTGGGTGAGCGCGCTCCACCAGTACCTGCAACTGCTGGCCGGCCAGTCCGAGGTGGTGGGCGTGCGCATCGCTGCGGCCGACTCGCCGCTGGTGCAATAGCAGGGGGACGTGCCCATGCCCGACGACGAACTGCTGCAGCGCCTGCGGCGCTTCCACGAGCACGCCTTCCCGCAGTACCGCGCGCAGTTCCGCACCCTGGTCGAAGAGGGCCAGCATCCGACCACGCTGTTCATCGGCTGCTCGGACTCGCGCCTCGTGCCCTACCTGCTCACGGGGGCGCCGCCGGGCGAGCTGTTCCTGGTGCGCAACGTGGGCGCCTTCGTGCCGCCGTACGACGGATCGCACGGCCACCACGGCACGGCGGCGGCCATCGAATTCGCCGTGCTCAACCTGCAGGTCAGCCGCATCGTGGTCTGCGGCCACAGCCACTGCGGAGCCATCAAGGCCCTGTATGGAGAAGTCTCGCCCGAGGCACGCAACCTGCAGCGCTGGCTGGACCTGGGCCGCGAGGCCGTGCTGCCCGTGCAGGCCGGCCCCGAGGCGCTGCGCCGCACCGAGCAGCGCGCCGTCGTGCTGCAGCTCGAACGGCTGATGGCCTATCCCATGGTGCGATCGCGGGTAGAGGCCGGGCAGCTCAGCCTGCACGGATGGCACTATGTCATCGAAGACGGCGAAGTCCATGTCTTCGATGTCCAGACCGGCCGCTTTGTTGCGGCATCTCAAGCTCCGCACAGCGGCACCGGGCCGTACCCGCCCTACGTGGAGCATGATGGACAAGTGCTTGTCGACTGAGGCCCGAGCAAGTGCCAGGGACGGCGGCAGGCAAGTCAACACGGGAGCCATGCCAATGCATCGCGAAAACCTGGGCCGCGCGCAGGACGCGGCGGATCTGCAGCCCATCAGCCTCGATGTGCTGCGCGAGAAATACCTCAAGGACGGCGAGACCGGCGTGGGCGAGCTCTACGCCCGCGTGGCCCGCGCCCTGGCCTCGGTCGAGCCCGAGGCGCGCCGCGCCGAATGCGAGGCCCTGTTCCTGGCCAACCTGCAGGCCGGCGCCATAGGCGCGGGGCGCATCATGAGCGCGGCCGGCACCGACTTGCAGGCCACGCTGATCAACTGCTTCGTGCAGCCCGTGGGCGACTGCATCCAGGGCGTGGACGACGGCGGCTACCCCGGCATCTACGAAGCCCTGCGCGAAGCCGCCGAAACCATGCGCCGCGGCGGCGGCGTGGGCTACGACTTCTCGCGCATCCGCCCCCGTGGCGCCGAGGTGCGCGCCACCGCCTCGCTGGCCTCGGGCCCGTGCAGCTACATCAACGTCTTCGACCAGTCCTGCGCCACCGTGGAAAGCGCGGGCGCGCGGCGCGGCGCCCAGATGGGCGTGCTGCGCATCGACCACCCCGACGTGCTCGAATTCATCACCGCCAAGCGCACGCCGGGCCGCTGGAACAACTTCAACGTCTCGGTCGGCGTCAGCGACGCCTTCATGCAGGCCGTGGCCGAAGATCAGCCCTGGCACCTGGTGCATCGCGCCCGCCCCGGCACCGCCTTGCTGGAGCAGGGTGCCCACCAGCGCGCCGACGGCCAGTGGGTCTACCAGACCCTGCCCGCCCGCACGCTGTGGGACACCATCATGCGCTCGGCCTACGACTTCGCCGAGCCCGGCATCCTCTTCCTGGACCACATCAACGACGACAACAACCTGCGCTACTGCGAGGAGATCGCGGCGACGAATCCTTGCGTCACGGCAGATACCTGGGTACTCACCGAGTCGGGACCAGCCCAGGTTGCAGACCTCGTCGGAAAGACATTTGGCGCCGTGGTCGACGGCCAGGTTTACGCCACCGAAAGCGCGGGCTTCTTCGCCACCGGCCGCAAGCCGGTGCTGCGGCTGACTACACGCGAGGGCCAGGTGCTGCGCCTGACCGCAGACCATCTGGTGCGGCGTGTCGCTCGCCGCACGCGCTATGCGTTGCAGGCCGAATGGACTCCGGCCGCCCAACTGCAGGCAGGCGACGAGGTACTGCTTCATAACCACCGTGCGTTTCAAGGCTGGGATGGGCAGGGCACCGAGGCCGAAGGCTACCTGCTGGGCCTGCTGATAGGCGATGGAACCCTCAAGGCCGACAAGGCCGTGATCAGCGTATGGGCGCCCGAGCTGCGCCAGGTCGCAGGCAACGCCAGCAGTGCGGTGGCCTATGCCGCCACGGGCGCGGCAGGCATCATGCAGGCCGCTGAGGCTGCAGCAGCCAGCTTGCGCCACCGCGCGGATTTCCGTGGATTCCAGCGGCCAGTGGCGGGACTTGGCGAGGCGCGCATGGCCAGTGCCGCATTGCGCGATCTGGCGCTTGGCATGGGGATGGAGCCAGGGTGCAAGTGCATCACCAAGTCCATGGAAGCGGCCTCTTCTGCATTTTCCGCAGGGCTGCTGCGCGGCCTGTTTGATGCCGATGGATCGGTCCAGGGCACACAGGACAAGGGCGTGAGCCTGCGCCTGTCCCAGAGCGATTCTGAGTTGCTGCGTACCGTGCAGCGCATGCTGCTGCGCCAGGGCATGGCGTCGACGATTTATGAGAACCGTCGGCCAGCCCAACTGCGCGCCATGCCCGACGGCAAAGGCGGCCAGCGCGACTATGCAACCCAGGCACAGCATGAACTGGTCATCAGCGGCGACAACCTTGGCATCTTTGCCGACCGCATAGGCCTTGCGGATACCGACAAGGCCGAACGGCTGGAGCAGGCCCTGGCCCAGTACCGGCGCACCCCGAACCGTGAGCGCTTCACTGCCACCGTCCAGGCGTTGGAGAGCGACGGCGAGGAAATGGTCTATGACGTCACGGTGGCAGACTGCCACGCCTTCGACGCCAATGGCCTGTATGTGCACAACTGCGGCGAACAGCCGCTTCCCTCCTACGGATGCTGCGACCTCGGCCCCGTCATCCTCACGCGCTTCGTGCGCCATCCGTTCGGCTTCGCGGGCGAGCCTGTGTTCGACTTCGAGGCCTTCGAGCGCGCCGTGGGCGTGCAGGTGCGTGCGCTGGACAACGTGCTGGAGCTGACCTGGTGGCCGCTGCCGCAGCAGCGCGAGGAAAGCGAGGCCAAGCGGCGCATCGGCGTGGGCTTCACCGGCATGGGCAATGCGCTGGCCATGCTGCGCCTGCGCTACGACGCGCCCGAGGGCCGTGCCATGGCCGCGCGCATTGCCGAGCGCATGCGCGATGCGGCCTATGGCGCCTCGGTGGAGCTGGCGCGCGAGAAGGGGGCCTTCCCCAAGTTCGACGCCGATGGCTACCTGGCCGAAGGCACCTTCGCCAGCCGCCTGCCCGATGCGCTGCGCCAGCGCATACGCACGCACGGCATACGCAACAGCCACCTGCTGTCCATCGCGCCCACGGGCACGGTCAGCCTGGCCTTTGCCGACAACGCCTCCAACGGCATAGAGCCGCCGTTCTCCTGGACCTACAAGCGCAAGAAACGCACGGCCGATGGCGGCAGCGCCGAGTACGCGGTCGAGGACCATGCCTGGCGCCTGTACCGCTCGCTGGGCGGCGACGTGCAGCAGCTGCCCGCGTACTTCGTCAGCGCGCTGCAGATGCCTGCGGCCGGCCACATCGCCATGATGCAGGCCGTGCAGCCCTTCGTGGACACGGCGATCTCCAAGACCGTCAACGTGGCCGCCGACTATCCCTACGAGGACTTCAAGGACCTGTACCGCCAGGCCTGGAAGGCCAGCCTCAAGGGCCTGGCCACCTACCGGCCCAACACCATCCTGGGCTCCGTGCTCGAGACCCATGCGCCCGAATCTGCTGAAAAGCCGGCCTCCCCCGCGCCGGCAGGGGCTGCGGCTTCCGCACCCGACCCGCTGCGCACCGTGATAGAAAGCCGCCCCCAGGGCGCGCTGGATGCCGTGGCCGAGAAGATCGAGTACTGGACCCAGCAGGGCCCCAAGCGCCTGTACCTGGTCGTCTCCTTCCTGCCCGTGGTCCTGCCCGATGGCCGCACGGTGGACCGCGCCATCGAATTCTTCATGCCCGTGGGCCAGAGCGGCGAGTCCCAGCAATGGGTGACCTCCAGCATGCGCCTGCTGTCACTGGCCGCGCGCGGCGGCTTCCTGGAGCGCGCCCTCAGCGACATGCGCAAGGTGGCCTGGGACCGGGGCCCCGTGCGCCTGGGCACCCACCAGCGCGACGACGGCACACGCGTGCCCATGTGGCACGACTCCGAGGTGGCCGCCATCGCCTATGCGGTGCAGAACATCCTGGCCCGGCGCGGCGGCGGCGCACCGCCCGCCCCATCGCCGCTGCCCGAGCCCGAGGCCCTGGCCACCGACCCCATGGTCATGGCCGGCCGCAAATGCGAGGAATGCGGCGCCCATGCCGTGATCCGCAAGGACGGCTGCGAGTACTGCACGGCCTGCGGCCATCTGGGGAGCTGTGGGTGAAAGTTACCGTGGCCCCGCGCCCGCAGGGCGATGCCGTGCCCGGCTGGCGCGCGCCCGGCACGGGCTTCGACCAGCCCTTCGAGATGCTCGAAGCCTGCCACGAGCGCGTGCTGCGCATGCTGGCGCTGCTGGACCGGCTGCGCGTGCATCTCCGGACCAAAGGTTGCGACGACAGCGCACGCCAGGCGGCGCGCGACATCCTGCGCTACTTCGACCAGGCGGCGCCGCTGCACCATGAGGACGAAGAGCTGCATGTCTTCCCCCCGCTGCTGGAGCAGGGCGATGCGCAGACCGTGGCCCTGGTGCAGCGCCTGCAGCGCGAGCACGGCCTGATGAGCGCCGACTGGGCGCTGGCGCGCCAGCCGCTGCTGGACATGGCCGAGGGGCGTTGCCAGGGCTTTGGCGCGGCTGACGAGGCGGTGTTCGAACGCTTCGCGGCCTGCTATGCCAGCCATGTCGAGAATGAAGAGCGGCTGGCCTACCCCCAGGCGCGCGGCCTGCTGCCAGAGGCAACGCAGGCGGCCATGGGCCGTGAGATGGCCGTGCGGCGCGGCGCGGACCTGTCACGGAGATAGCGCCGCCGGCAGCGCGCGGGAGCCGGCGCGGCGATACTCGCAGGCTTTGGACCTGACCCCGCCTCGCCTGCCATGCCCGAGCGCCGCCCCATTTTCCTGCTTCGCATCGCACTGACCCTGCTGGGCGCCCTTGCCGCCGCCCAGCTGTGCCTGTGGCTGCGCACGCCGCTGCCCTGGATGCTGGGGCCGCTGATCGCCACCTCGCTGGCCTCCATCCTGGGCGCGCCCACGGCCAGTTCGGGCCGGCTGCGCAACGGCGGGCAGTGGATCATCGGCGCCTCGCTGGGCCTGTACTTCACGCCGGCCGTGGTGCAGTTGATCGCGGGGCTGTGGTGGGCGATTGCCGTGGCCATTGTCTGGGCGCTGCTGCTGGGCTGGGGCTTCGGCGCCTGGCTGTACCGCGTGCATGCGCCGCGCATGCCGCAGATACCGGCTGGCGAGATGCGCGCCACCACCTATTTCGCTGGCGCCATTGGCGCGGCGTCGGAGATGACGCTGCTGGCCGAGCGCGAGAACGCGCGCACCGACCTGGTGGCGGCCAGCCACAGCCTGCGCCTGGTCATCGTCACCGTGAGCATTCCGTTCGCGCTGCAGTGGAGTGGCCTGCACGGGCTGGAGGGGCTGACGCCGCCCAGCATCCGCATCGTCGAATGGCCGGGGCTGGCGCTGCTGGCCGTGCTCACGGGCCTGGGCGCCTGGGCCATGGACCGGCTCAGGCGCGCCAACCCCTGGTTCCTGGGAGCGCTGCTGGTGTCCATGCTGCTGACCATGTGCGGCCAGGAACTGTCGGCCGTGCCCCAGGCCCTGGTCAATGCGGCGCAGCTGGTGATCGGCATCAGCCTGGGCGTGCGCTTCAAGCGCGAATTCCTGCACACCGCGCCGCGCTGGCTGGGCTCCGTGGCCGTGGGCACCGTGGGGCTCATGGCGATCTGCGCGGGCTTTGCCTGGCTGCTGCACTTGGCCGTGGACCTGCCCTGGGTCACGCTGCTGCTGGGCACCTCGCCGGGCGGCATCACCGAGATGGCCATCACCGCCAAGGTGCTGCAACTGGGCGTGCCCGTGGTCACGGCCTTCCAGGTCTGCCGGCTGATCGCCGTGCTGCTGCTGGTGGCGCCGCTGTTCCGCTGGGTGGAGGCGCGCGGGCCGGCCGCGTCGCGCACGGCCTAGGGCCCACCTCACCACAGCCCACTGTCGCTGGTCGATACCGCAATCGCCCCACCGGCCAACGCCTGCTGGACCTGCTCCTGGCTGCAGACGAAGCCCGAGGCCACGAGCGGCGGCAGGATGCGGCGCTCGGCCTCGGTGATGTGGGCCAGCATGGGGGCGGGCATGATCTGCACGAGGTTGGGGTCGCTCTGCTCCACGGCCTTGATGCTGCGCGGCCAGGTGGAGCGGTCGGTGACGAAGACCTTTTGCATGGTCAGCAGCCCGGCCTTGTTGGCGCGCTGGATGGTGGCCACGCGCGTGGACAGCAGGCTGCTGGCGCCCAGGTCCACAAGGTAGTCCACGCCGCCCTTGTCGGGCGAGATGCCGTCGCAGCTGTCGATGTTGACGATGGCGATCTTGCCCGCCCCGGTGATGGTGGAGATCACCGAGCGCAGCCGGCGCAGTTCGATGTTGGCGACGATGGCGACTTCGGCCTGGCTGGCCAGCAGCGCGTCCATCTGCTCGGCCCCGTACAGGGTGGCGATGACGGGGCGGCGCGCCAGCCGCGCGCCCAGGGAGTTGTCCGGGCGGCCCATGTCAGAGGTCCAGCCCCAGCTTGCCGGGATTGAGCAGGTTCTTGGGGTCCAGCATGCGCTTGGTGGCCTCCAGCAGCGCAAAGGCCGGGCCCAGCGACTGCCGCATGTAGGGCGCGCGCAGCAGGCCCACGCCGTGGTGGTGGCTGAGCGTGGCGCCGTGGCGCAGCAGCACGGCGTTGGCCGCGTCCCAGGCCGCGCGGTACCACTGGGCGCGCTGGTCCACGGCCACCTCGCCGCGCAGCGAAAAGTACAGGCAGGCGCCATCCACATAGGCATGCGACTGGTGGGCCGAGCCGGCCAGGGTGCCGGGGATGGCCTGCAGGGCGGCGACCACTTCCTCGTAGATGGCCGGCAGGTCTTTCCAGGGGCCGCACATCTCCAGCGTGTCGGCGACGAAGCCCGGGCCTTTCTTGAAGCCCTCGGCGCTCTTGCCGGTCAGGTAGCGCGTGTCCAGCCAGCGCTCCAGGGTGGCGGCGCCGTCCAGCCGTTCACCCAAGGGTGCACACACACGTTCGCAGATGGCCATGACGGCATCGACGATCTCGGGCGCGCCTTCGTCGGCGATCAGCAGCACGTTGAGGTCGCTGCGGCCGAATTGCACGCCGCTTTCCAGCGCGTCGTACAGCCGCAGCGCGGCGGGGTTGGCGCCTTGCTGCAGGATCTGGCGGCAGGCCTCCAGGCCCTGGGCAAAGCTGGCGAAGCCATAGGCGATGGCGCGGCCGTGGTCGGGCAGGCGGTGCAGCTTGAAGCGGATGCGCACGATCACGCCCAGCGTGCCTTCCGAGCCGATGAACAGCTGCTGCAGGTCCGGCCCGATGGCCGCGCGCGCGTAGCCGCCCACGGTGACGAGGCGGCCATCGGCCAGCACCACGTCCATGCCGTGGACCATGTCCTCGATCTTTCCGTAGCGCGTGGACAGCTGGCCCGCGCCCCGGCAGGCCACCCAGCCGCCCACGGTGCTGATGCCGAAGGACGAGGGCCAGTGGCCCATGGTCATGCCGTGGCGGCGCTGGATGGTTTCCTCGAACACGTCGCCGAACATGCCGGCCTCGACCTCGACGATCTGGCTTTGCTCGTCCATGGCGATGAAGCGATTGAGTTCGCACAGGTCCAGCACGATGCCGCCGCGCAGGGGCAGGGCCGCGCCCGTGACGTTGCTGCGCCCGGCCGAGACGGTGACGGGAATGGCGTGCGCGTCGGCAATGCGCATCACGGCCTGCACCTGCTCCACGGTGGATGCATGGGCGATGACGGCCTGCGGCGTGGCCGGGTGGCCCGAGGTCTCGGCCACCATGGTGCGCGCCCACCAGTCGCGCGTGCCGGCCACGATGTCGGCGCGCTCGGTCTGCACGCGGTCGCAGGCGGCGCGCAGCGCGGCGAGCACAGCCTCGGGTACGGCCACGGGCTCGTGCTGCAGGCCGCAGGGGCTGCCAGTGGCCGCACCTTCGGATGCGGGTGCGGCCTGCGCCGCCCAGCCCGGGGTCGTGGGGGCGCCCACCACGTAGTTGCGGCGGTTGTAGCCGCGGGCGATTGCGTCTTTGCTCAGCATTGGATGTCTCCCATCAAAATCTGTTTCTCGCGCTCCATGGCGCGGCGGTAGTCGTGGATCTGCTGCGCTATCTGCGCAGGTGCCAGCCCCAGTTCCTGGGCCAGGATGTCGCCCACGCGCGCTGCGGCGCGGGCCGACGCATCGCGCGCCATGAGGCGTGCGCGCATGCGGCGCGAGAGCACGTCTTCCACCGTGCGCGCCATTTCGTGGCGCGCGGCGTAGAGGACTTCGGCCTCGGTGTGGGGCAGTCCCTCGACGATGGGCCGGGCCAGCGCGGGATGCGCGTCGAGGATGTCGCTGACGAAGCGCGCCTCCGTGCCGTAGCGCTCGCCCAGGTGGGCCGACAGTCCGCCCGTGGCCGTGATGGCCTGGGCGTCGTAGCCGGCCGCGCCCAGCAGGAAGGCGGAGGCGGTGGTGCAGCGCGTGCGCCGGCCCAGCAGCTTTTCCACGGCGTCCACGGTCTGCTCGGCCATGTGGCGCGAGGTGGTGAGCTTGCCGCCGACGATGGTGACCAGGCCGTCGGCTGCCACATGGATCTCGTGGTTGCGCTTCATCTCCACGGTCTTGCCGCCGGGCGGGCCGACCAGGGGGCGGCAGCCGGCGATGGAGCCGACCACGTCCTCGGGCGACAGGTCCACCTTGAGCGCCGATCGGGCGCCTTCGAGCAGGAAGTCCAGCTCGGCGCGCGTGCAGTGCACGTCGTCCAGGCTGCCCGCATAGTCCTCGTCGGTGGTGCCCAGGTAGGACACATCGCCCCAGCGCGTGATGGTGGCGCGCCGGCTGCGGCCCGGCACGGGGATGGTGACGGTGCAGTCGTTGCGTATGCGCAGCCAGGGAATGGCCACGTGCACGCCCTTGGCGGGGCGCACGTGCAGCTGCGCCTGCTGGTCGGGCCTGCGGCCATCCCAGTCGCGCAGCCAGACGCCCGTGGCCATGACCACGCTGCGCGCGCGCACCGTGATCTCGCGGCCATCGGCCTGGACGATGGCGCCGTCCACGCCGCCGTGGGCGTTGCGCGTGATGGCGGTGGCCCGGGCATGGTTGAGCACGGCCGCGCCATGGAAGGCCGCCGTGCGCGCCACGGCCAGCGTGAGCCGCGCATCGTCCACGCGTGCATCGAAGTACATGTAGCCGCCCAGGAGCTGCTCTTCGCGGAAGGTCGGGCAGTGCGACAGCACCTCGGCCTTGCCGAGCTTGCGGTGCAGGATGCCTTCGCGCCAGCCGCCGGCCAGGTCATAGGTCCACAGCAGGCTGCCGAAGGCCTTGGCCAGCCGGGCGTCGAAGACGCCGTCGCGCTCCATCACGGGAAACAGGAAGGGCAGGCGCTGCACCAGGTGCCGCGCATTGCGGCGCAGGCGCTGGCGCTCCAGCAGCGAGTGCCGCACCAGCCCCAGGTTGCCCTGCTCGATGTAGCGCAGGCCGCCGTGCACCATCTTGGAGGACTTGGACGAGGTGCCCGAGGCGAAGTCGTCCTTCTCCACCAGCGCCACGCGCAGGCCGCGCAGGCTGGCGTCCAGCGCCGCATAGGCACCCGTGATGCCGCCGCCGATGACCAGCAGGTCGAAGGCCTCGTCACCCAGCCGCGCGAGCTGGTCCGCGCGCTGCAGCTGCAGCGGCGCGGTCTGGGTCAGCATGGCGCTGTCCCTGCGCTCCTTGCCAAAGGGCCATTGCATCATGCGCAGCCCTCCAGGGCGGCGCTGCGCCCGGGGGCCCGGGCGCGGGCCAGTTCGTCGCCCACGCGGGCGCGCCAGATGCGGCGGCGCTCGCCGCGCTCGTCGGCGGCCATGCGCGGGGTGAAGACCGCTTCGGTGCGCAGCGTGGCGCAGGCCTGCTCCAGCCCGTCCCACAGCAGGCCTGCGCTGCCGGCCATGAAGGCGATGCCGCGCAGGCTGGCCTTGTCGGTATCGGCCAGGCGGCGCACGGGCAGGCCGCCCAGGTCGGCCTGGATCTGCAGCAGCGCATCGCTGCCCGACAGGCCGCCGCCCACCAGCAGCTCGCCCACCTCGGTGCCTGCGGCCGCCTCGTCCGCCTGCACGCAGGAGGCCACGGAATGCGCAATGCCTTCGAGGATGGAGCGCGCCAGCTGCGGCCGCGAGGTGGCCATGGACACGCCCGAGATCGAGGCCCGCGCGCCCGGCTCCATGGCCGGCAGGCGCAGGCCGGTGAGCGCGGGGATGAAGACCAGGTCGGTCGGCGTTTTGGCCTCGCGGGCCAGGGTGCTGATCTGCTGCGGGTTGTCGAACCACTGCAGCTTCTCGCAGATCCAGTTGAGCGCCGATCCCGTGGTGGGCACATAGGTCTCGATGGCATAGCGCGAGACACCGTCCATGCGCCGCGCCGTCATGGTCAGCGAGCTTTCATGGGCCGCGTCATGCGCGGGCAGCTTTGTTCCCGTGAGCACATCGACGAAGCTGCCCGTGCCATGCACGCACAGCGCCTGGCCCCGCTCCAGGCAGCCCAGGCCCACGGCGGCCGCATGCTGGTCGCCCGCGCAGGCCAGGATGGGCACGGCCAGGCCCAGCAGCTCGGTGCGCGTGCGGCCGAAGTCCTGCACGTCCTCGCACAGGCGGGGCAGCAACTCGGCGGGAAACTCCAGCGCGTCCAGCCAGTCCTGCAGGTAGCGGTGATCGCCCAGCGCATAGGCGTTGCCCGAGGTCACATTGGTGGGCGTGGTGACCACGGCGCGCGCATCCGACAGATGCCACAGCAGCCAGGAGTCGATGGTGCCGAAGGCCAGGCGGCGCTGCTGCCAGGCACGAGCCACGGCCGTATCCTCACGCAGCTTGCGCGCGGCCCACAGGTAGGGCGAACGCACGCCCACGGGCCGGCCCGCGTGGCGGATCAGCCGCGCATCCCAGTCGCCGGCCAGCAGGGCCAGTTCGTCGCGGTGGCGCGAGTCCTGCCAGACCATGATGGGCGCCAGCGAACGGCCCGTGGCCGTGTCCCAGAGCACGGCCGAGCAGCGCTGGTTGGCAATGGCCAGGGCCACGATCTGCTGGCCGCTGCCCTGGGCGCGGGCGATGGCGCGGCGGCACACGTCCAGCGTGCGCTCCAGCAGCAGGTCGGCGTCCTGCTCGACCACGCCGGGGCGCGGGCAGTGGATTTCCAGCGGCAGATAGTCCTGGGCGGACACCTGCCCGTCGCGCCCCACGACGGCGGCGCGCGTGCCCGAGGTGCCTTCGTCGATGCAAAGGATCACGGCTTCATGGTGCATGGGGTGTTCTCTTTCAGGCGGTGGTTTGAGCGATCTTGGCGGGCGGGGCGGCGTCGTCCGCGAACTGGGGCGCGCCGGGCTCGTCGTCGGGGTTCACCGTGGTGCGCGTGGGGTCCCAGCGGATGGAAAAGCAGACGATGCTGGCCAGCAGCGGCACCACGGACAGGATGAGGAAGGTGTTCTCCAGCCCGTACTGCTGGCGGAACAGCGGGAACACCAGCAGCCCCAGCGCCGCGCCCATGGCGCCCAGCGCGCCGATCACGCCGTTGGCGCCCGCGCGCAGCTCGCTGCGGAACGACAGCGTGGACAGGCTCTTGCCGTTGGCGCCGGGCCCGCCCGAATGAAAGAGGATGAACAGCGAGGGCACGGCCACGGCCAGCCAGATCGGCATGCGGCCGTTGAACAGGCCCAGCACCAGCAGCATCAGGAACACCAGCGCAAAGCCGAAGGCCGAGGCCCGCCGCAGGCCCAGCCTGCGCCCGATGACGGGCGACAGGAAGCCGCCGACGATGCCGAACACGTTGAACACCAGCGCGCCCAGCGTGGCCTCGCGGAAGTCCTTGCCGAACAGCGAGGCGCTGATCAGCGGCAGGTACCAGCCCACGGCAAAGTACTGGATGGACTGGCCTATCTGCACCGTGGCCGCCAGCAGCGTGCGCGGCAGGTAGATGCCGCGAAAGATCAGCAGCACATTGGCCAGCCCGCGCCGCGCCGGGTTGAGCACGGGAAGGCGTTCGGCGGGCGGCGCGGCCTCGAAGCGCTGGCCGTGTGCGCCGTAGATGCGCGTCATGGCGCGGGCGGCGTCATCCAGCCGCTCCTTGCGTGCCAGCCAGGTCGGGCTTTCCACCAGCAGCGCGGCCTGCATGCCCAGGATGAACAGGCCGAACACCGCCGTGGCGGCCACCGAATAGCGCCACAGCGAATCGCCCACATCCCAGGAATGGAACCACAGCGCCAGCACCAGGTTGCTGCACACGGCCATGTACCACATGCCCTGCCAGACATTGAGCCGGCTCTTGAGGCGGGCGGGCGTGAATTCAGCCAGCACCGCCATGGCGATGGCGAAGTCGATGCCATAGGCCGCGCCCACGAAGAAGCGTCCGAAGAGGATGGTGGCGTAGTCGGGCGCCATGCTGACCAGCAGCGCGCCGGCCACGGCCAGCACCTTGGCGATGACCAGCGGGCGCATGCGGCCCCAGCGGTCGGCCATCCAGCCGCCGATGGGATTGAAGGCGATGGACACCCAGGAGGCCAGCGACGTCATCCAGGCCACTTCGGCCGGCGTCAGCTGCTGGTCGCGCGTCATGGGGCCCAGGCCCACGCTGAGTGCGGAGTTGGAGAATGCGTCGAGGAAAAGTCCGCCGAGGGCCAGCCACCAGATGGTGCCGGCGCGGCCTGAAATGCCCTGGCGTGCGTCGATGTAGGCGATGACATCCTGAACGCCGCGAACCCTGTGGATGCTGGTCTGCATGCTGGCCTCCTGTGTTTCTGCAAGAGGCCGGCAAACCGTACAGGCGCGACAAGACCATCTCACAGATGGTCTTCAAATCTTGAACCTGTGCGGCGATTCTAGGCAGCAGGCGCAGCCTGCGGATCGGTGAAAGCACCAGGGTGCGCGCAATGGCCGCGCCCAAAGAAAAGGCCCGCCGCAGAGAACCTGCGGCGGGCCTGGCGCGAAGTCCCTTCACGGGACCGTGCGCTGTGTGCTGTCAGTGGACCACGACAGGCTGCTGGGCCAGGCCGGCGTAGCGCTCCAGGGCGTCCTCGACCTCTTCCTCGGTGGGGGCGTCCTGCTGCCAGGCGATGATCTGCTTCTGGAACATCTCGGCCCAGGAGCCGTCCAGATAGACCTCCTTGCCCGAGCGCTTGTCCACGATTTCGAAGCCGTGGCGTGGCAGCTGACGGGCGGCATCGACCGCAGCTTCGCCGGCCGCTGCATCCGGATCCATGTCGGGACGCAGATGGAGCACCACAAAAGATTCGGAGTCGTAAAGCATTTGCATGGTGTTCCCTTTCTGGCCCGTTGCCGGGCGTCGCACAGCCTACATGGCTGCGAAGCACCGGATTTCAAGGACCGTGGGGGTCCCGATCTATCGCAGGCACTTGCATGCAGTATTCCACGGATTGGCATGCGCTGCGGCGTGTGCCGCAGGCCGCGCTGTGGTAGGCGGGCGGTGGCGTTGGCTGCAAGTGCAGGACTACCGGGAAATCACCGGTGTCCCACCGGTGGCCCCTGTGTCATGGCGCCTGGCGGCTCTTGAGCTGCAGATCGGCGAAGTCGCCGTTGTCCTGCGCCAGCCGGATGCGCACGGGCAGGTATTGCATGGACGGCGCCAGCCACAGCGAGGCCTGCTGGTCATCGCCGGCCGCCGCGATCTTGTCCAGCCGCAGCGCCTGCGTGCTGCCCGAGGGCAGCTCCAGGGTCTCGGTCTCGCCCACGCGGAAGGTCCAGCGGTCGGCGCGCCGCGCGCTGACGGTGATGAAGCTGATCTGCGTGCCCGCCGGGTAGCGCTGCGGCGCCGCCGCCAGCAGGGCCGACAGCTGCAGGAACACGCTGAGCCGGTCCTGCGCGCCGGGCGCGATGGGCGCGTCGGGCGCGCCCGTGCTGAAGCGCGCCAGGTTCTGGTCGAACGCCAGCTGCGCCGATTGCTCCTTGCGCGCCTTGTCATTGAAGCGGCTGGGCTCCAGGCCCCTGTCGGTGATGCGGCCCTCGCTGGTCTGCGAGCGCGAGCCCAGCAGGAACAGGCTGACTTCCTGGCTGGCCTGGTACTGGCCGTTGGCATGGCGCCAGACCAGCTCGGCATTGGCCGAATAGTTGAAGCGCTTGGCCTGGCCGGTGACGGCGAACGACAGCCGAGCGGGATCGGGCAGTTGCACGGGAACGGGGGCGTCGGAGGCCAGCGGCGTGCCGTCGGGCGAGGTGATGGCCATGCCCTGGGCCGGGCCGGCCGAGGGAGCGGACGGTGTTTCGGGTTCGGGCTTGGGAGCGGGCGGCGCCGGCGGTGTGGCCGGGGTTGGCTCGCTGCCGGCACCCGTATCGGCAGCAGCACGGGCGGTTTCCGAGGCGTCCGATGCGGCAGGCTCCTGCGCTGCGGCCATCGGCAAGGGCTCCACGGTTTCGCGGATGGGCGTGTCCAGCGGCTCGGCCACGGGTGCGGTGGGCGCGGCGGGTGTCGGGCGCTGGACCTTGGGGCGAGGGCGGGGTTGCGGCTTGGGTACGGGCGCAGGTGTCTCGGGCGCGGCGGCAGGCGGGGGAGCGGGTGGCTCGGGCAGGGACAGCGCCCGTGTCTGCATGGCCGCCACCTCGGTGCGCGGTGCCGATACCTGGTTCCACAGCGGCAGGCCCAGCAGGGCCAGCGCATGGCCGCCCAGCACCACGGCGGTGAGGGCGGGCAGGGCGCGCTGGCGCAGGCTCATGTCAGTTATCCATAGTGCTGCGCGCCACCCACAGCCCATGAAACCGGCGCGGCCCAAGGCCAGGGACAGCGAGCAAGGGCCTACGCCGGCCGCGCCGCCCCGCAGCGAGGCTGTCGTCCCCCTTCCAGGGGGAAGGCGCGAAGCGACTCAGGGGGTGTAGCTTCATCTCAGGCATTCCAGCCCAGGTCCTGGGACAGCTGCACGCAGGCCTCGCGCAGCGGCGCATCGATGGCGCCGCCGTATTCGGGGTCGAAGGTGGCAATCGAGCCCAGCGTGGTCAGGCCCAGCACGATATGGCCCGAGGAGTCGAAGACCGGCGTGCAAAAGGCCACGATGCCGGGCAGCACGGTATCGACCACGCGGGCGGTGCCGCGCTCGCGCACCTCGGCCAGCATGGCGTCTATGGCCTCGGGGGTGAGCGGCAGGTCCTTGCGCTGGATGCGGCGGGCCTTGTCCACTTCTGGCTCCAGCAGCGGGGCCGTGACCTCGCGCGGCAGCCAGGCCGCGAAGCAGCGCCCGGTGGCCGAGGCCAGCATGGGCATGACGTCGCCCAGGCGCAGATTGGCGGTGACCGACTGCGCGCTTTCCTCCCAGTGCACGATGGTCGGCCCGTGGTTGCCCCAGACGGCGATGGCCGCCGTGTGGTGGATGCGTTCCATGAGCGCGGGCATGCGTTCGCGCGCCAGTCGCACGGGGTCCAGCCGCGCCAGCGATGCCAGGCCCAGCTTGAGCGAGGCCGGGCCCAGGTCGTAGCGGGAGGTGCGCGCGTCCTGGGTAACCAGGCCGATGCGCTGGAAGCTCACGAGGTAGCGGTGCGCCTTGGCGGCGCTCATGCCGGCGTCGGACGCCAAGTCCTTGAGCATCTGCGGGCCCCGGGCGCGCGTCAGCGCCTCCAGCAATGTAAAACCGACCTCGACCGATTGAATCCCTGCGCGTTCCTTGTCCATTGCAATAGAATTTGGTTTTGTTTAGTTAAATCAATTTAACTTATCGTAATTCGTGGCTGCGTCGCCATGGGTATCCAGGCCGCTGCCCGGATGCCGTGGCGCGCGGCGGCGGCACGGGGGAGCAGCATGAAACTTGCCACATACAAGGACGGATCGCGGGACGGGCAACTGGTCGTGGTGTCACGCGACCTGAGCCAGGCCCATTATGCGACCGGCATAGCGAGCCGCATGCAGCAGGTGCTCGACGACTGGAGCTACATGGCGCCCCAGCTGCAGGACCTTTACCACCTGCTCAACAGCGGCAAGGCGGTCCATGCCTTTGCCTTCGATCCGCGCCAGTGCATGGCGCCGCTGCCACGCGCCTACCAATGGGCCGACGGCTCGGCCTACATCAACCATGTGGAGCTGGTGCGCCAGGCGCGCGGCGCCGAGGTGCCCGCCAATTTCTACACCGACCCGCTGATGTACCAGGGCGGCAGCGACGATTTCCTGGGCCCCTGCGACGATGTGGTGGTGCCCAGCGAGTCCATGGGCATCGACTTCGAGGCCGAGATCGCCGTCATCACCGCCGACGTGCCCATGGGCGCCACGCCCGAGCGTGCGCTGGGCGGCGTGCGCCTGGTCATGCTGGCCAACGACGTGAGCCTGCGCAACCTGATCCCCAATGAGCTGTCCAAGGGCTTCGGCTTCTTCCAGTCCAAGCCTGCCACCTCCTTCAGCCCCGTGGCCGTGACGCTGGACGAGCTGGGCGACGCCTGGAAGGGCGGCCGCCTGCACCTGATGCTGCAGTCCACCTGGAACGGCCGCAAGGTCGGCATGTGCGATGCGGGCGAGGACATGAGCTTTCATTTCGGCCAGCTCATCGCCCATATCTGCAAGACGCGCAATGTGCGCGCCGGCTCCATCGTGGGCAGCGGCACCGTGAGCAACAAGGGCGTGGAAAGCGGCAAGGGCAAGAACCGGCGCATGGAGTGGCCCAAGGGCTACAGCTGCATCGCAGAGAAGCGCTGCATAGAGACCATCCAGGACGGCGCGCCCAAGACCGAGTTCATGCGCTTTGGCGACACCATCCGCATCGAGATGAAGGGCAAGGACGGCCAGAGCATCTTCGGCGCCATCGACCAGAACATCGTCGAGCCTGCCGAATGAGCCGCGTCTGCGCACCCTGGTGGCGCCTGGCGGGCAGGTCGCTGCGCGCCGGCCTGGCCGCGCTGGCGCTGTCGCCGCTGGCGGGGGCATTCGCGGCGCCCCCGGCCGCGGACCCCGTCACCTGCCCGCCCGAGGCGCGCATGCCCGGCACGGACGAGATCCGCGCCCTGCAGCGCAAGGCGCAGGACCGTGGGCTGCTGTGGCGCATCGAGCACCGGGGCCGCACCAGCTGGCTCTACGGGACCATGCACGCGGCCAAGCTCGGCTGGAGCGTGCCCGGCCCCACGGTGGCGGACGCGCTGCGCGCCTCCGACAGCCTGGCGCTGGAGCTGAACATCCTCGATCCCGAGGTCATGAAGGTCTTGTTCGCCGGCATGCAGGCGCGGCCCGATGCGCCGCCGCTGCGCGGCGATCTCCAGCGCCGGCTTGAGGAGCAAAGGCGCCTGGCCTGCGCCGGCCCCGAGCTGGCCCTGCTGCGCCCCGACGCCCAGGTGATCACCCTGTTGTCGCTGGCCGGCCGCAGCGAGGGACTGGACGCGGCCTACGGCATCGACTTCTCTCTGGCCGGGATGGCACGCGCGCTGGACAAGCCCGTGCTGTCCCTGGAGACGCCCGAGCTGCAACTGCGCGAACTGGTCTCGGACGACCCCGCGCGCGTGGCCGAGACGGTGGAGTCCGGCCTGCGCCAGCTGGAAAGCGGTATCGCCTCCCAGAAGCTGGGCCTGATCGCAAGCGTCTGGGCCGATGGCCGCATCCACCTGCTGGAGAGCCTGCCCGACTGGTGCGACTGCATGGCCAATGCCGCCGAGCGCGCCGACTACGACCGCATGGTCTATGGCCGCAACCCCGGCCTGGCGCGCGAAGTGGCGCGGCAGATCCGCTCCGGCCGCAGCGTGTTCGCCGCCGTGGGCGCCCTGCACATGGTGGGCACGCGCGGCCTGCCGGCGCTGCTGGCGGCCCAGGGCTTCAAGGTGCAGCGCGTGGAGTTCCCCGCAGCCAGCCCGCCCTGAAACACACGGCCGCCGCCTCCATGAACAAAAGCAACAGGGCGCGGCCAGGACCCATCCACACCCATCCCACAGGAGACAACAATGGACCGTAGACAATTCCTGGCCGCCGTGGCGGCCTCATCCGCCGGCATGGCCGCGCCTTTTGCACAGGCGCAGGACTGGCCCGCCAGCAACATCCGCTGGGTCGTGCCCTATCCGCCCGGCGGCGGCACCGACGTGCTGGCGCGCACCGTGGCCGAGGCCATGCGCCAGACGCTGAACCAGACCATCGTGGTGGACAACCGCCCCGGCGCCTCCACCAACATCGGCGCCCAGATCGTGGC
This sequence comes from Delftia sp. WSY_16, assembly GCF_043104415.1. NCBI lineage: Bacteria > Pseudomonadati > Pseudomonadota > Betaproteobacteria > Burkholderiales > Comamonadaceae > Delftia > Delftia sp. WSY_16. The sequence goes on along the minus strand of NZ_JBICKS010000003.1, from coordinate 295,534 downwards.
CACGGCCAAGCCCGACGGCTACACCATCATGTCGGCCGACAACGCCGTGCTGGCCTACAACGAGCACCTGTTCAGCAAGCTGTCCTTCAATCCTGAAAAGGACTTCACCTACATCGGCGGCATCAGCCGCTTCCCGATGGCGCTGGTGGTGAATCCGAACTTCGAGGCCAAGACCTTCAAGGAATTCCTGGCCTACGTGAAGGCGCATCCGGGCCAGGTCAACTACGCCTCTCCCGGCAACGGCTCGCCCCACCACCTGGCCATGGAGATGTTCAAGAACCGCACGGGCACCTTCCTGACGCACATCCCCTATCGCGGCGCGGCGCCCGCGCTGGCCGACGTGATGGGCGGCCAGGTGCCCTGCATGTTCCTGGACCTGGCCTCGGGCCTGCCCGTAATCCAGTCGGGCAAGGTGCGCGCCCTGGCCATCGGCACGGGCAAGCGCGTGCCCAGCCTGCCCGAGCTGCCCACGCTGGCCGAGGTCGGCGTGCCCGACACCGAGGTCTATGCCTTCCAGGGCATCCTGGGCCCGGCCAAGATGCCCCCGGCCGTGGTGCAGCGCCTGAACGCCGAGCTCAACAAGGCCCTGGCCAACCCCGCCGTGGTCAAGCGCATGCAGGACTTCGGCATGGAGGCGCTGCCCGGCACGCCCGAGCAGTTCCTGGCCATGTCGCGCGCGGAGTCCAAGCGCTGGGGGGCCATCATCAAGAGCGCGGGCGTGAAGCTGGACTGACCCCCTGAGGCGCTGCGCGCCTTCCCGTTGCACGTAGCCCGTTGCACGGCGCCCCTTCTCGCTTCGCGGAGGGGGCGTACGGGCAGCCGGCGACACCCTCGGTGCGGGGCGGCGCGGCCGGCGTAGGCCCTTCCTCGGTGTCTCTGGGTTGGGCCGTGGCGGGTTTGGGCGCTGGTGTGCTGGCGGTGCCTTTGGGCGTTGCTCATCGCCAATCCAGCGATCAATCCAGCGCCTTCTGCCTGCGCATGGTGGTGAAAAGAACGGCCAGGCTGGCGGCGGCGCCGGCCACGCCCAGGGCGGCGAAGAGGGGGATGCCCCACAGGCGCGGGCCCATGGTCAGCAGGCCGGGGGCCAGGCCCAGGATGAAGGCGCCGGAGACCACGGCCAGGGCCAGGCGGGTGGCGGCGCGTTCCAGGGCCTGGGAGAGGCGGTCGATGTGGCGTATGTCCAGGTCGGCCTGCAGCCGGCCCGAGCGCAGTCTTTGCATCACCAGCCGCAGGGTGTGCGGCGCGTCGTCGGCCAGGTCCATCCATTGCGCCATGGCGGCGCGGCGCTGGCGCGCCAGGCTGCGCAGGGAGTAGCGCTGCAGCAGCTGGGCCTTGACCAGGGGCGTGGCCGTCTGCACCACGTCGAATTGCGGGTCCAGCTGCAGCAGCACCTGGTCGGCCGTGATCAGGGCCTTGAGCAGCAGCGCCATGTCGGCGGGCAGGGCCACGCCGGTTTCGCGGGCCAGGGCCATGAAGTCCTGCAGGGCGCGGGACATGACCAGGCGGCCATTGCTGGCGCCGGGGCCGTGGCGGGTCACGAAGCGGTCCACGGCAGCCTCGATGCGCGCGGCCGAGGGCGGGGCGCGGCCGGGCATTTCGCTTTCGGCCGCCCAATCCAGCAGCACGCCCGAGAGGCTGCGGCCCTGGCCCTCGACCAGGGCGCGCATCAGGCCCAGCACCTGGCGGCGGCGCTGGGGAGACAGCCGCCCGACCATGCCGAAGTCGATGAAGCCGACGCGGTTGCCGGGCAGGGCCAGCAGGTTGCCCGGGTGCGGGTCGGCGTGGAACAGGCCGTCGCGCAGCACCATCTGCAAAAACGCGCAGGCGCCACGGCGCGCCAGCAGCGGGCCGTCCAGCGCGGGGTCCGCACCCACGGCCGAGGCTTGCACGCCCGGCACGAAGTCCTGCACCAGCAGGCGCGGCCCGCTCAATGCCCAGTGGATGGCCGGCACGACGATCTCGGGCTGGGCCGCAAAGTGCCGTGCCACGGCGTCGCCGTTGTGGGCTTCGACGGTGAAATCCAGTTCCTCGCGCAGCGCCTGTCCCAACTGGCGCGTGACCTCGCGCGGGCGGTAGCGTGCCAGCTGCGGCCATTGTTCCTGGGCCAGCAACGCCAGGTGCTCGAGCAGGCGCAGGTCGGCCTCGATCTGGGGGCGCAGGCCGGGGCGCTGGACCTTGACCACGACTTCGATGTCGGCAGCGCGGGCCGCAGGGGGGCTGTCGCTGCCGCTGCCGTCCTCCCGGCCTTCCCGGTCATCCCGGTCATCCCGGTCTTCGGCCGCAGGCAGCCGCGCGCGGTACACCTGGGCCATGGAGGCCGAGGCCAGCGGCACGGGATCGAAATGCGTGAACACCTGCTCCACGGGCAGGCCCAGCGACTGCTCGATCAACGGCTGGGCCGTCTCCCAGGGCAGCGGGGCGGCGTGGCTGTGCAGTTGCTGCAGCGCGGCCGTCCATTCGGGCGCGAGCAGGTCCGAGCGCGTGGCCATGATCTGGCCCAGCTTGACGAAGCTGGGGCCCAGGTGTTCGAGGGCCATGCGCAGGCGCTCGGGGCGGCTGGCATCCAGCGGATGCTCGGGATGGGGCTGGCTGCCGCGCGGCGCGAAGCGGGCCAGGCCCAGCGTGTCGACCAGGTCGGCCAGCCCGAAGCGCAGCAGCACGCCGACGATTTCCTGCAGCCGGGCACGGTCGCGCACGGCGACCACGGCGGTTTGCAGCATGGGCATCTCCTGTCGGTGGTGGCAATGCGGTCCATTGTGCCGATGCGCCAGACGCCATTGCGCAGGAATCGCCCGCCTCCGGGGCGGGGCTCAGGCCAGCCGCTGCACCTGTACCGCGCAGTCGTAGAAGCTGGGCGCGCGGCCCAGGTCGGTCAGGCGCTGGTGGGTGAGCTCGTTGACATTGGTGCCGTTGTCGCCGTGCTTGCGCCACCAGATGCCCAGGCCGTTGACCACGCCACGGCGCGCGCGGCCGTTGAGGGTTGCGTGGCATTCGTAGCTGCCCCGGTCGTTGAAGACGCGCACGCGGTCGCCCTCGGCCACGCCGCGCGGGGCGGCGTCGTCGGGGTGCAGCTCCACCAGCGGGCGGCCTTCCATGGTGCGCAGGCTCTTGACGTTGACGAAGCTGCTGTTGAGAAAGTTGCGTGCCGGCGGCGAGATCATGGCCAGCGGGTAGCGCGCATCCGTTTCGGCGGTTTCGTAGTTGGGCAGGTAGTCGGGCAGCGGGTCCATGCCGCGCCGCGCCAGCTCGGCGCTGGTGAATTCGCAGCGGCCCGAGGGCGTGGGAAAGCCGCCCTCGGCAAAGGGGGCCTCGGGCAGGGCCAGGGTGGCAAAGCCCTTGTCCAGCAGCTCGTTGAAGTCCACGCCGCGCCCCTCGAAGGCTTCGCGGCACAGTTGCTCGTCTCCCGTCTGGAAATGGGCGGCGGCAAAGGCGGCATCGTGCCGCGCCATGTGCGCGGCCAGGTCGCGGAAGATCTGGCCGTTGCTGCGCGCCTGGCCCAGCGGCGTGATGGCGGGGCGGTTGAGCAGCACGTCGGTATGGCCGTAGCTGCCGTGGATGTCCCAGTGCTCGATCTGCGTGGTGGCCGGCAGCACGTAGTCGGCCAGGTCGGCCGTGTCGGTCATGAACTGCTCCAGCACCACGGTGAACAGGTCCTCGCGCGCAAAGCCGGCCACGACCTTGGCCGATTCGGGCGCCACGGCCACGGGATTGCTGTTGTAGACCACGATGGCGTCCACGCGCGGGCCGAAGCCGTTGCCGCCTTCGTGCAGCAAGGCGTCGCCGATGGTGCTCATGTTGATGGTGCGCGGGCGGCGCTCGCCCAGCAGGTGCGGCATCTGCAATCGGGCGCGCTGCGCGGGCAGGGCGCCCGAGGCGGACAGCAGCAGGCCGCCGGCACGGTGGCGCCAGGCGCCCACCAGGGCCGGCAGGCAGGCGATGGCGCGCACGGCATTGCCGCCGCCGCGCGCGCGCTGCACGCCGTAGTTCAGCCGGATGGCCGCGGGCGTGGTGGTGCCGTAGTCGCGCGCCAGCTGGCGGATCTGCTCCACGGGCAGGCCGCAGACCTGGGCCGCGCGCTCGGGCGGCCACTGCAGGGCGCGGGCCTTGAGTTCCTCCCAGCCCAGCGTGTGGCGCGCGATGTAGTCATGGTCCAGCCAGCCGTGCGTGATCAGCTCGTGCATCAGGGCCAGTGCCAGGGCGGCATCGGTGCCGGGCAGCAGCTGCAGGTGCTCGTGGCATTTGTCGGCGGTCTCGGTCTTGCGCGGGTCGATGCACACCAGGCGTGCGCCGTTGCGCTTGGCCTCCAGCGCATAGCGCCAGAAATGCAGGCTGCTGCCGATGCTGTTGCTGCCCCAGATGAGAATGAGCCGGCTTTCGGTGAAATGCTCCACGCGCATGCCCAGCTTGCCGCCATAGGTCAGGTTCAGGGCCTCGCCCCCGGCGCTGGAGCAGATGGTGCGGTCCAGCAGCGAGGCGCCGAGCTGGTGGAAGAAGCGCCGGTCCATGCTCTCGCCCTGCACCAGGCCCATGGTGCCTGCGTAGCTGTAGGGCAGGATGGTTTCGGGATCGCGCGCCGCCAGCGCGTGCAGCCGGGCGGCGATGTCGGCCAGCGCCTCGTCCCAGCCCACGGGCTCGAACTGCCCGGAACCCTTGGGTCCCACGCGGCGCAGCGGGGTGAGCACACGCTCGGGGTGGTAGCTGCGCTCGGTGTATTTGCTGACCTTGGCGCAGAGCACGCCGCCCGTGTGCGGATGGTCGGGGTTGCCCTGGACTCTTTTGGCGATGCCGTCTTCGACTGTGGTCACCAGCGAGCAGGTATCGGGGCAGTCATGGGGGCAGGCGCCCAGCACCTGTGAGGTGGCCTGGAGTGGGGGCGTGGCGGAGGACATGGTGGCAGCGGTCTCGGACAGGGTGGGGACTTTGCGAAAGAACCGTGAAAGCCGGAAAAACAGGAAAAGGCCGTCACGGGCAAGGGGCGGTGCCGGTCTTGCATGCCGCAATCGCCGCTTGTCTTTATTATGCGGACCCTTGCAGCCGGCTGCACGCAGCAACGGCGCCGATTCCAGTGACAAAAACAGGCAAGTTCATGCTCCGACCCAAGACGGCGTTCAGCCGCAGACAGTTCATCGCAGCCAGCACGGCGGCTGCCGCCACCTGGACCGGCGCAGTGCGCGCCCAGGACGCGGGAGGCACCATCGTGCTGGGTCAGTCCTGCCCGTTGACCGGGTCTGCAGCACAGATCGGCCAGCCCTTCCATGAAGGCGCCAAGCTGTACTTCGAACAGCTCAACGCGCAGGGGGGCATTGCCCGGCGCAACATCGAACTGCGCGTGATGGACGACGGCTACGAGCCCGAGCGCTGCGCGGCCAATACCCAGCGCTTCCTGTCCGACGACGTGTTCGCGCTGTTCGGCTACGTGGGCACGTCCACCAGCATGGCCGCGCTGCCGCTGCTGCAAAAGGCGCGCGTGCCCCTGTTCGCACCGCTGACGGGCGCCGACGCGCTGCGCCAGCCCCAGCTGGCCCAACTGGTCTTCAACGTGCGCGCCTCCTATGCCGACGAGACGGCGCTGATGGTGCGGCACCTCACGGGCCTGGGCCTGAAGAAGGTGGCCGTGCTGCACCAGAACGATGCCTATGGCGAATCGGGCCTGGCCGGCGTCAAGGCGGCGCTGGCCGCCAAGGGGCTGGAACCCGTGGGCGCGGCCACGGTGGAGCGCAACTCGAACAATGTGGCGGCGGCCGTCAAGACGCTGGTGCCGCTGGGCGCCGATGTCATCGTGCAGATCGTCACCTACTCGGCCAGCGCGGCCTTTGTGCGCGCCGCGCGCCAGGCGGGCTTTGGCGGGCAGTTCTACAACGTCTCCTTCGTCGGCTCGCAGGCACTGGCGCAGACGCTGGGCAAGGATGCCGAAGGGGTGGTCGTCACCCAGGTCGTGCCCTCGCCCTTCCAGACCTCGCGCCAGATCACGCGCGATTTCCTGGCGGCCATCCAGAAGGGCGGCGGCAAGCTGACGCCCAACTACTCCAGCATGGAAGGCTATCTGGCGGCACGCGTGTTCGCCGATGCGCTGCGCCAGGCCTCGGCCTCGGGCAAGCCCACGCGCGACGGCCTGGTGGCCGCGCTCGACGCCATGCACGGCCAGCAGGTGGCCGGCTTCCCGCTGGCCTTCAAGCCGCAATCGGCCAAGCCGCGCTTCGTGGAGTTGTCCATGCTGACCGGCGACGGCAAGGTCCGGGTGTAGGCTTGCAGCATTGGAGAAGGGCCGGGCCCCTTTCCCGGCTTTCCCTTCGGGTTGGCTCTGCGCGCAGGCGCTCGCGGCGTTGCAGCGCTTGCCAAGGCATGAGCCTTGGCGGCGCACTGCGCCTTGCGATCACCAGCGCGCAGAACCAACGCGGGTACTTAAAAGTGCATAACACGCTCTAGAAGGAGAACCCCATGGCCTTGCTGCAGGAGCTGCTGGACAGCGCACCCGAGATCACCGCGCTGCGCCGCGACATACATGCCCATCCCGAACTGTGCTTCGAGGAACTGCGCACCGCCGACCTGGTGGCCCGGCAGCTCGAAGGCTGGGGCATTGCCGTGCACCGCGGCCTGGGCCGCACGGGCGTGGTGGGCACCATCCACGGCCGTGACGGCGGCGCCAGCGGCCGCGCCGTCGGCCTGCGCGCCGACATGGACGCCCTGCCCATGCAGGAGTTCAACACCTTCGAGCACGCCAGCCGCCACGCCGGAAAAATGCATGCCTGCGGGCATGACGGCCATGTCGCCATGCTGCTGGCCGCCGCGCAGTACCTGGCCGCGCACCGCGACAGCTTCGAGGGCACGGTGCACCTGATCTTCCAGCCGGCCGAAGAGGGCGGCGGCGGCGCGCGCGAGATGGTCGAGGACGGCCTGTTCACCCAGTTCCCCATGCAGGCCGTGTTCGGCATGCACAACTGGCCGGGCATGAAGGCCGGCACCATGGCCGTGGGCCCGGGCCCGGCCATGGCGTCCAGCAACGAGTTCCGCATCGTCGTGCGCGGCAAGGGCGGCCACGCGGCCATGCCGCACATGGTGATCGACCCGCTGCCCGTGGCGGCCCAGCTCATCCTGGGCCTGCAGACCATCGTCAGCCGCAACGTCAAGCCCATCGAGGCGGGCGTGGTCTCGGTCACCATGGTCCATGCGGGCGAGGCCACGAACGTGGTGCCCGACAGCGTGGAGCTGCAGGGCACGGTGCGCACCTTCACGCTGGAGGTGCTGGACCTGATCGAGCGGCGCATGAAGACCCTGGCCGAGAGCATCTGTGCGGCGCATGACACGCGCTGCGAGTTCGAGTTCGTGCGCAACTACCCGCCCACCATCAACTCCGCGCCCGAGGCCGAGTTCGCACGCCGCGTCATGGCCGAGGTCGTGGGCGAGGCCAACGTGCTGCCCCAGGAGCCGTCCATGGGCGCCGAGGACTTCGCCTTCATGCTGCTGGAAAAGCCCGGCGCCTACTGCTTCATCGCCAATGGCGACGGCGACCACCGCGCCATCGGCCACGGCGGCGGTCCCTGCACGCTGCACAACCCCAGCTACGACTTCAACGACCAGCTGATTCCGCAGGGCGCCACGTTCTGGGTGAAGCTGGCCCAGCGCTGGCTGAGCGAGCCCACGCGCTGAGGCCCTTGCAGGGTCCGGCCGACACCGGCATGTCACACACCGCACCTAGCATGCGGTCCCTGTGACCTCCATCGAATCCTCCGCCGCGCAGGGCGTGGCCGTCCAAGCCCGGCAGCTCAAGCGCATCCACGGCGAGCGCGCCGTGCTCCAGGACATCAGCCTGCAGATCGCGCCCGGCGAGGTGCTGGCCCTGCTGGGTCCTTCGGGCTGCGGCAAGACCACCCTGCTCAAGATCCTGGCCGGGCTGGAGCAGCCCAGCCGCGGCGAAGTCTGGATGGGCGGGCAGTGCGCGGCCAGCGCCTCGCAGTCCCTGCCGCCCGAGCGGCGCGAGCTGGGCCTGGTGCTCCAGGGCCAAGCGCTCTGGCCCCATATGAGCCTGCAGGCCAACGTGGCCTTCCCATTGGAAATGTGCGGCCTGCCTCGCGCGCAGATCCACGAGCGGGTGCAGCAGACCCTGGGCCTGGTCGGGCTGCAGGGCATGGGCGAGCGCCTTCCCGGCAGCCTGTCGGGCGGCCAGCAGCAGCGCGCGGCGCTGGCCTGCGCCGTGGTGGAGCGCCCGCGCCTGGTGCTGCTGGACGAACCCCTGTCCGGCCTCGACGGCAACCTGCGCGAGCGCCTGTGCGAGGAAATTCCCCGGCTGCTGCGCAGCCTGGGTTGTACGGCCGTCTATGCGACGCAAGACCGCCAGCAGGCCTTCGCCGTCGCCGACCGCGTGGTCGTGATGGAGCACGGCCGCATCCTGCAACCGGGCAGCGCCCGGGGCCAGGCGCCGGCCCCCGTGCCTTGCGAGGCAGACCTATGGCCTATGGCCGGGCACCTGTGCAGCGCAGCATAGGAGGGGCATGGCCGGTCTCGGTTCGGACGACGGTGAAAAAAAGCACGGTCGTTCTAAATTCCTGCATTTTTGGCTACACTGTGCCGCTACACGAACCGCCCACCAGGAGACCCGCCATGTCCGATCTGAACGCCGCCTTCGAGGCCGCCGTCAAGAACTCCACCTCGATCAGCGAGCGCCCCGACAACGCCACGCTGCTCAAGCTCTACGCGCTGTACAAGCAGGCCACCGAAGGCGACAACGAGGCCAAGAAGCCCAGCTTCACCGACATGGTCGGCCGCGCCAAGTGGGACGCCTGGGAAAAGCTCAAGGACACCTCGGCCGACGACGCCAAGCAGCAGTACATCGACCTGATCGAATCGCTGCGCTGATCAACACCACCACCGATCGCAGACACAGACAAGGCCCCGGACTCCGGGGCCTTGTCGTTTCCGGCCAGGCCACACCACACTATGTCAAAGAGTGGAGCGCTGGAAACTGGCGCGGCCCACCCCAGGGACACCGAGGAAGGGCAGCCCCGCACCGAGGGTGTCGTCCCCCTCAGGGGGAAGCGGCGCAGCCGCTCAGGGGGATCAATATTTGTTGGAAAAGTTCGCGCTGATGCGCTGGCGCAGGTACTCCGCGCCCGTGATGGGCGGGTACTTCTTTTGCGGGCCCTCGATCACCGCGTCCTCGTTGGCCTGGCAGAAGAAGGCCAGGCTGTAGCGCGCGCCCTGGTATTCATGGGGCAGGGGATTGCGCACGCGGTGGAAGTTGCTGGGCAGCTGGTCGTCGCTCCAGCGCGTGAGCATGTCGCCGATGTTGCAGGTGATCACGCCCTCCACGGGGTCCACGGGCGTCCATTGCTGGCCCTCCATCTCCTTGCCCGGCAGCACCTGCAGGCCGCCCTGGCCCGCGCGCTGGAACAGCAGGGTCAGGCAGTCGAAGTCGGTGTGGGCGCCTGCGCGCCACAGGCCCAGCTCATCCTTGAGCGCGGGGTCGACCGCAAAGTAATGCAGCATGCGCAGCGTGCTCTGGTAGGCGGGCACCGAAGGGTCGTGGGCGCGCGTGAAGAAGTCCGCATCGAAGCCCAGCTTGTGCGCAAAGCACGACAGCAGCTGCATGCCCACCTGCCAGCACTGGCGCTCAAAGTCCAGCGTGGCCTGCTGAAAGCCCGGCAGCTCCTGCTGCGTGGGCCACAGGCCGGCCATGCGCGGGCGCGTCACCTGGTAGGACTCCTTCTGGTCGGGCGTGCGCGTGGAAGGCCGGATCTGCGCCTTGTGCTCCCAGCCCGCATTGCGCGACAGCGGCCACTGCGCCTTCACCTCGCGCGGCAGCGCGAACAACTGCTCGGCACGCCCGAAGGCCGCATCGATATCGGGCTGGGGAATACCGTGGCCCGACACCTGGAAGAAGCCGATCTCCACCGAGGCCTGCCAGATCGCATCGGCGATCTCGGCCTTGCGGCGGTCGAAGTCGGAGATGTCGATCACCCGCACCTCCCGTGCGCGCGTCTCCTGCCCCTGGCCGCCCATGCGGGCCTCCTTGGCGAGTTCACCCAGCGCGTAATCTGACGCCGGTGCCGAAGGCAGGGTGGGGTTGGCAAGCATGTTCATGGTCTGTTTCCTTTGCCGCAAAGGCAGTGGCAAGGCACGCGGCGGCCGGCGCAAAAAGACACCGATCCCGCCCGTCGCTCTTGAAGTGGCTGACAGGGCACAGGTCGCAGCCACGCCGCTCCCGCACCCGCTTCAAGAGCAATGACCCGCGCCGGCACAGACCGGCAAGCTGAACGCTTCTACTCTTGCCAACCACCCAAGCAAACAGCGCGCCAGCCCGCGAAGGCCGGTTCATGGCCGCCTGCGTTCCATCGTGGTGCAAGAGGGCCGGGCAGCTTGGTGCACGCGCCGCATCGGAACCGTCTGGCACCAATCTGATGCATGCCCGCCGCGTCGAAAACCGGCGCCGCCCAGCCCAGTGACGCCGAGGAAGGGCCGCCCCGCACCGAGGGTGTCGTCCCCCTCCCGCGCAGCGAGAGAGGGGGAAGGCGCGAAGCGACTCAGGGGGTGGTACGCACTTTGCATACAAGCATCACTGAGTAGAAGCGTTCAGCACGCGCCCAGTGCGCGTTGCCCGGAAATTGCTCATGTCACGCCAGCCGCCCGGCCCCATGCCAGCGGCCGGTCCCCATGTTGATAGCGACTGAGAGTTCCACCATGCAACGCCGCCATTTCCTTGCCGCCGCCGCCCTTCCCGCTGCCAGTGCCGTGATGCCCGGTGCCTTCGCCCAGGGCAAGGCGCTGACACCGCTGAAGTTCACGCTGGACTTTCGCGTGACCTCGCAGACCGCGCCCTTTTTCGTGGCGCTGCAAAAGGGCTACTACCGCGACGAGGGGCTGGACGTGAGCATCGACGTGGGCTCGGGCTCGGTGGCATCCATCACGCGGGTGGCCAGCGGCGCCTACCAGCTGGGCCTGGGCGACATCAGCTCGCTGATCGAGTTCAATGCGCAGAACGCAGGCGCGGCGCGCGTGCAGGCCGTCTACCAGTACTACAACCGCGCGCCGTTCGCCATCATCGGCCGCAAGGACCGGGGCATCACGGGCGAGTTCGCCAGCCTCAAGGGCAAGAAGGTGGCCGCCGCCGCCGTGGAGTCCACGCGCCGCGTCTGGCCCCTGGTCGCGCAGCGCCAGAACCTGCCGGCCGACCTGTTCGCCTGGACCACGACGGAGTTCTCGGCGCGCGACAACGTGGTGGTGCGCGGCGATGTGGATGCGGCCACCTATTTCCATGACTCGGCCGTGTCGCTGTTCGCACGCATCAAGCCCGAGGAGCTGTCGGTGCTGCGCTACACCGATGCGGGCGTGCAGCTGTACGGCAATGCCATCCTGGCCTCCAGCGCTCTGGTGGCCGAGCAGCCGGCGCTGGTGGCGGGATTCCTGCGCGCCAGCAACCGCGCCCTCATCGAATGCCTGGCCCAGCCCGCGCTGGCCGTGGCCGCCGTGCGCCAGCGCGAGCCCATCCTGGATGAAAAGCTGGAACTGGCGCGCTGGGCCATCACCTCGCAATACCTGGCCGCGCCCGATACGCAGCGCCACGGCCTGGGCGATATCGACCCGCAGCTGCTGGCCCGACAGGCCGAGCAGGTCAGCCAGGCCTTCGGCCTCAAGGCACCCGTGTCGGCCGATGCGCTGTTCAACCGCAGCCTGCTGCCGCCGCTGGCCGCGCGCATGGCCAAGGCCTGAGGGAGTGCACATGGACCACGCCACCGTTTCACTGCCCCTTGAGGCCTCGCTCGACGAGCGCGACGGCCTGTACCTGCGCCGCGCCATCGCCATGGCCGACCGCGCGCGCCAGCGCGGCAATCGCCCTTTCGGCGCACTCATCGTGGCCGCCGATGGCCGCGTGCTGGCCGAGGCCTCCAACGCCAACGGCGAGAGCGGCGACTGCACGGCCCATGCCGAGCTGTCGGCCATCCGCCTGGCCAGCCCCCTGCATGACCGCGAGGCGCTGTCCGCAGCCACCTTGTATTCATCGGCCGAGCCCTGCGTGATGTGCGCGGGCGCCATCTTCTGGTCGGCCATAGGCCGCGTGGTCTACGGCATAGACGCGGTGCGCCTGCGCGAATTCCGCGGCGAGCGCCTGGACCAGAAGGATGCCGAGCTGTCCTGCCGCGATGTGTTCGCCGCCTCGTCCCACGCCATCGAATGCATAGGCCCGGCGCTGATCGGCGAGGCCGCCGCATCGCACCAGGGCGCCTGGAAAAGCTGATCCGGCCCCGTTCCGTCCCCACCGTTTCTTTTGACCATCAGAGAGGAAGCCCACCATGCAAAAACGACTGTTCCTGCACACCGTCCTGGCCCTGTCCGCCAGCGCAGGCCTGGCAACGGCCCATACACAGGCCCACGCGGCCACGCCGCTGAAGTTCCAGCTGGACTGGCGCTTCGAGGGGCCGGCCGCCTTCTTCCTGCAGCCGGTGGCCAAGGGCTACTTCAAGGACGCGGGCCTGGATGTCACGGTCGATGCCGGCAGCGGCTCGGGCGGCGTGGTGCAGCGCGTGGCCTCGGGCGCCTATGACCTGGGCTTTGCCGACATCGCGGCGCTGATGGAATTCCAGGCCAACAACCCGGACATGCCCAACAAGCCCGTGGCCGTGATGATGGTCTACAACAACACGCCGGCCTCGGTGATGGCGCTCAAGAAAAGCGGCATCGCCAGGACGGCCGACCTCACCGGCAAGAAGCTGGGCGCGCCCGTGTTCGATGCGGGCCGCCGCGCCTTCCCGCTGTTCGCCAAGGCCAACCAGGTCGGCACCGTGCAGTGGACGGCCATGGACCCGCCGCTGCGCGAGACCATGCTGGTGCGCGGCGACGTGGATGCCATCACGGGCTTCACCTTCACCTCGCTGCTGAACCTGGAGGCGCGCGGCATCAAGGCCGCCGACGTGGTGGTCATGCCCTATGCGGACTTCGGCGTGAAGCTGTACGGCAACGCCATCATCGCCAGCCCGAAGCTGATCAAGGAGAACCCGGCCGCCATCAAGGCCTTCCTGCAGGCCTTCGCCAAGGGGGCCAAGGAAGTCATCGCCAACCCGGGCGCGGCCATTGCCTACGTGAAGGAGCGCGACGGCATCGTCAACACCCAGCTGGAGACGCGCCGCCTGCAACTGGCCATCGACACCGTGGTCAACAGCGCCGACGCGCGTGCCGAGGGCTTTGGCCAGGTCGTGCCCACACGGCTGTCGCTGATGGCGTCGCAGGTCTCCGATGTCTACGCCACCAAGACGCGCGTGAACCCGGCCGAGGTCTGGAACGGCAGCTTCCTGCCGTCTGCGGCCGAGCTGAACATCCTGCCCAAGAAGTAACGACAAAGTGATTGACACCGTGCGCGTGCGCCAGCGGGTGGCGTGCACGGCCCTTGCCTGCTGCCTGACATGAATTCCTCCACATCCCACGGCGATGACGACGCCTTCTTCGTCGAGTTCCGCGACGTCTGGCTTGCCTACAACGAGGAGCTGCTGCGCGCCAACCACTTCGCGGTCGAGGCCATCGACCTGCAGGTGCGGCGCGGCGAGTTCATCGCCATCGTCGGCCCCTCGGGCTGCGGCAAGTCCACCTTCATGAAGCTGACCACGGGGCTGAAGATGCCCTCCATGGGCCGCGTCATGGTCAACGGCGAGCGTGTGACCGGGCCGCTGAAGATCTCGGGCATGGCCTTCCAGGCGCCGTCGCTGCTGCCCTGGCGCACCACGGTGGACAACGTGCTGCTGCCGCTGGAGATCGTGGAGCCGCACCGCTCGCAGTTCCGCCAAAAGCGCAAGGAGTACGAGGCGCGTGCGCGCGCCCTGCTGCAGAAGGTGGGCCTGGGCGGCTACGAGGACAAGTACCCCTGGCAGCTGTCGGGCGGCATGCAGCAGCGCGCCAGCATCTGCCGCGCGCTGATCCACGAGCCCCAGATGCTGCTGCTGGACGAGCCCTTCGGCGCGCTGGACGCCTTCACGCGCGAGGAGCTGTGGTGCGTGCTGCGCGACCTGCAGGCCGAGCAGCGCTTCAACGTCATCCTGGTCACGCACGACCTGCGCGAAAGCGTCTTCCTGGCCGACACCGTGTACGTGATGAGCAAGAGCCCGGGCCGCTTCGTGGTGCGCCGCGACATCGAGCTGCCGCGCCCGCGCGAGCTGGAGCTGACCTACACGCGCGAATTCACCGACATCGTGCACGAGCTGCGCGGCCACATCGGCGCCATGCGCAAGACCGGCGCGGCCATCCAACAATAGAACGGGGGAGATTCACATGCACAAGAAATACGCGGAACGCTGGGCGCCCTGGGTGCTGCTGCTGGCGGTCATCCTGCTGTGGCAGGTCATCTGCTCGGCCTTCGAGGTCTCGGAATTCATCTTCCCCAGCCCCTGGGCCATCGGCCGGCAGCTGGCCGAGTTCAGCGGCATCATCGCCGCCCACGCCTGGCGCACCTACTGGGTGACGATGGCGGGCTTTGGCATCGCCATCGTGGTGGGCGTGCTGCTGGGCTTTCTGATCGGCTCCTCGCGCCTGGCCTATGCGGCGTTCTATCCGCTGATGACCGCCTTCAACGCACTGCCCAAGGCGGCCTTCGTGCCCATCCTGGTGGTCTGGTTCGGCATCGGCGCGGGGCCGGCCATCCTCACGGCCTTCCTGATCAGCTTCTTTCCCATCATGGTCAACATCGCCACCGGCCTGGCCACGCTGGAGCCCGAGCTGGAGGATGTGCTGCGCGTGCTGGGCGCCCGGCGCTGGGACGTGCTGATCAAGGTCGGCCTGCCGCGCTCCATGCCCTACTTCTACGGCTCGCTGAAGGTGGCGATCACCCTGGCCTTCGTGGGCACCACGGTCAGCGAGATGACGGCGGCCAACGAAGGCATCGGCTACCTGCTGGTGTCGGCCGGCTCGTCCATGCAGATGGGCCTGGCCTTTGCCGGCCTGATCGTGGTGGGCGCCATGGCCATGGTGATGTACGAGCTGTTCAGCGCCATCGAAAAGCGCACCACGGGCTGGGCCCGGCGCGGCTCGCAGGGCGAGTGAAGGAGAATCCGGCCATGACGCCCGCACCCGCGACGACACCTTCCATGACGCCCCTGACCGACGAACAGGCGGCCCGCCAGCTGCGCCGCGCAGGCGCCGTGGCCGAGCGGGCCATGGCCATGGGCCGCCATCCCTTTGGCGCGCTGCTGCTGGCGCCCGACGGCGAGACCGTGCTGGCCGAGCAGGGCAACATCGACACGGTGAACCATGCCGAGTCCACGCTGGCGCGCACGGCGGCCGCCAACTATCCGGGCGCCTACCTGGCGCAGTGCACCCTGGTCACCACCTTCGAGCCCTGCGCCATGTGCGCCGGAACCATCTACTGGGCCGGCATAGGCCGCGTGCTCTACGGCGCCGAGGAAACGGCGCTGCTGGCGCTGACGGGCGACCATCCCGAAAATCCCACGCTGTCCCTGCCCTGCCGCGAGGTCTTCGCGCGCGGGCAGCGCAGCGTGCAGGTCGTGGGGCCCGTGCCTGCGCTGCAGGAGGAGATGCTGGCGCCGCACCGGGGCTTCTGGCAACAGGGCTGAGCCGCCTGCGCGGGCGGCTCAACTGCGGCAGCCGGCCAGCGCGTCCAGGGGCTTCTGGTAGGTGGGGCTGGTCACGTCCAGCAGGCCCAGGGTGGTGTGGTAGAGGTTGTCGTGCGACAGCGGCGCGTCCAGCTGGCCGCGCACGCAGCGTTCGGACACGCCGGTGCGCTCGCCCAGGTTGCCCAGCCAGGCAATCATGGGAATGTGCTTTTGCTCGTCGGGCGCCATGGCGTAGGGCATGCCGTGCAGGTAGATGCCCATCTCGCCCAGCGACTCGCCGTGGTCGGACATGTAGACCATGCCGGTCTGGTAGCGCGATTGCTGGCGCGTCAGCCAGTCGATGGTCTGCGACAGGAAATGGTCGTTGTAGCGGATGGAGTTGTCGTAGACATTGACCACCTGCTCGCGCGTGCAGCTGGACAGCGCATTGGTCAGGCATTCGGGCTGGAAGACCTTGGTCTCCGGCGTGGAGCGCTTGTAGTAGGCCGGCCCGTGGCTGCCCATCTGGTGCATGACCAGCACCACGCCGCGCTCGCGGCGCTCGCGCGGCAGCGCGGCGATGCGTTCGTCGATGCCGCTGAGCAGGATGCCGTCCAGGCATTCTCCATCGCTGGAGCACAGCGCCTTGCCGTCGGGCGTGTCCAGGCGGTCGGCCGTGCTGGCGTTGGGAATGCGTTCGCACACGCCCTTGCAGCCGGCCTGGTTGTCCACCCACAGCACGGCCAGGCCGGCGCTGTACAGCACGTCCACGAGGTTGTCGTAGTCCACCTTGCTCTTGTAGAAGCCCGTGCGGCCCAGGTGCGAGAACATGCAGGGCACGGATTCGCGCGTGCTGGTGCCGCAGGAGGTCACGTTGCTCCAGTTGAGCACCTGGCGCCTGGCCAGCTCGGGCGTGGTGTCGCGCGCATAGCCGTTCAGGCCCCAGTTGGCGGCGCGCGCCGTCTCGCCCACGACGATGACGAACAGCGGCGGCTTGCGCTCGGCCGCATAGGTGGCGCCCAGCGTGGCGCCGGCCGCAATGCTGGCAAACGGGCGCTTGGGCCGCAGGATGGGCTTGAGCACCGCATCCAGCGAGGCCAGCACCGGGCTGACCGGATTGAGCATGTGGCGCATCCACAGGTTGTTGCGGACCACGGGCGCCAGCTCGCGGTACGAGACAAAGACCGAGGCCGCCAGCAGCAGCACCGAGGCGGCCAGCAGCGCCAGCGTGCGCAGCACGGTCTGCATGCCGCGGCGCGGGCGGATGACGCGCAGCCGCAGCAGCCAGGCCGTGGGCAGGCCGGCCACCAGCAGCAGCTGCAGCAGCAGCTGGGGGTTGAACAGGTCGCTGCTCTCGCGCAGGTCGGTCTGCAGGATGTTGTTGATCATGCCGCCGTCCATCACCGTGCCGTAGGCGGTCATGAAGTACTGGGCCGCGCCGGCAATCCAGGGCAGGGCAATCCACAGCGGCTTCATGCCGCGCGGCCAGGCCGTCAGCGACAGCAGCAGCAGCAGGCCGCCCAGGCCCAGGGGCAGCAGCCGCAGCACCAGGGCGGCCAGGCTGCCGTCATAGCCTTCCAGGTGGGGCAGGCGCCGCCACAGCGCCCAGTTGGCGGTGGCCAGCAGCCACAGCGCCAGCACCAGGGCCACGGCCTGGGGCGAGCGCGGTGCGCTCCAGGCCCTGCGCAGCCGCGCCACGAGGCTGGCGGGGGCCGCCTGGGCAGGCTGGGCAGAAGATGGGGCCGGGGCTTGGCCGGTGCCGGAGGAGCCGGCAAAGGGGGGGCGGGCGAGCAGGCGTTCTGACATGGCCGCGAGCGTAGAATTCGCAGCTTAAGAACATCTGAACCCGACGTTCAGACTCCGTTCAGCTTGAACCCCTGCCGCCCCCCCTTGCGCCACGCTTGTTCCGTCCGTATCCGGTGCGCATCCTGATGTGCGAAGGCCCAACCTCCCATGCGAATCCTGCTGGTCGAAGACGATGAGGCCCTGGCCCAGGCGGTGGGCAGCTATCTGCGCTCCAAGGCCTTTCTGATCGACAGCGTGCCCTCGCTGGCCCAGGCGCGCGCCTGCCTGGCCGGTGCCAGCTACGCGGCCGTGCTGCTGGACCTGCACCTGGCCGACGGTGACGGCCTGGCGCTCATGCCCACGCTGCGCCGGCTGGCGCAGCCTCCCGTCACCATCGTGCTGACGGCCCGCGACCAGGTCAGCGATCGCATCCGCGGGCTGGACGCGGGGGCCGACGACTATCTGGTCAAGCCCTACGACCCCGAGGAACTGCTGGCCCGCCTGCGCGCCGTGAGCCGGCGCGGCGGTGGCATGCAGGCCGGGCAGGACGCCGTGCTGCGCATGGGCACGCTGGAGATCGACCTGGCCCGTGAAATGGTGCGCGACGCCGGCCGCACCCTGCTGCTCACGCCCAAGGAATGGGCGCTGCTGCGCGTGCTCACGGCCCAGCCGCAGCGTGTGCACGCGCGCGAGCATCTGCTCGATGCGCTTTACGGCTTCGATGCCGAGGCCGACAGCAACACGCTGGAAGTGTTCATCAGCCGGCTGCGCCGCAAGCTCGGGCGCGACCGCATCCTGACCGTGCGCGGCACCGGCTACCGCCTGGCCCTCGAGCATGGATGAGCCGCAGCGCTACAGCCTGGCGCTGCCGCCCCGTCTGGCCGACCAGCTGGCCCGCGAGCTGACACTGGCCCTGGCCGCCGTCTGGCTGGCCTGCGTGCTGGCGCTGGCCTGGTATGTCAGCCACATCGTGCACCACAACTTCGACCAGGAAATGATCGACAGCGGCCACCGCCTGCTGGAGGTGGCCGTGCACCAGCTGGAACAGGAAGACCACTCGCGCGAGGGCGTGCAGCGTCCGCATGTGGCCTCGCAGCCGGGCGACGAGGCCGAGGATCTGGTCTACCAGCTGCAGGACGGCCGCGGCAACGTGCTGCTGCGCACCCAGGCCGCCCCCGTGGCGGCCTTTGCCGTGCCCATGCGCGAGGGCTTCTACGAGCGCGAGGGCTGGCGCATCTATGTGGTGGCCCATCCCCGGCAGCCGCTGTTCCTGATGCTGGCCGATCCCATGGTCGAGCGCAGCGAGGCGCTGCAGCGGGCGCTGCTGGCGCTGGGCTCGGTGATGGTGGTCATGCTCGCCCTCATGGGCTGGGCGCTGCGCGTGACCGCGCGGCGGCGCCTGCGCGTGCTGCGCGACATGCAGCTGCAGCTGAGCGAGCGCGGCGGCTCCAACCTGGAGCCGCTGGACCTGGACGCCATGCCGCGCGAGCTGTGGCGGCTGGGCCGGGGCATCAACCACCTGATGCAGCGCCTGTCGCATGCGCTGCAGGTGGAGCGCTCCATGGCCGCCAATGCGGCCCACGAGCTGCGCACGCCGCTGGCCGTGGCCACGCTGCGCCTGCAGACGGCCCTGGACCGTGGCGTGGACAACGCCGACGTGCGGGCCGCGCACGAGGCGCTGGAGCGGCTGAGCCAGCGCACGGAAAAGCTGCTGCAGCTGTCGCGCGCGGCCTCGGGCTCGGCGCTGGCGCAGGACGATGTGCGGCTGGACACGCTGGCCAGCATGGTGGCCTCCGAGTTCTGGCAGCAGGACGAATCCACCCAGCTGCGGCTGGATGTGGTGCTGCCCGAGCAGCCCTGCGGGCCGGTGGCGGGCGACGTGGACACGCTGGCCATTGCCTTGCGCAACCTGGTGGAGAACGCGCTGCGCTACAGCGATGGCTCGGAGGTGCTGCTCGAAGTCTGCGACAGCCATACCGTCCAGGTGCGCGACGAGGGGCCGGGCATGGACGCCGTGGCGCTGGGCACCGCGCGCGAGCGCCATGTGCGCCATGTGGACGATCTGCGCCTGCCCCAGGGCGCCGTGCGCGAACTGGCATCGCCGGGCTATGGCCTGGGCCTGTCCATCGTGTCCATGATCGTGGCCCAGCACGGCGGCAGCCTGCAGCTGCAGTCGCCACCGCCTGGCAGCTCCAGCGGCCTGCTGGCACGCATTCAGTTGCCGGGGCGCGATCCGTCCGCGGATCCCGACGCCCCGGCCTGAGCCGGGGCGCAGGCAGACGGCAGGGGCGCATCGGCCGGCATGTGCCTGCACAGCCTGGCGTTGCGCTGCGCTGCGGGCAGGGCGGCCAGCTGCCGCACCTCGGCATAGAAACGCTGCCAGCCCTGGATTGCCTCGTTGCCGGGCTGGGCCTGGGCCGGAGCTTGGGTCTTTGCTTGGGCCTGGGCCTGGTGCCACAGCGCGGTGAAGGCCGGCACCCAGTCGTCATAGGCGGCCAGCGCGCCGAAGCTGGCGTTGTTGGCATCGGCCACCCATTGGTCCAGCCGGGCCTGGTGGCGTTCGTAGAACTGGCGCTGCGCGTCGGTGGTCAGCAAGGCTGCATCGGCGCTGCGCCATTGCGCACGCAGCGCAGCGTAGTCGCTGCGCAGCTGCTGGTAGATCTGCGCCTTGGCCTGCTGCATGGCGGGGCCGCGCTGCTGCGGGTCCTGGTACAGCTGCTGCAGCGCCTGGCGCGTGCGCCCGGTCAGTGCCCGCCACTGCGTACGCCGCAGCTGGCTGGACTCCCAGCGCGCGCGGGCGGCTGGGCCGGCCTCGGTGGCCAGCCACAGCGTTGCGCCCAGGCGCTCCACGGTGGTGGCAAAGGATTCGTTGAAGGCGGTATCGCCGGCCACGTAGACCACCTGGTGGGCCAGCTCATGGAACAGCAGGCCGGCGAACTCGCCCTCGCCCCAGCCCACGAAGGTGTTGAGCAGCGGATCGCCCCCCAGCCAGTTCAGGTAGCCCAGCGTGGAATAGGCGGGCACGCCGTAGCTGCCGGACTCCAGGCCCTGGTCGGCCAGCAGCCGGGCCTGGGCCACGGCGTCTGCCTCGGAAAAGTAGCCCCGGTAGCCCACGCAGCCGGCCACGGGAAAGCACCAGCGGTGCAGCTCCAGGCTGTCGGGCGGCGCGGCCACCACGTTCCACACGGCAAAGGGCCGCTGCAGATCGGCGTAGCGGCGGTAGCTGGCGTTGTCGGGCAGGCCCAGCCGTTGCACGGCGAAGCTGCGCATGCGCTGGGCCGCAAGCAGGCGCTCGCGCAGCGCGGGTGCCAGGTTGTCGTCCTGCAGCCAGTCGTCAATGGGGCGGCTGGCCTGCAGCAGGTGTATCTGGCCGCGCAGGCTTTGCCAGTAATAGCCCAGGCCGTCGCCGCCGGCCCCCGTGCTGGCACAGCCGCCCAGCAGCAGGCCTATGCCCGCCAAAATCGCGGGCAGGCCGCGCCTGACTACACTCAAGCCTTCACGCACCCTTGGCCCCCTTGCTGCTTTCATGGACTTCTTCACGCTGGCGATCATTGTCTTCATCGCAATCTACCTTCTCAAGACGCAGGAGCAGCGCCGGCATACCCTGCTGCTGGCCCAGTATCTGGGGCGTTTCCAGATAGAGAAGCTGATGGGCGGCCTGATCGAAGGCTATCTGCGCGCCCTGGGCGAGAACGACGAGCAGCGCCGCGCCCAGATCTGGACCGTGCTGGACAACACCGAAACCAGCCTGGTCGAGCAGTTCCAGCGCTTTGCCAAGGAAATGGCCTCGGCCGATCCGCAGCTCACGCGCGTGAGCACGCTGCCCGTGGCGCTGCCCTATCTGGACCGGCTGTTCCCGTCGTCCGGCTTCGATCTGCGCGAAGCCATGCAGCTGCATGCGCGCGGCATTGCCTCCGTGCGCGTGGCCGACAGCGCCACCGAGGAAGAACGCCGTGCGCGCGCCTTCATGATGACGGCCGAGCTGTTGCTCATGCAGTACACCTGTCATTGGTTTTGCAAATCGCGCGCCGTGGCATCCCTGCGGCTGGTCGCACGGCACAAGACGCCCTTCGAGCAAGTGCTTGCTTCGGTGAGTGACCAGACACGGCGCGACTACAGGCAGCTGATCGCCTGATCGCCACCTCTGTGGCGGGGCGCCATGCCCCGCCATGCACAGCCCAGGCTGCGATTGACGCAGTGCGGCTTGCTGTCAAAAATGAACGCCATGACACAAGTGCTGAGCTCCATCGAGGCGCGGCTGGCGTCTCTCCCTGTTCCCGTGGCCGTGATCCTGCCGTCCGGCCAGCGCGCCGGTCCTGCGGATGCGCAGGTGGTGCTGCATTTCCAGTCCATGGCGGCCATGGCCAGCCTGGCGGCCGGGCAGATAGGGACACTGGGCAGTGCCATCGTGGAGGGGCTGGTACGCATCGATGGCCGCATGCGCGACGTGATGGCGGTGGCCGCCAGCCTGCTGCAATCCGATCCGGTGCGCGGCACATCGCACTGGTGGGTGCATGCCATGGCC
This sequence comes from Delftia sp. WSY_16, assembly GCF_043104415.1. Taxonomy (NCBI): domain Bacteria; kingdom Pseudomonadati; phylum Pseudomonadota; class Betaproteobacteria; order Burkholderiales; family Comamonadaceae; genus Delftia; species Delftia sp. WSY_16. The sequence continues at coordinate 273,697 of NZ_JBICKS010000003.1, read as the reverse complement.
CGCATGCGCTCCATGGCCGCGCACACGCTGGCGCGCGACGCCCAGCAGATCCAGTTCCACTACGACATCTCCGACGACTTCTACGGCCTGTGGCTGGACCCGCGCCGCGTCTATTCCTGCGCCTACTTCCGCGATCCGCAGATGACGCTGGCCCAGGCCCAGGAGGCCAAGCTCGACCACATCTGCCGCAAGCTGGACCTGCGGCCCGGCGAGCGTTTCCTGGACATCGGCGCGGGCTGGGGCGCGCTGCTGCTGTGGGCGGCCGAGCATTACGGCGTCACGGCCACGGGCATCACGCTCTCGCACAACCAGCACCGCCATGTGCAGCAGCTGATTGCCGAGCGCGGCCTGCAGGGCAGGGTGGACATGCAACTGCTGGACTACCGCGCGCTGGCGCCCGGCCAGCCCTTCGACAAGATAGGCTCGGTGGGCATGTTCGAGCATGTGGGCCAGGCCCAGCTGCCCGAGTACTTCCAGACCGTGCACCGCCTGCTGCGCCCGGGCGGCATGGCGCTGATCCACGGCATCACCGCGGGCGGCGTGGACAACACCCAGCTGGGCGCGGGCATGGGCGAGTTCATCGACCGCTACATCTTCCCCGGCGGCGAGCTGATGCATGTGAGCCGCGTGCTGCACGACATGGGCCACAGCGGGCTGGAAATGGTGGACACGGAGAACCTGCGGCCCCACTACGCACGCACGCTGTGGAACTGGTCCGACGCACTGGAAGCCCAGCTGCCGCAGGCGCAGCGTATCCTTGAGCAGCATGCCGATGCCGAAGGTGCCGCCAAGGTGCTGCGCGCCTACCGGCTCTATCTGGCGGGTTGCGCCATGGGCTTCGAGCGCGGCTGGATCGCCCTGCACCAGATGCTGTGCACGCATCCCGACGGACGGCTGCAGTCGGGGTCCATGGTGGGAGCCCAATCGGACTATGCTTTCAACCGCGAGTACATGTACCGCTGAGTGCATGACACGCCACACAGAAAAAGGATAGCCATGCTCTACAAGTTCAAGTCCCGTGCCACGGCCGACGTCATCATGCTCGAATCCAACGGCCGCCAGGTCCTGGAGATCGTCGGCAAGACGCCCGGCGCCAGCGGCATCATCACCGTCCAGCAGATCCCGGCCGCCATCGATGCGCTGGAAGCCGCCGTGGCCGATGACGATGCCCGCCGCAAGGCCAACCAGGAAGAGGATGCGCAGGATGGCGACCAGGACAATGCCGCACCGGGCGCACGCGATGCCGTCAGCCTGCGCCAGCGCGCTGCGCCCATGATCGACATGCTGCGCCGCAGCGCCGCCGAGAACAGCGACGTCACCTGGTAAGCCGGCGGCCCCCGCTGGCCCGTCAGGCGTTGATGCCCTTCATGCCTTCCTCCGTATAGCGCCGCCCGGCCACGGGCAGCTCGTCGCTGGCGCGCCGCAGCTCGTCCAGCTCGCCGGGCGTCAGTGTCACGGACAGCGCGCCCAGGTTGTCCTGCAGATGGGCGATGCGCCGGGTGCCCGGAATGGGCACCACGTCAGGCCCCTGGGCCAGCAGCCAGGCCAGGGCGATCTGCGCGGGCGTGCTGCCCTTGCGCTGCGCCAGGGCCGATACGGCGCCCACCAGGGCCTGGTTGGTGTCGATGTTGCCGGGCTGAAAGCGCGGCAGGTTGGCGCGGAAATCGCCCTGCTCGAAGGCCGTGCCGCCATGAAAGCGTCCCGTGAGAAAGCCGCGCCCCAGCGGCGAATAGGCCACCAGCCCCACGCCCAGCTCGCGGCAGGCGGGCAGCACCTCGTCCTCCACCTCGCGCGTCCACAGCGAATACTCGGTCTGCACCGCCGCCACCGGGTGCACGGCATGGGCGCGGCGCAGCGTGGCCGCGCTGACTTCGCACAGACCGATGCGGGCGATCTTGCCCTCCTGCACCAGCTGCGCCAGGCCTTGCATGGTCTCTTCGATGGGGCGCGTGGCATCGACGCGGTGCACGTAGTACAGGTCGATGCGCTCCACGCCCAGGCGGCGCAGCGAATCCTCGCAGCTTTGCCGTGCGTACTGTGCGCTGTTGTCGATGCTGCGCCGGTACTCGCCGGCCTTGCGCACGATGCCGAACTTGGTGGCGATCTTCACGCGCGGCCGGCGCGAGGCCAGGAAGCGGCCGATCAGCTCCTCGTTGTGGTGCGGCCCGTAGACATCGGCCGTGTCCAGGAAATCGATGCCGGACTCCACGGCATGGTCCAGCGCCTGCAGCGCCAGGGCGTCGTCGCGCGGACCATAGAACTCGCTCATGCCCATGCAGCCCAGGCCCAGGGCGGATACCTGCAGATCGTGGCCAAGTGTGCGTTGTTGCATTGCATATCCTCTTGCTGAAACAAGGGGCCAGTATGGTTTTCCGGGGTGGGCTTGCCTACTGAGAAAATCGCGCTTCGATCTTCCATTTCCGGAAAACATTTCCGCAAAGGCTCTCCGCAAGGGCTTTCCAGGAAAACCAAGGAGCACTTCATTGCAGTGGGACGACGCCCGCATCTTCCTGGCCATTGCCCGCGCCGGCAGCCTGAGCGGCGCCTCGGCCGCGCTGGGGCTGGGCGTGGCCACGGTCTCGCGCCGGCTGGACCGGCTGGAGTCCGCGCTGGCCATGCCGCTGTTCAGCCGCCACCAGAGCGGCTATCGGCTCACGGCCGACGGCCAGGCGCTGCTGGCCCCGGCCGAGACGCTGGAGCAGGCGGCCCAGGCCCTGGGCGATGCAGCGCACAGCCAGGCACAGGTGGCGGGCGTGGTGCGGCTGGCCACGGCGGAGAACCTGGCCAACCCGCTGATCGTGCCCTCGCTGGCGCAGTTGTTCGCGCGCCATCCGGGGCTGCGCGTGCAGCTGGTCAGCGGCGTGCAGACGCTGAACCTGCACCGGCGCGATGCCGACCTGGCCGTGCGCATGACCCAGCCCGAGGCCGGCCACGTCACGATCCGGCGCCTGGGAACGCTGGGTTTCGGCTTGTACGGATCGGCCGGCCATGTTGCTGGCCGCGCTGGCCGAAGCGGCTCGGACCCCTTCGAAGGCGACGCCTTCATCGGCTGGGACGACAGCCATGCCCACCTGCCCGCCGCACGCTGGATGGCGCGCGCCCTGCGCGGGCGTCCCTGCCGGCTGGAGACCAACACCCTGTCCGCGCAGCTGGCCGCGGCCCAGGCGGGCCTGGGCCTGGCCGTGCTGCCGCATTTCCTGGCGCGGCAGGCGGGGCTGGTCTGCGTGGAGCCGCAGCTGGGCGCCGATCAGCCCATCTGGCTTGCCATGCATGCCGACCTTGCCCATTCGCGGCGGGTGCGGGCCGTGGCGGACCACCTCATTGAACTGTTCGAGCGGCGGCATGCCGAACTCGAAGGCCCGGCCTGAGCCGCAGCAGGGGCCGCGCGCCGTGTTAAACACGCACGCAGATTGCGAGAAAGAAAGGACTTCCATGCACCGCCTCCGTCATTCCTCCCGATTCCTGCCCTGGCTGGGCGCGCTGGCCGCCACGCTGGCGCTGGCCGCCTGCGCCGACAGGCCCAAGGCGCCCACCGGCCCGCAGGCACCTCCGGGAGCGGCGGCGGCCGTGTATTCGCTGCTGTTTCTGGACAACGCCTCCAACCTCGGCCCCAAGGCGGCGGCCTACTGCATAGGCAACGGCCGGGGCTGGGCGCTGCTGGACCCCGATGCCGGCACGCTGGCCCTGCTCAGCGGCCAGAGCCAGGTGCGGCCGGCTTCGGCCTGCGACGTGGGCAAGGGCGGCGAGCAGGTGCTGGACCGGGCCAGCGGCCGGCCGGCGCTGATGTTCGGCGTCGAGCTTGTGCACTGCACGGCCTCGGGATCGCAATGCCTGATGCGCGGCAGCTACTACGAAGGTCCCGGCAACACGCAGAGCAACCTCTACAACGCAAGCCAGCGCGGCGGCAGCTGGCAGGCCGTGATGGCGCTGCGCGGGCCGGCGCCCTGAACCCTGCATCGCCGCTGTCGCGCCGTCCCCGCCAACGAAAAAGCCCGGCCGAAGCCGGGCTTGATCGTGGTTGCAACTGGGCGATCCGTCGCGGTGGTGGTCCTCGGGATCAGTCGGCGTAGGTGCCGGCTGCCTTGATGACCTTGCCCCACTTCTCGATCTCGGCCTGGACGAACTTCTTGTGGCCTTCGGGTTCGATGCGGCCGTCGCTGGCGATCACGGCGCCCAGGGCTTCCTGGCGCTTGATGAACTCGGGGTCCTTGAGGGCGGCCTTCATGGCCTCGTTGACCTTCTTGACGACGTCGGCCGGCGTGCCCTTGGGCGCGTACAGGCCATGCCAGATGGTGACCTGGAAGTCAGGCACGCCCACTTCGGCCAGCGTCGGCAGGTCCTTCAGTGCGGGCATGACCAGGCGCTTGGGCGTGGTCACGGCATAGGCCTGGACCTTCTTGGCCGTGATCTGGCCCGTGGTGTTGGTGGTCTGGTCGCACAGCAGGTCGACCTGGTTGCCGATCAGGTCGGCGATGGCCGGCGCGGCGCCCTTGTAGGGCACGGGCGTCATTTCGGTCTTCATGGCCGCCTGCAGCATCAGGCCGCACAGGTGGGAGGCGGAACCGATGCCGGCATTAGCCAGGTTGACCTTGCCCTGGTTCTTGCCGATCCAGTCCTTGACCTCGGCGAAGTTCTTGGCCGGCAGGCTGGGGCGGCCGATCAGGGTCATGGGCACGTCGTTGATGATGCCGGCGTACTCGAAGTCGTTGAGCACGTTGAACGACAGCTTGCGGTACAGCGACGGGATCGTGGACATGCCGATGTGGTTGATCAGCAGCGTGTAGCCGTCAGGGCGGGCACGTGCAGCCTTGGCCGTGCCGATGGTGCTGCCGGCGCCGTCGGCGTTGTCCACCACGATGGTGGCATTGTTCAGATGCTTGCGCATGGACTCGGCCAGATCGCGGGCCACCTTGTCGGTCGGGCCGCCTGCGGTGAACGGCACGATGAGGGTGATCGTCTTGCCTGCGGCAGGATAGTCCTGCGCATGAGCGCCAATGGCTGCGCCGGCTGCCAGGGCGATGGCTGCGATCTTGAACAATGCTTTCATAGTGTCTCCAGGTGAATGGCGTGCAAATGATAGGGGGCGATGCGTTTTCGCCCTAAAGGGCAAACACGCAAAAGAAACCGAATGCACGAGGAGACGAATTTTAAGAATTGTTTCTATTGCGCCGCAGCAGATTCCCTTGCCATTGATCTAGTGCAAACCCTTGGAGGCTTGACAGGCGTCATGTTTTCAGGGATTGCGCCGGCTGCGCGGCGGCGCGGCCACCGTCCCCCGCGCCTCGGTGGCTACTTGTACGACCTCGCGTCTTCGATCACCTTGCCGTCATTGGGCAGCGTGCCCGGCAGCACCATCTGCACGTCGCCGCGCAGCTTGGTCACTTCGCGCACCGCGTCGGACAGCTGCTGGGCCAGGCCCGGCGAGGTCTCGCGGGTTTCGACCAGCAACTGCATCTGGTCATTGGCCATCTCGCCCGTGACCACCAGCCTTGCGCGTCCCACCTGCGGAAAGCGGCGCACGACGTCGGCAATCTGGCCCGGGTGCACGAACATGCCGCGCACCTTGGTGGTCTGGTCGGCGCGTCCCATCCAGCCCTTGATGCGCGCATTGGTGCGGCCCGTGGGGCACTGGCCGGGCAGCACGGCAGAGAGGTCGCCCGTGCCGAAGCGGATCAGCGGGTAGTCGGGGTTGAAGGTGGTTATCACCAGTTCGCCCACCTCGCCGGGCGCCACGGGGTCGCCCGTGCCGGGGCGCACGATCTCGACGATGACCTGCTCGTCCAGCACCAGGCCTTCGCGCGCCTCGGTCTCGTAGGCGATCAGGCCCAGGTCGGCCGTGGCGTAGCACTGGTAGCCCGCGATGCCGCGCTCGGCCAGCCAGTCGCGCAGCGAGGGCGGAAAGGCCTCTCCGGAGACCATGGCCTTGGTCACGGACGGGATGGGCAGGCCCATCTCCACGGACTTTTCCACAATGATCTTGAGGAAGCTGGGCGTGCCCACGTAGCCGGCGGGACGCAGGTCGGCCATGGCCTGCACCTGCTGCTCGGTCTGGCCCGTGCCGCCTGCGAACACCGTGCAGCCCAGCGCATGGGCGCCGCTTTCCATCATCGAGCCCGCGGGCACGAAGTGGTAGCTGAAGCAGTTGTGCACCAGCTCGCCGGGCCGAAAGCCAGAGGCATGCAGCGCGCGCGCCATGCGCCAGTAGTCGGGGCGGCGGCTCTCGGGCTCGTAGATGGGGCCGGGGCTGCAGAACAGGCGCGGCATGGGCTGGCCCAGGCCGATGGCGTTGAAGCCGCCGAAGATCTGCGCGGGCCGCTGCTCGGCCTGGCGCTGCAGCAGCTCGTACTTGCGCGTCACCGGCAGGCGGGCCAGGGCCTCGCGGCTGGTGATCTGCGCGGCGTCGACGCCGTCCAGGATCCGGGCGAAGGCAGCCGACTGTTGCTGCGCATGGGCGATCTGTCGGGGCAGGGCGGCCAGCAGCGCCGCTTCGCGTTCGTCAGGGGTGCGCGTCTCCAGCGCGTCGTAGAAGGCACTCATGGCTAGTCCTGTATGTGGAAAAGGGCAGATGGAGTCCGGCCAGCGGTGAAAGAAAGATTCCAACAATCCTTGTGCCGCCCCTGGCCCGCGAAACCGGCGCGGCCCAACCCCAGGGACACCGAGGAAGGGCCGCCCCCGCACCGAGGGTGTCGTCCCCCTTTCAGGGGGAAGGCGCGAAGCGACTCAGGGGGTATTCATGCAAGCCAACGTTTTCTGCGCTTGTAGCTTTTCACGTCCTTGAAGCTTTTCCGCTCGCCGCCGCCCACGCCCAGGTAGAACTCCTTGACGTCCTCGTTGCTGGCCAGGTCCGAGGCCGCGCCGTCCATGACGATGCGGCCGCTTTCCATGATGTAGCCGTAGTCCGAGTACTTGAGCGCCATGTTGGTGTTCTGCTCGGCCAGCAGGAAGGTGACCTTTTCCTTGCTGTTGAGGTCGCGGACGATGTTGAACACCTCCTCGACGATCTGCGGGGCCAGGCCCATCGAGGGTTCGTCCAGCAGCACCATGCGCGGGTTGGCCATCAGCGCGCGGCCGATGGCGCACATCTGCTGCTCGCCGCCCGAGGTGTAGGCGGCCTGCGAGGTGCGGCGCGTCTTCAGGCGCGGAAAGTAGTTGTAGACCTTCTCGAGGTTGGCCGCGATCTCGCCCTTGTCGGTGCGCGTGTAGCTGCCGGTCATGAGGTTTTCCTCGATGGTCAGGTGGGCGAAGCAGTGCCGCCCCTCCATGACCTGGACCACGCCGCGCTGCACCAGCTCGGAGGGCGTGAGGCTTTCGATGCGCTCGCCCTCCAGCTCGATCGTGCCCTTGGTCACCTCGCCGCGCTCGCCCTTGAGCAGGTTGGAGATGGCGCGCAGCGTCGTGGTCTTGCCCGCGCCGTTGCCGCCCAGAATGGCCACGATGCTCTCGCGCGGCACCTGGAGCGAAACGCCCTTGAGCACCAGGATCACATGGTTGTAGATGACTTCGATGCCATTGACCACGAGCAGCGGATCGCTGGCGGCCGGGGCGGAGGTGGGTGCGGTGGTCATGGCGTCGTCCATGGGCGTTGATACGAAAGCGGAGTGCGGGGCCGCAACTCTCGAAGCATCTCTGCGCGGGGTATGCCCCAACTCAGGGACACCGAGGAAGGGCCGCCCCGCACCGAGGGTGTCGTCCCCCTCCCCCGCGAAGCGGGTCGAGAGGGCGAAGGCGCGCAAGCGCCTCAGGGGGTGCAAGTTCTAGCTTTTACGTTCTTTTCCTTGGCGTACTTGTCCGCGTACTCCTTGACCAGCGGTTCGACCATGGACTTGTCGGCCTGGTACCAGTCGGAGACCACCTTCCACTTGGCGCCATCCCACTGGGCGATGCGCGACCAGTCGGTGCCCAGGTGGTTGTCGCAGCTGGTCTTGACGGGGCGGATGATCTTGCCGAAGCCCAGCTCGTTGAGGCGCTCCTGCGTGAGGTTCAGGTTCTCCAGGCCCCAGCGCACCTGCTCGGAGGTCATGACCTTGCCCTTGCCGTATTTTTCCTGTGCCGTGCGGATGGCCTCCACCTGCAGCATGGAGATCACCATGCCGCGCGTATGGGCCATGGCGCCCAGTTCCTTGGCGTCGGTGGCCGTGCCCTGGCCCTTGTCGTAGACCATGGCCTTGACCTCGTCGTGCACCTTGTCGTGCTCGGCCGTGTTGTGGATGGTCACGGTGTTGTAGCCCTTGGCGCCGGCGCCGATGTCCTTCACGTCATGGTCCGAGCCGGCCCACCAGATGGCGTACATCTTCTCGCGCGGGTAGCCGGTGGCCTGCGCCTCGCGCACGGCCGTGGGCGTCATCACGCCGGCCGACCACAGCAGCACGTAGTCGGGGCGCTGCTGGCGGATCTGCAGCCAGGTGGACTTCTGCTCCACGCCGGGCGCCGTCACGGGCAGCAGCGTCAGGTCGAAGCCTTCCTTGGCGGCGCGCTTTTGCAGCAGCGGAATGGGTTCCTTGCCATAGGGCGAGTCGTGGTAGACCAGGGCGATCTTCTTGCCCTTGAGGCTGCCCTTTTCCTTCTTGAGGATGTCCTGGATGATGGAGTCGGCCGCCGTCCAGTAGTTGCCCAGCAGCGGGAAGTTCCACTCGAAGACCTTGCCGTCGGCCGACTGCGACAGGCCGTAGCCCGTGGTGATGATGGGCATCTTGTCGCCGGGCGCCTTGTCCGTCACGGCGAACGTGATGCCGGTGGACTGCGGATCGAAGCCCGCCGCGCCGCCGCCCTTGCCCTTCAGGCGCTCATAGCACTCCACGCCCTTGGCCGTGTCGTAGGCCGTCTCGCATTCCTCGTAGGCGATCTTCACGCCATTGATGCCGCCCTTGGCGTTGACCAGCTTGATGTAGTCCTGCTTGCCATCGGCCCATGGAATGCCCAGCGGAGCGAACTGGCCCGTGCGGTAGACCAGCAGCGGCACGAACTGGTCCTGGGCCTGGACGGCGGGGGCGGCCACGAGGCCGCCGATTCCGGCTGCGACGGTGGCGGCGGCGATGGCGACTTTCTTGAACATCATGACGTTGTCTCCTAGTTGGCTGGGGAAGATTCCCCGGTTATCCGGCACTCTGTGGCGCCCTGTCTCGATCAGAATCAAACATTCCATGTTTCCTGGCGCCATCTGTGGAACTGGCGAGCCCCAGGTCAGGGACACCGAGGAAGGGCCGCCCCGCACCGAGGGTGTCGTCCCCCTCCCTCGCGTAGCGAGTAGAGAGGGGGAAGGCGCGAAGCGACTCAGGGGGTGTCATATCAATGCGGGAAGGGCCAGACGCGAAGCTTTTGCCTTGCCGTTGCCCACAGCTTCGCGAGTCCGTGCGGCTCCACGATCAGGAAGAACACGATCAGCGCACCGAAGATCATGTGCTCCAGGTAGGTCGCCGTGGCCGTGGACAGCGGCAGGCCCAGCCAGTGAGGCACCTGGGTGAGCAGCAGCGGCAGCAGCACGAAGAAGGCCGCGCCGAAGATGCTGCCGACCACCGAACCCAGGCCGCCGATGATGATCATGAACAGCAGCTGCAGCGAGCGGTCCAGACTGAAGGCCGCAGGCTCCCAGGCACCCAGGTGTACGAAGCCCCACAGCGCGCCGGCCACGCCGACGATGAAGCTGCTCACGGCAAAGGCGCTGAGCTTGGCGTAGGTCGGGCGGATGCCGATCACGCTGGCGGCCACGTCCATGTCGCGCATGGCCATCCATTCGCGGCCGATGGCGCCGCGCACCAGGTTCTTGGCCGCCAGGCCCAGCAGGCACAGGATGCCCAGGCACAGCAGGTACTTCTCCATGGGCGTGTCGATCTTCCAGCCCATGATGGACAGCGGACCTGCGCTCACCGAGCCCGAGGAGGAGTTGTTCGTCACCCAGGCGGCGCGGCTGGTCAGCCAGTCCACGAAGAACTGGGCGGCCAGCGTGGCCACGGCCAGGTACAGGCCGCGGATGCGCAGGCTGGGCAGGCCGAAGATCACGCCGAAGACCATGGCCAGCACGCCGCCGCCGATCAGGGCCACCAGCAGCGGCATGCCCTCGAAACGCACCTGCAGGTTGTAGGCCGCATAGGCGCCCACGGCCATGAAGGCGCCCGTTCCCAGAGAGATCTGGCCGCAGTAGCCGACCAGGATGTTCAGCCCCAGCGCCGCCAGCGACATGATCAGGAAGGGGATCAGCACGGCCTGGAAGGTGTAGTCGCTGACGCTGAAGGGAATCACCAGGAAGGCGACGGCCAGCAGCGCCACGATGGCCCAGCGGTCCTGGGCGACGCCGAAGATCTGCTGGTCGGATGCGTAGGTCGTCTTGAATTGACCGTTCTCACGATAAAACATGTGCAGGTTCTCCGTAACGGTCAAACGCGATCAATGATTTTGTCGCCGAACAGCCCCTGGGGCCGCACGAGCAGGAAGCACAGGGCCAGGCCGTAGGCGAACCAGGTCTCGATGCCGCCGCCGACCATGGGGCCCAGGTAGACCTCGGAGAGCTTCTCGCCCACGCCGATGATCAGGCCGCCGATGATGGCGCCGGGCAGCGAGGTCAGGCCGCCCAGGATCACCACGGGCAGGGCCTTCAGGGCCACCAGCGACAGCGAGTACTGCACGCCCAGCTTGGAGCCCCAGATGATGCCCACCACCAGGGCCACGCCGCCGGCCACCGACCAGACGATGACCCAGATGCGCGACAGCGGGATGCCGATGGACTGTGCCGCCTGGTGGTCGTCGGCCACGGCGCGCAGCGCGCGGCCGGTCTTGGTCTTCTGGAAGAACACGCTGAGCGCGGCCACCAGCAGCGCGGCGATGCAGGCCGCATACAGGTCTTCCTGGCTCAGCAGCACGCCGCCCTCGAACAGGCCGTCGAGGATGAACATGGGGTCCTTGGGCATGCCCACGTTGATGCTGTAGACGGCGCTGCCGAAGATCATCGGGCCCAGTCCGTCGAGCAGGTAGGCGATGCCCAGCGTGGCCATCAAGAGCGTGATGGGCTCCTGGTTGACCAGGTGGCGCAGCGCCAGCCGCTCGATCACCCAGGCCACGACCACCATGATGGCCAGCGACACGCAGATGGCCAGCAGGTTGGTGAACCAGCCCGGCTCCATGCCGATCCACTTCGGGATCCACTCGGAAAAGCGCGCCATGGCCAGGGCCGAGAACAGCACCATCGCGCCCTGGGCGAAGTTGAACACGCCCGAGGCCTTGAAGATCAGCACGAAGCCGATGGCGATCAGCGCGTACAGCGTGCCCACCATGAGGCCGCCGAACAAGGTTTCCAGAAAAAATCCCATGTCAGTCCCCTCAATGGCCTGTGCCAAGGTAAGCGCGGATCACGTCTTCGTTCTGGCGCACCTCGTCGGGTGCGCCGTCGCCGATCTTCTTGCCGTAGTCCAGCACCACGACGCGGTCGCTGATGTCCATGACCACGCCCATGTCGTGCTCGATCAGCACGATGGTGGAGCCGAACTCGTCGTTCACATCGAGGATGAAGCGGCACATGTCCTGCTTTTCCTCCACGTTCATGCCGGCCATGGGCTCGTCCAGCAGCAGCACCTGCGGCTGCATGGCCAGGGCGCGGCCCAGGTCCACGCGCTTTTGCAGACCGTAGGGCAGCTGGCCCACGGGGGTCTTGCGGTAGGCCTGGATCTCCAGGAAGTCGATGATGTGCTCGACGAACTCGCGGTGGCGGATCTCCTCGCGCTGGGCCGGGCCCAGGCGCAGGGCCTGCATCAGGATGCCGCTTTTGATCTGCAGGTTGCGGCCGGTCATGATGTTGTCGATCACGCTCATGCCCTTGAACAGCGCCAGGTTCTGGAACGTGCGCGCCACGCCCATCTCGGCCACCTGGCGGCTGTTCATGTGGCTGAAGGTCTTGCCCCGGAAGGTGATCGATCCCTCGGACGGGGTGTACACGCCGTTGATGCAGTTGAGCATCGAACTCTTGCCTGCGCCGTTGGGGCCGATGATGGAGCGGATCTCGTGCTCGCGCACATCGAACGAGATGTCCGTCAGCGCCTTCACCCCGCCGAAGCGCAGGCTGATGTTCTTGATGTCGAGGATGACATCGCCGATCTTCTTGTGGGTCATGTCAGCGGCTCCGGTCAGGCCCTGGCGGTGGCAGCCACCGAATGGGTTTTGGCATCGATGATGGACAGCGTGGCGCTGACGCTGCCGGTGCGGCCGTCCTCGAACTTGACCTGGGTCTCGATGAACTGCTCACGCTTGCCCGTGTACAGCGCATCGACCAGCACGCCGTACTTGTCGGCAATGAAGCCGCGGCGCACCTTGCGCGTGCGGGTCAGCTCGTCGTCGTCGGGGTCCAGCTCCTTGTGCAGCACCAGGAAGCGCGCCACCTGCGTGTCGGCCATACCGGCTTCGGCGGCCAGGTCGGCGTTCACCTGGGCCACGCAGTCGGCCACCATCTCCAGCACCTTGGCCTTCGATGCCAGGTCCACATAGCCGCCGTAGGGCAGGCCCTGGCGCTCGGCCCAGTTGCCCACGGCCTCGTAGTCGATGTTGATGAAGGCGCAGACCTGGTCGCGACCGTGGCCGAAGCACACGGCCTCCTTGATCTGGGGGAAGAACTTGAGCTTGTTCTCGATGTAGTTGGGCGCGAACATGGCGCCCCGGCTGGTCTTGCCCACGTCCTTGGCGCGGTCGATGATGCGCAGCTGGCCGCTAGCGTCGATCACGCCGGCATCGCCCGTGTGGAACCAGCCGTCGGCATCCACCACCTCGGCCGTGGCGTCGGGGCGCTTGTAGTACTCCTTGAGCACGGACACGCCCTTGAGCAGCACCTCGCCGTTGTCGGCGATCTTCAGCTCGATGCCCGGTGCGGCCTGGCCCACGCTGCTCAGTTCCACCTGCCCGTCGCGCTGTATGCACACATAGGCGCAGGTCTCGGTCTGGCCGTAGAGCTGCTTGAGATTGATGCCGATGGAGCGGAAGAAGCGGAACAGCTCGGGCCCGATGGCCGCGCCCGCCGTATAGGCCACGCGGATGCGCGACAGGCCCATGGCATTGCGCAGCGGGCCGTAGATGCACAGGTCGCCCAGCGCGTACTTCAGGCGGTCCAGCGCGCCCACCTTCTTGCCGTCCAGGATGTCCGATCCCACGCGCCGCGCCACGGCCATGGCGCGGCCGTACATCCACTGCTTGAACGGCGCGGCATCCTCCATGCGGATGGACACCGAAGTCAGCATGCCCTCGAAGATGCGCGGCGGCGCGAAGTAGTAGCTGGGGCCGATCTCGCGCAGGTCGATGGACACGGTCGAGGCCGACTCCGGGCAGTTGATGGTGAAGCCCGCCACCAGCCACTGCGCGAAGGAAAACAGGTGGTCGCCCACCCAGGCCGGAGGCAGGTAGGAGATCACGTTGTCGCCAGGGCCCAGGCAGTCCACCTGCACACCGCCGCGTGCCGACTCGCCAAAGCTGCGGTGGGTCTGGCACACGCCCTTGGGCTTGCCCGTCGTGCCCGAGGTGTAGAGGGTGACGGACACGTCGTCGGGCGACAGCGCCGCCAGCATGGCATCCCAGGCGCCCGGGTGGGCGGCCTCCCATTCCTTGCCCTTTTGCAGCAGCGCCTCGGTGCTGATCAGCCCCGGCTGGTCGTAGTGGCGCAGGCCGCGCGGGTCGTCATAGATGATGTGGCCCAGGCCGCGGACGCTCTCGCGCACCTCCAGCAGCTTGTCCACCTGCTCCTGGTTCTCGGCGAAGGCGAAGTCGATCTCGGCATCCTCGATGACGAAGCGCATCTCGGCCGCCACCGCGTCCTGGTACAGCGGGATCGGCACGGCGCCCAGCGCCTGCACGGCCAGGAAGCCCATGTAGACATGGGGCCGGTTGTCGCTGATGAAGGCCAGATTCTGGCCGCGTGCCAGGCCCAGCGCCGCCAGGCCGCAGGCCATGTGGCGCACGGTCTGCGCGGCCTCGCTCCAGCTCCAGGTCTGCCAGATGCCGTATTCCTTCTCGCGCAGCGCCGGTGCCTGTGGGCGCTGGGCAGCATGCTGGAGCAGCAGGTGCGGGAACGTGGTCGTCATTCCATGTCCTTGGTTGTTCGTGGATGGTGGCCGCGTGGTGCAAATGCCCAGGCTGAGACCCACCGGCTTGGACTGCATCGTAGGACTGGCTTTGACGCCGTGGTGTCTGTTTGACGACAATCTTCGGGAAACTCATCATCGGGAAAACGCGCCGTAACAAATGGTGCCAAAACGGTCTCATTGCCCGTTGGGGGGCTTGCGCTCCAGCCCGTTCGCAGCGGGTCGCCGTCCTTCTGGAAATCCCGCTCACGCCAGCCACTGGCCTCGGGCAATGCTTGGGTGGTTTTGTTGATTCATCCGCGCACCCTCGCCGCGACTCCATGAGCCAAGAACTGTCACTGCACCAGCGCCGCCGTGCGCCCCGACCCGAGGAACTCGATGGCATTCCCTGGCTGGCCCTGCTCCAGCCCGCCGAGCGCGAGCGCGCGCACAAGGCGCTGGTCGTCGGCGACGCACAGTCCGGCGACTACGTCTGCCGCACCGGCCGCGCGCCCACCTACTGGTTCGGCGTGGTCGAAGGCCTGCTCAAGATGAACACCGATGGCGCCGATGGCGCCAGCATGACGCTGGCCGGCCTGCCTCCGGGCGGCTGGTTCGGCGAGGGCACGGCCGTCAAGCGCGAGCCCTACCGCTACAACGTGCAGGCCATCCGCAAAAGCGTGGTCGCCGGCCTGCCCATCGACACCTTCCACTGGCTGCTGGACCACTCCATCGGCTTCAACCGCTTCGTCATGAGCCAGCTCAACGAGCGCCTGGGCCAGTTCATCTCGGCCCGCGAAATCGACCGCCTCACCAACCCCGACCTGCGCGTGGCCCGCAGCCTGGCCGCGCTCTTTCACCCGCTGCTGTACCCGGGCGTGGGCGAGGTGCTGCGCATCACCCAGCAGGAGCTGGCCTACCTGGTGGGCCTGTCGCGCCAGCGCGTCAACGAGGCGCTGTCCGTGCTGCAGCGCGAAAACGCCATCGTCGTGGAGTACGGCGGCCTGCGCGTGCTCGACCTGGAAGCGCTGCGCAGCGGGCTGTTTGCGACGGCGCGGCGGGCGGCCTGAGCATGCGCGGCGTCCGCTTTGGCGCCGTACCCATCGGCATGGACCAGTACCGATGCATGTCGCCATGAAATTTTGAAAAGTATTGAAAATCGTAGTAGAACTACGATTGGAAGGAAATATCAAAGTTGCCCGTGTTTGGAATAAGTGCTTGAATCGCAGCATGACTACGACCGGGGCAAGCAAATTAAACGCGCTCTACACGCAGCTGCCTGCGGGCACACCCATCACCTCGCAGGATCTGGCAGGGCTGGGCATCTCCGCAGACCTGGCTGTCCACTACGTGCGCGCGGGCTGGCTGAAGCGCCTGATGCGGGGGGTCTTCTGCCGGCCCAACGACAGTCTGGCCCTGCATCCGAGCCTGGGCGTGCTGCAGCGCCGCCTGGAGGGCCTGCATGTGGGGGGCAAGTCGGCGCTGGACTGGTACGGCATGCGCCAGTATGTGGCGCAGCAGCCGGTGCTGCAGCTGTATGGCTGGGCCGCCGGGCAGCTGCCGCCATGGTTCACCGAGCGTTTTCCCGCTGAATACCACCGCAAGAGGCTGTTCGACGAGCAACCCGGTGCCTTGCTGCATGTCGGGCCCTTCGAACAACGCAGCGGTGCCGCCCAGGTCTCGGCGCCGGAGCGTGCACTGCTGGAGCTTCTGAGCGATGTGGGCGTGCGCCAGCCGCTGCAGGAAGCCAGGGAGCTGGTGGAGAGCGCGTACAGCCTGCGCGCCGATGTGCTGCGTGAACTTCTGCAGCGCTGCACCAGCGTCAAGACCGTGCGCCTGTGCCTTCAACTCGGGCGCGAGGGGGCGCTGCCCTGGGTCGCCAGGCTGGAGACGGCCTCGCTGCCGACGGGAAGCGACAGGCCCTGGGTGTCCCGGTCGGCCGAGGGCCTGTTGGTGCTCAAGCCATGAACCAGACCTATCTCGATACCGCGCGCCTGTTGACACAGGTCGCGCCGCTGGTGTTTGTGGATGACACGTTCGCGCTGAAGGGCGGAACCGCGATCAACCTGTTCGTGCGCGATATGCCGCGTCTGTCCGTTGATCTGGACCTGGTGTTTCCCGACCACAGGCCGTCGCGCGACGAGGCGCTGCAACGGATCAATGAGGCCATCCGGCAAGCGGCTATACGCCTGACGAAGCGGGGCTTCCAGACCCATGCGCCGGTGGCTGCAGCGGGCCAGACCAAGCTGCTGGTGCGCCGTGGTTCCGTGCAGGTCAAGATCGAAGTGAACTATGTCATGCGGGGCACGGTGCTGCCGGTACGGCGGGCATCGCTTACGCCCGCTGCGCGCGATGTGCTGATGGCCGACCTGGAGATTCCCGTGGTCTCGGCAGAGGACGTGTACGGCGGCAAGCTTGTGGCCGCCCTGGACCGGCAGCACCCGCGTGATCTGTTCGATGTGATGCAGCTGTTCGCGCACGGCGGCATCACTCCTGGCATCCGGCGCGCGTTCGTGGTCTATCTGGCCTGCAGCAACCGGCCGTTGCACGAAGTGCTGTTTCCTCCCTTGCGTGATGTCCGGCACGATTTCGAAAACAACTTCCGGGGCATGACGGCCGAGCCTGTGTCGCTGCAATCTCTGCTCGCAGCACGCGAGCGGTTGCTGCGGGAGCTTCAGCAAGGGCTGGATGCCAGTGAGCGGCGCTTTTTGCTGTCGCTGGCCGCTGGAGCCCCCGACTGGCCGGCGCTGGACATCGCCCATCTCGAACACCTGCCCGGCGTGCGATGGAAGGTGCAGAACCTGGCGCAACTGCGCACGTCCCATCCCCGCAAGTTCGCCGAGCAGGCGGACCTGCTGGCCGCATGGCTGGCCATCTGACGCCAGCACTGCACACCTTCAGATCACGCCCTCGCGCCGCAGCCTCTCCTGCTGCTGCGCATCCAGGCCCAGCGCCGCATAGATGCGTGCATTGTCCTGGCCAGTGGCCGGGCCGCTGCGTGGCGAAGGGGCCTGGCGGCCCGTGAAGCGTGGCACGGGCGCGGGGGCGGTGAGGGGGCCCAGGTCGGGGTCGGGCAGGGTGATGAAGCTGCCGCGTTCCACGAAATGCGGGTCCTGCAGCACGTCCTGGGCCGAACAGACCTTGCTGAACGGGATGTCGTGCGCGGCCAGCGCGGCCATGGCCTGGGTGCAGTCCAGGCCTGCGCACCATTGCACGATCAGCGCATCCAGTGCCTGCAGGTGGCGGATGCGCGCGGCGTTGTCCGCAAAGCGCGGGTCGGCGGCCAGGTCGGCGCGGTCCATGGCCTGGCACAGGCGCGCGAAGATGGCATCGCCCGTGGCGACCACAGTGAGCCAGGCGCCGTCGCGCGTGCGGTAGACGTTGGAGGGCGCCGTGTAGCCCGCGCACGATCCCGTGCGGCTGCGTGCCTGTCCGCCCAGCTGGTACTCGGCCGCCAGCGGGTCCAGCAGGCGCAGCATGGCTTCGGTGGCCGACAGGTCGATCTCCAGGCCGCGCCGTTCGCCTGGAGGCTTTGCATTGCGCTCGGCCAGTGCGGCCGCGATGGAGAAGGCGCCGAACAGCCCGGCCACGGCATCGCCCAGTGGGTAGTTCATGTGCTGGGGCGGGCCTCCCGCCTCGCCCGTGAGGTGGGCGAAGCCGCTCATGGCCTCGAAGATGCGCGCAAAGCCCGGCCGGCGCGCATAGGGGCCGGTCTGGCCGAAGCCCGTCAGGCGCAGCACGATGAGGCGCGGGTTGCGGGCATGCAAGGTGGCCAGGTCCAGCCCCCAGCGGTCCAGCGTGCCGGTGCGGAAGTTCTCCACGAGCACGTCGAAATCCTCGATCAGCCGCAGGAACAGCATGCGGCCCTCGGCCTTGCGCACGTCCAGCGAGATGCCCTGCTTGCCCCGGTTGGCGGTTTTCCAGAACACGGCGTGGCCGTCGTGCACGGGGGCCAGGCTGCGCAGCGTGTCGCCGCCGCCGGGCAGCTCCAGCTTGACGACGTCGGCGCCCAGGTCGCCGCACAGGGTGGCCGAGAAGGGGGCGGCCAGCACCGTGGCCATGTCGAGGATGCGCACACCCTCCAGCGGATAGCCTTGGCGCTGCATCAGTTGCCTTTCAGGTCCACGTTCTTCAGCACGGGCTCCCAGGCGCGGCGGTCTTCGGCCACGCGCTGGTGGAAGTCCGCCGCCTGCGTGGGCAGCGGCGTGGCGCCCAGGCGTGCCAGCTTGTCTCGTGTCTTGGGCAAGGCCATGGCCTTGGCCAGCGCCTGGTTGAGCGTGGCCACGATCTGCTGCGGCGTGCCCTTGGGCGCGGCCAGGCCCACCCACAGGCCGGTGTCCAGCCCGGCCACGCCCAGCTCGGCAAAGGTGGGAATGTCGGGCGCGGCGGGCGAGCGGCTCTTGCCGGTCTGCGCCAGGATGCGGATCTGCCCGCCCTGCATGTAGGGCAGGGTGCCGCCCAGGTTGTTGCACATCACCGGGATGTGGCCGGCCATGAGGTCGTTGACGGCCGGGGCGTTGCCCTTGTAGGGCAGGTGCTGCATCTTGGTGCCGAGCCGGTGGTTGACCATCTCGCAGACCAGGTGCGAGGGCGTGGCCGTGCCGGCCGAGCCGAAGGACAGCGTGCCGGGCCTGGCCTTGTCGGCCGCCACCAGTTCGGCCAGCGTGCGGTAGGGGGTCTTGGCGTTGACGGCGATGACGTTGGGCAGGTCCGCCACCAGGCCGATGTACTCGTAGTCGGTCAGCGGATTCCACTTGAGGTTGGCGTGCACATGGGGCAGGAAGACATTGCTCAGGCCTGCCATGAGCAGGGTGTAGCCGTCGGGCGCGGCGCGGGCCACGAGTTCCGAGCCGACCAGGCTGCCCGCGCCCGGCTTGTTCTCCACCACCACGGGCTGTCCCAGGGCCTTGCCCAGTTCCACCGACAGCGCTCGGGCCACGAGGTCGGTGCTGCCGCCTGCGGGAAAGGGAACGATCACGCGCACGGGCCGATCGGGAAAAGCCGCTTGGGCCGTCTGTGCCGCTTGGGCAGCCTGCGCGCAGGCACACAGCGCGGCCAGCAGGCCCAGGGTGGCCAGGTGCTTCGAGGTGAGGGGGCGTGTCATGGGGGCCTCCGGTGTCGCGCAGCATGAGCTTGGCGATGTTGAGCTGGTGGATCTGGCTGGTGCCTTCGTAGAGGCGGAACAGGCGCACGTCGCGGAAGTAGCGCTCGATGGGGCTGAAGTCGGCCACATAGCCCGCGCCGCCGAACATCTGCACGGCGCGGTCGGCCACGCGGCCGCACATCTCGGAGGCGAAGTACTTGCACATGGAGGCGGACAGCGCCACGTCCTCGCCCCGGTCGCGGGCGCGGGCGGCCTCCAGGATCATGGATTGCGCCGCGAAGATCTCGGTGCGGCTGTCGGCCAGCATGGCCTGCACCAGCTGGAAGTTCGCCACCGGCTGCCCGAACTGCTCGCGCTGGCGCACATGGGCCAGCGCCAGGTCCAGCATGCGGATCGCCGGCCCCGTGCACAGCGCGGCCAGGTGCAGGCGCTGCTTGTTGAGCACCTTCATCACGGTCTTGAAGCCCTGGCCCTCGCGCCCGCCGATGATCTGGTCGGCCGGCACGCGGCAGTCCTGGAAATGCACGTCCGACACGGGCGAGCCCGCCTGGCCCATCTTGCGATAGGGCTGGCCCGTCACCAGGCCCGGCGAGCGTTCCACGAAGAAGGCCGTCAGCCCCTCGCTGCCCGTGCTGCCTTCGCCGGTGCGGGCGATGACGGTGAACACATCGGCCAGCGGCGCATTGGTGATGAAGCGCTTGCTGCCGTTGAGCACATAGTGGTCGCCCTCGCGGCGCGCCGTGGTCTGGATGTTGCTCGCCTCCGAGCCCGCGTCCGGCTCGGTCAGCGCCAGGCAACCCGTGAGCTCGCCGCGCGCCATGCGCGGCAGCCAGCGCTGCTTTTGCGCCTCGGTGCCGTCGGCCACGAGGGCTTCGGAGCCAATGCCGGTGTTGGTGCCCACGCGGGCCCGCAGCGCCACCGAGGCCTGGGACAGCTCGAAGGCGCAGCGCACCAGCTCCTCGGTGCTCAGGCCCAGGCCGCCATGGGCCTGGGGAATGCTCCAGCCGAAATAGCCCTTGTCGCGCAGTTCCTGGACTACGGCAGGCGGGATCTCGTCATCGCGCTCGATCTGCTCCTCCAGCGGATGCCAGCGGTGGCGCACGAAATGGCGGACGTCTGCAATCAACGCCTGCAGGCGGGCGTCGGCGGGATGGGGGGTGGGGGCTTGGCTCATGGGCCGCACTGTAGGAAGCGCGGGCACCAGGGCTGCAATGCAGTTTCAAATATTGAAATGCAGTTGCGGCTTTGCGGCGGTGGTCCGCACAATCGCCACGTGCCCCACACCCCCATTGCCCACCAACCCAGGGACTCGCAGGATGTCTGCCGCATCCGCGAGCAGGACCCGTATTTCGCAGGCACGCTGGCCAAGGGGCTGATGATCCTGCAGTGCTTCGTCAGCGACCCGCGCCCGCATGCGAACAGCGAGCTGGCCCGCCGCCTGGGCCTGCCGCGCCCCACCGTGTCCAGGCTGTGCCGCAGCCTGCAGACCATGGGCTACCTGGACCATGACGAGCGGCTGGACCGCTATTTCGTCGGCCCGGCCGCCGTCGCCCTGGGCTACCCCTATGTGATCAACACGCCCTTGCTCGGCCCGCTGCGCCTGCCCATGCAGGCGCTGGCCGACCGTGTGAAGGGGGCGGTGTCGGTGGGCGTGGTCATGGACCTGGATGTGGTCTACCTGGACACCTGCGCCTGGGAAGGCGGCACGCTCAAGCGCCCCGGCGTGGGCGCGGTTCGCGGCGTGCTGGAAACGGCCATGGGCCGGGCAGGGCTTGCCCAGCTCGATGCCGGGGAACTGCAGCGCTTCCTGGACCGCGTGCGCAGCCAGCGGCCCGAGGAATATGCGCGCTGCAGGGACAACGCCAGCGAAAGCCTGGCGCACTATGCCGCCCGGGGCTTCGCAGTCAACATGGGCGACTCCGGCCTGGGCGTGTGCGCGGTGGGCGCGGCCTCGCGCATCCGCTACGGGTCGCGCCGGCTGCTGTTCAACTGCGCCGTGCCGGGCCTGCGCATGCCGGCCCGCACGCTGATCCGGGATGTGGGCCCCCAGTTGGCGCAGTTGGTGGCCCTGTGCGACCGGCTGCCCGTGGACCGCTGATCTGCGGGCCTGGCGCTTCAGAAGGCGGCCAGCACGATGCCGATGGCCAGCAGCACGCCGAAGGAGATCCAGCCGTTCTTCTGGTCCAGGCCACCGATCTGGCGCAGCGCCTCTTCGCGCGCAGCGCCCACCAGGCCCCTCTGGTTGATCTGCTGTATGCGCGTGACCAGCCATTGCAGGTAGGTGCGCTTGACCGTGAACGAGATGGCTACCGCGATGCCGAGCACGCGCCCGGCGCCGCCCGTGCCGGGCATCAGCAGGTTGATGATCAACAGGGTGATGAAGGCCACCATGGCATAGGCGTAGACGCGGCGGGCAATGGCCCAGGACACGCCCATGAAGGGAATGGCCGTCCAGCAGGGACTGAGTGCGGCGAAGAATCCCTTTTTCCCGCCGACCATGCGCTCCCACAGCGGACGGTATTTGTCGGCATTCGGGCCGATGGCGGTCTCCATATCGGACCACTCGATTCCCGTCAAGTCCATTTTGGTGATGAGCAGCGCCTTGAATTGTTCTTTCAAGGGCATGGAATTCAATAGGTTGGGTGTATCGCTCATGGTTTTCCTTGTTGAATGAGGCGGGATTCCGGGCGTGATGGTCTGGATGCCGCAGCGGGCGCTGCGCGCAGGGCTGTTGTCTCGAAAGAGGGCCCCTGTCTCTGGACGGGCGCCATTCTATGGGGAGATACATGGGAAATGGCAAGCCCAATGGATTGGTTTGCAATGGAAAATGAATGAATGCGCTCGTGAGAAATACAGTTTTTTACATATTCAATGCCATGGGCTGTTATCTCCTCATTGGCCGGATGGCGAATTTTCGTGGCGAGTTGATTCATCCTGATCCATCTTTCATTGGGGATTCATATGAATATGCATATCGCGACGGATACAGCGAATGGGATGGGCCTGGGGGCCAGGTGCATTGCCATGGACGGGAATCGGGCTCGCACAACGGGTGTACCGTCCTTCGTGCAGGCGCTTCGCTGCGGGGCCGGGCAGGGGGCCCGGCAGGCCGGGGCAGCGCGGGGCCGATAGCCGAGCGCAATGCCCGTATTGGCCGCAGGGCGCTGCCGCTGCAGGCCGTGCCGCGCGACAATGGCGGCCTAATGTCATCCCCTACTTCTTCCAAACCGTCCCGGCCCGGCGCCGACGAGGCGGCAGCGCCCTCCGCGCGCCCTGTGCTGCGCCGCCCCGAAAAGCCACAGGCCGAGCCGGCTGGCG
Source organism: Delftia sp. WSY_16 (assembly GCF_043104415.1). Taxonomy (NCBI): domain Bacteria; kingdom Pseudomonadati; phylum Pseudomonadota; class Betaproteobacteria; order Burkholderiales; family Comamonadaceae; genus Delftia; species Delftia sp. WSY_16. The sequence continues at coordinate 251,248 of NZ_JBICKS010000003.1, read as the reverse complement.
ATGCCCGCCGCCCCTCTGGTGGCGCAGGCAGATCTGCGGGCGCACGCGGCCCGCGCAACGACCGCAATGACCGCAATGAACGCGGCGGGCGCAATGAACGCTACGAGCGCTCCGACCGCCGTGACGCAGGCCCTCGCGGCGATGCCCGTGATGCGACGCCCCGCGGCGACGCCCGTGATCAGCGCCCGCGCAGCAGCGGTTTCGGCCGTGCCGAGGACCTGGACCGTTCCCAGCCGCGTGGCGACTGGCGTGGCCAGGGCGGCGGCGAAAACCGTGCCCCGCGCGAGCAGCGCGATCCCCGTGATGCGCGTGACACGCGCCATGCGGGCGACATGCGCGACTCCCGTCCCCCGCGTCCGCCCCGCCCGGATGATCGCCGCGACCGGCCCTATGGCCAGCGTGACGAGCGTCCGCGTGATGGGCAACGTGACGGCCCCCGGGAGGGCGGCTTCCGTGATCGCCCCCGTGACGACGCCCGGGGTCCCCGCCGTGATGACGCCCGCGGCCCGCGCCGCGATGCGCCGGCCCAGGCCGAACCCGCCTACCGTCCGCTCAGCGGCATCCGCACCTACCGTCCCGCCGACGGTGGCGCCAGCCGCGAGATTCCCGTCAAGCGTGCCCCCGCGCCCGTGCAGGAGCAGGTTCCGGGCGCCGTGCGCATCAACAAGCGCCTGGCCGACATGGGCCTGTGCTCGCGCCGCGAGGCCGACGAGTGGGTGGACAAGGGCTGGGTCCGCGTCAACGGCGAACTCGCCGTCATGGGCCAGAACGTGGTGGCCGCCGACCACATCACGGTCGAGCGCGAGGCACGTGACCGCCAGGACCAGCAGGTCACCATCCTGATCCACAAGCCCATGGGCTACGTCAGCGGACAGGCCGAGGATGGCCACGAGCCGGCCGTGGTCCTGGTCACTCCCCAGAACCACTGGAACCAGGACACCAGCCGCACGCGCTTCAACTTCGCGCAGCTCAAGGGCCTGGCGCCCTGCGGCCGGCTGGACATCGATTCCGTGGGCCTGCTGGTCATGACCCAGGATGGCCGCGTGGCGCGCCAGATCATTGGCGAAGACTCGGAGATGGACAAGGAGTACCTGGTACGCGTGACCTACGGCGACCGCGACATCGACGTGCAATCCGTGTTCCCGGCCGAGCAGCTGGCACGCCTGTGCCATGGCCTGTCGCTGGACGGCGAGGAACTCAAGCCCGCCAAGGTGGACTGGCAGAACCCCGAGCAGCTGCGCTTCGTGCTGACCGAAGGCAAGAAGCGCCAGATCCGCCGCATGTGCGAACTGGTGGGCCTGCGCGTGGTGGGCCTCAAGCGCATCCGCATCGGCCGCGTGACGCTGGGCAATCTGCCTGTGGGCCAGTGGCGCTATTTGGGTGCACACGAAGGCTTTTAGCACCCCCTGAGCGGCTTGCGCCGCTTCCCCCTCTCTACCCGCTTCGCGGGGGAGGGGGACGACACCCTCGCGGCGGGGCGGCCCTTGCTTGGTGTCTCTGGTCTTGGGCCGCGCCGGTTTCAGTGAGCGCACAGCTCGTGTTTAGAATGCGAACCATTCTCAAACGAGCTTCAGCGCTGCGGCACGCCAGTCCGGGGCGCGTCCGTCTTTTCATGCGCGCACCGGCCGATCCTGTACACACCCTCTATGTCGAACACCACGGCTGGCTGCAAGGCTGGCTGCGCCACAGGCTGGGCAATGTGTTCGAGGCTTCCGATATCGCGCACGACACTTTCGTCAACGTGATCACCTCGGGCATGGCCGGCCGCATCGAGCAGCCGCGCCCCTTCCTGGCCACCGTGGCTCGCCATCTTGTGATCCGCCAGCACCGGCGCCGGCTGCTGGAGCGCGCCTATCTCGACACCCTGGCCCTGCTGCCGGCCGAGCTGGCTCCCTCGCCCGAGGAGCGGCTGATCGCCCTCGAATCGCTGCAGGCCGTGGACCAGGCGCTGGACGCGCTGGCGCCCAAGGTGCGCGAGGCCTTCCTGCTGGCCCACCTCGAAGGCCTGAGCTATGCGGACATCGCCACGCGCCTGGGCGTGTCCATGACCAGCGTCAAGCGCTACCTGGCCCAGGGCTATGAGCGCTGCTTCGTGCTGGCGCTGTCCTGATGGCGCCGGTGCCTCCTTCCGATCCTCGGCGCCTGTCCAGCGCCGCGCCGCTACCCGGCAGCAGTATCCAGGCGCCCCAGGCGCTGGGCCGGCCCTTGCCGGCCGGCGTGGCGCGGGCGGCGGCCGGCTGGTTTGCGCTGCTGCAATCGGGCCAGGCCTCGGCCGCCGACCGGGCGCGCTGGCAGCGCTGGCTCGATGAAGACGCCGACCATGGCCGCGCCTGGGCCCATCTGCAGGCCGTCACGGGCGCGCTGACGGGGCTCAATCCCGGTGGCGCGGGCTATCGCGGCCTGTCCGCTGCTCCCCGGGCTGCGCGGCGGCGCCTGCTGGGCCTGTTCGCGGGCCTGGGCACGGCGGCGGGCGCGGGCTGGCTGGCCAGCCGCACGCCGCAGTGGCAGCAGATGGCGGCCGACTACTCCACCGGCACGCAGCGCCGCCGCTGGAGCCTGCCCGACGGCACGGACATGCTGCTGGGCCCCGGCAGCGCCGTGGCCTTGCAGTTCGACGGCAGCGAGCGCCGGCTGCGCCTGCTGGCCGGCGAGGCGCTGTTTACCACCGGTCATCCCGCAGGTGCGCTGGGCGATCTGCCCTTTGTGGTGGAGACCGCCCACGGCCGCGTGCGCGCCCTGGGCACGCGCTTCATGGTGCGCAGCAACCAGGCAGGTGCGCGCGTGGCGGTGTTCGAGGGCGCCGTGGAACTGCGCCCGGCCGGCACAGGCGCATCCGCACGGCGTCTGCAGGCGGGCGAGGCCATGGATTTCACGCGCACGGGCTGGGGCACGGTGCAGCCGGCAGGCCCTGCGGATGACGCCTGGAGCCGGGGCCAATTGTGGGTGGACAACCAGCGCCTGGACGACTTCCTGGCCGAGCTCAACCGCTACCGCCCCGGCTGGCTGCACGCCGATCCGGCCGTGGCCGGGCTGCGGTTCTCAGGCGTGTTCCCGCTGGACGAAGGGGGCATCGATGGCACGGACGCCGTGCTGGCCATGCTGCCCGGTGCGCTGCCCGTGCAGCTGCGCTGGCGCACGCGCTGGTGGGTGGTGGTGGAGCCTGCGCAGGTGCGCGGCTGAGGCTTTTTTCTTCCTTTTCGCTTTTTTTGCGCCGGGGGTGACCCGATTTCCCGCGCCGCGCTTCCTTGTTTCCGAGAGCTTTGATTTTCGATATCGGAACACAGGGAGAACCCAGGACCATGCAACCCCTTTTCATGCCCCGCCCCGCGCTGGCGCTGGCCATCGCGCTCATGCCCGCCGCCGTGCTGGCCCAGGCCCAGCGCAGCTATGACGTCGCTGCCGGCCCGCTGGATGCCGCCTTGCGCAGCACGGCCGCCCAGGCCGGCGTGGCCCTGATCTTCACGGCCGATCAGACGGCCGGACAGCGCAGCGCGGGACTGCGCGGCAGCTACACGGTGGAGGCTGCCTTCGAGGCGCTGCTGGCCGGCACCGCCTGGCAGGCCGTGCGCCAGGCCGGCGGCGGCTATGCGCTGCGGCGCGTGGAGCAGGTCCGGCAGCTGCCGGCCGGCAGCGGGATGGAGCTGGCGCCCGTCATCGTCACCGCGCGCGCCGAGGAGGTGGGCGGCGAAGGCCCGGTGGCCGGTTACGTGGCGCGGCGCAGCACGGCAGGCTCCAAGACCGATACGGCCATCGTCGAGGTGCCCCAGACCATCAACGTGGTCACCGCCGACGAGATCGCCGCGCGGGGCGCCATCAGCGTTTCCCAGGCGCTGCGCTATACGCCGGGCGTGGATTCCTCGGGCTATACCGAGAACTACATGCAGGCCGACGAAACCGCCTCGCGCGGCTTCTCTCCGGCATCGCTGTACCTCGATGGCGCCTACCTGCCGTATGCGGGCAGCCTGGGAGGTGCCGCCCAGATCGAGCCCTACAGCCTGGAGCGCATCGAGGTGTTCAAGGGCCCGGCCTCGGTGCTCTACGGGCAGAACCAGCCCGGCGGCGTGATCAATCTGGTCAGCAAGCGGCCCATGGCCGAACCCTTGCGCGAGGTGCGGCTGGGCGTGGGCAGCCACGGGCGCGCTGATGCGGCGCTGGACCTCTCCGGCACCCTGGATGCCGAGCGCGGTCTGCTCTACCGCCTGGTGGCTGTGGCCAATGGCGGCGGCCAGCAGGCCGACCACACGCGCAGCAGCCGCCTGTTCGTGGCCCCCAGCCTGACCTGGCGGCCCGATGCTCGCACCTCGCTGACCCTGTATGCGCAACTGCAGCGCGACCAGGGCGTGTGGGATTACCAGGCCATGCCGGCCGTGGGCAGCCTGTTCGAGGGACCTGACGGCAAAAGGATCAGCCGCAGCTTCTTCAACGGCCAGCCTGGCTACAACGACTTCTGGCGCAACCAGGCCGTGCTGGGCGCCGACTTCGCGCACCGCTTCAACGACAGTGTGCTTTGGCGGCAAAAGCTGCTTTTCACCGACGTGCGTGACCGCTGGAAGGGCTTTTACCTGCGCGCCTTTGCGCGCGACGCCGAGGGAGCCATCGACTACGGCCGCGCCACCCGCACCAAGCTGGACTGGGCGCAGCACAACAGCGTGCTGAGCCTGGACAACCACCTGGAGGTCAAGGCCAGCACCGGCCCCGTGAGCCACACGCTGCTGGGCGGGTTGGATTACCGCCGCTTCTCGCGCAAGTACGAGGGCTACAACGACTACGCCTCTGCCCCCATCGACCTGTATGCGCCCGACTACGGCCTGCCCACGGCTGCGCCCACACTGACCACACGCTGGGACAACACCGTGGATCAGACCGGGGTCTACCTGCAGGACCAGATGCGCTGGCGCGATCTGGTGCTGACCGTGGGCGGACGCCATGACTGGGCCGGCATCGACAACAAGGACCTCATGGAGGCCACGCGCACCCGCCAGGACCACAAGGCCTTCACGGGCCGTGCGGGGGTGACCTGGCTGGTCGGCAACGGCGTGGCGCCCTACCTGAGCTATTCCGAGTCCTTCGTGCCCATCGTGGGCACGGACTTCCATGGCCGGCCTTTCGATCCCACCACGGGCAAGCAGATCGAGGCGGGCGTGAAGTACCAACCACCCGGCAAGAACCTGCTGCTGAGCCTGGCGGTGTTCGACATACGCCAGCGCAATCTCACCACCACGGACCGCGAGCACCCCGGCTACTCGGTGCAAACCGGGGAGGTGCAGTCCCGGGGCGCGGAAATGGAGATCAAGGCCAGCCTGGGCGCGGCCTGGGACATTGCCGGCGGCTTCAGCTACGCCGACATGCGCACCCTGCGGTCCAACGATGCCGAAGAAATCGGCAAGCAATGGGCCTCGACGCCGCGCTGGCGCGCCTCGCTGTGGGTCAACCACCACCTGCATGCGGGCCTGAGCGTGGGAGCGGGCGCGCGCTGGTCGGGCAGCGCCTTCGGCGACTCCGCCAACAGCTTCCGCACGCCGGCCTACCTGGTCTTCGATGCCGCGCTGCGCTATGACCTGGGCCTGATCGACGCCAGCCTGCGCGGGCTGGAGGGCACCATCAACGTCCAGAACCTGTTCGACAAGAACTATGTCTCCAGCTGCAACTACGCCTTTGGCTGCTACTACGGCAGGGCGCGCACCGTATCCGCAGGCGTGACCTATCGCTGGTAGGCGACTGCGGCGCGGGCGGAGGGCGCCGGGATGAATGGATAATAAGAACCATTCGTCTTTGGCGCCGTGGCACTCCATGGCGCCTTGCCCCGATGCCTCACTCATCACCCTCCGCTCCCGACCCCATCCAATCGCTCTATGTCGCCCACCAGCCCTGGCTGCTGGGCTGGCTGCGGCGCCGCATGGGCAACGCCTGCGACGCTGCGGACCTGTCGCAGGACACCTGGGTGCGCCTGATCGTCTCGCGCCGCCTGCCCCGGCAGGAAGAGGAGCCGCGCGCCTACCTGGTGCAGATCGCCAAGGGACTGGTGGTGGACCTGCTGCGCCGGCGCAGGCTGGAGGCCGCCTATCTGGAGGCGCTGGCGCTGCTGCCCGAATCGTTTGCGCCTTCGCCCCAAGAGCGGGCGATTGCGCTGCAGACCCTGGTGCGCGTGGACGCCATGCTGGATGCGCTGCCGCCGCGCGTGCGCGAGGTGTTCATGCTCTCGCAGTTCGAGGGCCTGACCTATGCCGAGATCGCCCCGCGCGTGGGCACGGCCGAGCGCACGGTGCGCAAGCACATGCGCGATGCGCTGCAGGCATGTTTCCAGGCGCTGATGGAATGACGCACACCGCCACCGGACTCCTTGCCGCCGATCCGACCGAGGCCCTGGACCAGGCCTTCGACTGGATGGCCGTGCTGCTGTCGGGCAGCGCCACCGAGGCCGAACACCAGGCCCTGGCCGCGTGGCGCGCGGCCGATGCCCGTCACGAGGAGGCCTGGCAGCAGCTGATGCAAATGCAGCAGCGCTTGCAGGCCGTGCCGCCGCAGCTGGCCTCGCGCACGCTGCGCACGGCGCGTGCGCCCGCGGCCGGGAGGCGCAAGGCGCTGCGCGTGCTGGCCTGGGGCGCGGGCACGGGCGTGGCGCTCTATGCCGGTCATGGCGCACTGGAGCGCAGCGGTCAGCTGGCCGCGCTGCACACGGGCACGGGCGAGCGGCGCGAGCACCGACTGGCCGACGGCTCCGTGGTCACGCTGGACACAGGCAGCGCGCTGGACCTGCGCTACACGGCCACGGAACGCCGCCTGCTGCTGCGAGCGGGTGCCATCCATGTGCGCACGGCGTCGGATCCGGCCGGCGCGCATCGCCCCTTCATAGTGGAGACTCCCCGGGGCACGCTGCAGGCGCTGGGGACACGGTTTTCCGTGCGTCTGGACGGTGGCGGCGCAGCGGGGCGGGACCGGGTCGAAGTATTCGAGGGGGCGGTGGCCGTCGCTCCGCTGCAGGGGCCGTCGCGCCGCGTGGAGGCCGGCGAGTGGGCAGACTTCGGCGCCGAGACGGTGCAGGCCGGCGTCTTGCCGCCGCAGGGCGATGCCGCCTGGACACGCGGCCTGCTGGTGGCCGAGCGCATGCGCCTCGAAGACTTTCTGGCCGAGCTGTCGCGCTACCGCCGTGGCGTGCTGCGCTGCGACCCGGCCGTGGCCGGGCAGATCGTCTCGGGCGTGTTCTCGCTGGACGACAGCGATGCCACGCTGGCCGCGCTGCAGGGCGCGCTGCCGGTGCGCGTGCGCCGGACCACGCGTTTCTGGGTCACGGTGGGACCGGCCTGAGATCCGGCAAAAAAATATTTGCGGCAGGGCGTGCCGCTTTCCGGATCTCGTTCGGGATAGAGACAACAGCCATTTTCTGCAGTGAATGGCTATGTCCGCCATCCATCGAAAGGAATCCTCCATGCCGCACCCCGTGCCCGGCGCTCTTGTCCGCTTCCGACCTCCTGCACAGGCTCCCGCGCTGGCGCCTGCCTTCGCCAGAACCGTGCTCGCCATGGCCCTGCAGGCCTGCGCTGTCGGTGGCCTGAGCGCCACTGCCGCCCACGCGCAAACCATGGCCGCGCCGGCTGCCGCCCAGCGCTTCGATCTGCCTGCCGCGCCGCTGGACCGTGCTCTTAACGCTTTTGCCACCCAGGCCGGTATTCTGCTGACCGCCGATGGCAGCCTGACGGCAGGCAAGACCGGCGCGGCCCTGCATGGCAGCTATTCGGTGCGCGAGGGCCTGGCCGCCCTGCTGGCGGGCAGCGGCCTGGAAGCCGTGCCCCAGGCGGGGCAGGGCGGGGGCTACGCGCTGCGGCGCGCGGCGGTGCCGACGGCGCCGGTCTCCGCTGCCGAGGGCACGGCGCTGGCCACGGTCAACGTGACGGCCGCTGCCGAGCGCAGCGCGGTCTCCGAAGGCACGGGCTCCTACGCCACGCGCCAGTCCAGCACGGCCACACGGCTGGGCCTGTCGCAGCGCGAGACGCCGCAGTCGGTCAGCGTGGTCACGCGCCAGTTGATGGACGACCAGGGCCTGACCAGCCTGCCGGAGGTGCTGGAGAAGACGCCCGGCATCACCGTGGGCCGCAACGACAGCGAGCGCACCACCTTCTACTCGCGCGGCTATGCCATCGAGAATTTCCAGTTCGACGGCGTGCCCAACACCATGGACTCGGCCAACCAGTACACGACCTCGCTGGCCGACAGCGCCATCTATGACCGCGTGGAAGTGGTCAAGGGCGCCACAGGCCTGCTCACGGGCGCGGGCTATCCGTCGGCCGTGGTCAATCTGGTGCGCAAGCGGCCCACCAAGACCTTCCAGGCCTCGGCCGAGGCGGCCATCGGCAGCCATGACCGGTTGCGCGGCGTGGGCGACATCTCCGCGCCGCTGACCGAAGACGGCCGCGTGCGCGCCCGCGTGGTGGCCGTGGCGCAGAACGCCAGGTCCCATGTGGACGACTACAGCCGCAACGTGCGCAGCCTGTACGGCATCATCGAGGCCGACCTGGGCCCGGGCACCGTGGCCAGCCTGGGCATTGACCACATGCAGACGCGCGCCAACGGGGCCAGCTTCGGCCACATCCCGCTGTTCTTCAAGGATGGCAGCCGCACGCATTTCCCCACCTCGCTCAACCCTGCGGCGCGCTGGTCGTACTGGGACAACGACAGCACCAACGTGTTTGCCGAACTCAAGCACAGCTTCGGCAATGGCTGGAAGATGGACCTGTCTGCCAGCCGGCTGCGCCAGTCGCGCGACGTGGAGGTCGGCGTGGCAGCCCACGGCATGGTGGACCCGGTCAGCGGCCTGGGCATCAACATGCTGTCCAACAAGATTCCCACCGATGCCACCACGCAGGCCGTGAATGCGGCGCTGTCCGGGCCGTTGCAGCTGTTCGGGCGCGAGCATGAGCTGTCGTTCGGCGCCAGCTGGTCGCGCCAGCGCCGCCATGCGCCCGGCTACAGCAATGCCTACGGCCCCGTGGGCAACTACTTCGAGTGGGACGGCCAGGTGCCCCGGCCCGATTTCCAGCTGCGCAACCACCGCATGACGCGCATCGTGGAAAAGGGTGTCTTCGGCGCCGCGCGCCTGCGGCCCACGGACGATCTGTCGGTGATCCTGGGTGCGCGCGTGAGCTGGTACGACATGCTGGACGACACCACGGGCCTGAACGGAAGCTACGTCGTGAACAACGCGCTGCGCGTGGCGCACAAGACCGTGCCCTATGCGGGCGTGGTGTATGACCTGAACCGCCAGCTGTCGCTGTACGCCAGCCAGACCGATATCTTCAATCCGCAGACCTACTACAAGGACGCTGCCGGCAGCCCGCTGCCGCCGCTCACGGGCCGCAGCCGCGAAGTGGGCGTCAAGGGCGAGTTCCTGGACGGCCGGCTCAACGCCTCGCTGGCGCTGTTCCACATCCAGCAGCGCAATGCCGCGCAGTACGTCAGCGCCAACCCGCAATCCGGGGAAGAGGTCTATGCGGCCATCGACGGCGTGACCAGCAAGGGCGTGGAGATGGAAGTGTCGGGCAGCATCACGCCGGCCTGGAACATCTACGGCGGCTACACCTACCGCACTTCGCGTGCGCCGGCCCAGCCCGACGTGATCCTCAGCGCGGTCAACACCAACCAGCCGCGCCACCTGTTCAAGCTCAGCACCAGCTACCGTCTCAACCCGCAGTGGACCGTGGGCGGGTCGCTGGCCTGGCAGAGCCTGACCTACTACCAGCAGTCCGCCGCTCCCTACGCGCGCGCCGACCAGCGTGCCTATGCGCTGGTGGGCCTGATGGCGCGCTACGACGTGGACCGTCAGTGGTCGGTGACGCTGAACGTCAACAACCTGTTCGACAAGACCTATATGCCGGGCCTGGGTTCGTACGGCACGGGCGTGTATGGCGATCCGCGCAATGTGCTGGTCACGGCCCGCTACAGGTTCTGATGCGGCTGCCTGGCGGCTGTGCCACTAGGCCTGCGACCACATCCGCAACAGGTTGTGGTACGTGCCGGACAGCGCGGATAGGGCGGGGTCGCCCGGGTGGCGCAGCGTCAACTGCTGGATCTGCTGGTCCAGGTCGAACAGGAGGCGGCGCTTCTCGTCCGAGGCCACGAGGCTGTGGGTCCAGAAGAAGCTGGCGTAGCGCGTGCCGCGCGTGACGGGGTTGACGCGGTGCAGGCTGGTGCCGGGGTAGACGATGGCGTCGCCTGCAGCCAGCTTCACGCTCTGGTGGCCGAAGGTGTCTTCCACGACCAGCTCGCCACCTTCGTATTCGTCGGGCTCGCTGAGGAATACGGTGGTGGAGACATCGCTGCGCACCTTGATGGCCGTGCCGGGGATGGTGAAGATGGCATTGTCTATGTGGTTGCCGTAGGTGCCGCCGCCTTCGTAGCGGTTGAAGCGCGGCGGCAGCACCTTCAGCGGCAGCGTGGCCGACATGAACAGCGCGCTGGCCCCCAGCCTGTCGAGGATGAGGTTGCCTATCGCCTGGCCTGCCTGGCTGTCCAGCGGCAGCTGCAGGTTGGCCTTGACCTGGGCCGCCAGGGGGCCGGCCGTGGCGCGGCCGTCCTGCCACGGGGCCTGCTCCAGCGCCTGGCGGCACTGGCGCACTTCGTCGGGGCTGAGCAGGGCGGGTATGCGGAGCATCATGGCAGGCGGTCCTCAGGGGCGGAATCAATGAGTGTCCCGCAAAAAAGCCCCGCAGGCGGCGATGGCCTGCGGGGCTTTGCGGTGATCTGCGCAGCGTCAAGCCGCTGCGCGTTCGCCCGGGGCGATCAGCAGATCAGTACGTCCACTTGAGCGAGGCCACGGCCGAGCGGCCTGCCGCCATGGTCGCGTAGTGGGGCGAACGCACGCCGCTGTAGTAGACCTTGTCGCCCAGGTTGTACAGGTTCAGCTGCACGGTCAGGTTGCGGTCGATCTGGTAGGCCACCATGGCGTCGTAGCGTGCATAGCCGCTGGCGCCCTTGGTGACGATGCCGCCATCCACGGTGGAGCGGATGTAGCTCTGGTTCACGCTGCTCTGGGCATAGATGCCCAGGCCCACGGTCAGCTTGGCCATGGGCTTGTAGCTGGTCCACAGGCTGAAGCTGTGCTTGGGCGTGTTGGGGAAGGGCTGGCCGTTGGCCACGTTGCCTGCGCCTGCGTTCTTCTGCTCGCTGTCCATGTAGGTGTAGCCGCCGAAGACGCTCAGGCCCGGCAGCACGCTGCCCGTGAAGCCCAGCTCCACGCCGTTGACCACCTTGTTGCCGCCCATGTAGGTGACGCCGTTTTCGGTGATGCGCGCATTGGTCACGTCGTTGCGGAACAGCGCGGCGGTCAGCGCCAGGCGCTTTTCCATCAGGTCCCACTTGGTGCCCAGCTCGAGCGAGCGGGTCTTCTCGGGCGCCAGGTTGGCCAGCTGGTCGGTGGAGATGCCCAGGTCCTCGTTGCCGTTGCCCAGCATGGAGCCGCCGGGGCGCGAGGATGTGCCGAGGCTGGCGTAGATGCTGCCGTTGGTGGCCGGCTTGTAGACCAGGCCCAGCTGGTAGTTGAAAAGCGTGTCCGAACGGCTCAGGTCATAGGCCGGCGTGTTGCGGCCGGCGGGGCCGGAGGCGCTGAGCTTGTAGTGGTCCAGGCGCAGGCCGGCGTTGAGCAGCCACCGGTCGTTGAACTTGAGCGTGTCGAAGCCGTACAGCGCCACGGTGTCGATCTTGTTGTGGCTGGGGTCGCCCAGGGTCACGGGCAGGTTCCACAGCGGGCTGCTGTCCGGGTTGTTCAGCGAGGCGCACCACAGGCTGGCGGCCGTGCAGGTGGTGTTGGTGGTCTGCAGCGCGGCGGTGCGGGACTCGGCCTTTTCCTTGGACAGCTCCAGGCCGAAGGCGTAGCTGTGGCCCACGCTGCCGGTCTGTGCCTTGCCCGTGAATTCCGACAGGTTCTGCAGCGTCTTGATGTCGGCCACGCGCGCATTGCCGCGGCGGAACACATAGCCGTTGATGGCATTGCCCTTGCTGTCGTCGGGCTGGGTCCACAGGTAGTCCTGTTCGGACTTGCTGTAGCGCAGGCTGTTGCGGAACTTGTTCGTGTCGGTGAACTTGTGCTCGACGGTGGCCGTGAACAGGTCGCTCTTTTCCTTCTCGTAGTCGCGGCTGGTCAGGCCGTACCAGTTGTCGCGGTTGCTGCCGTAGGTGGGACGCACCACGCTGCCGCCGGGCAGGCCGGCGGCCGCCGTGCTGGTGTACAGGTAGGGCACGCCGCCATCGGGAATGTTGTCGGTCTGCAGGTGCTGCCAGGACAGCGATACCTCGGTGGGCGTGCCCATGCCGAAGGTCACCGTGGGGGCGATGCCCCAGCGCTTGTTCTCGGGGCCGCTGCGGCCGGGAACGTCGGCGTCGTGCACCATGGCGTTCAGGCGCAGGCCCACGCCTTCGCCCAGCACGCGGTTGGCGTCGATGGTGGCGCGCCGGTAGCTGTCCGTGCCCAGGCCCACGTCGCCGCTGATGAAGTTCTCGTTCCTGGCCTTCTTGGTCACCAGGTTGATGGAGCCGCCAGCGCCGCCACGGCCTGCATAGGCCGAATCGGCACCCTTGATGACCTCCACCGATTCCAGGTTGAACACTTCGCGCGTACCGGCCGCGATGTCGCGCATGCCGTCCACGAAGGTGCTGGCCTGGGCATCCATGCCGCGGATGAAGGGCTGGTCACCCGAGGGGTTGCCGCCTTCGCCGTTGCCGAAGGTGATGCCGGGCGTGGACCGCAGGGCTTCCTGCAGGCTGGTCGCGCCGGTCTGCTTGATGATTTCCTCGTTGATGACCTGCACCGTCTTGGGCGTGTCCACCAGCGGGGCCGTGAACTTGGCCGAGGAGGCGTTGTCGGTCTTCACGGGCGCTTCGGTCGAAGACGTCACGTTCACGGTGCCCAGCGTGGTGCTGGCCTGCGCAAAGGCCGGGGTGCCAGCAAGGCACAGGGCAGCGGCAAGGGCCAGCTGGGTGAGGTTCGCGGGGGGGAGGATTTGTTGGATTTTGCTCATGTTCACTCCGATGAAAGCCCGCGGATTGTTATTGCGAATCACTAGTGTTCGGTTTCTGCTTCGTAAAGTTGGCCTGTTTGCCCTGGGTAAAAGTCCTTCGCGTTGCCGCCATGCAACAAACGAAAACCGTGTTTCACCAAAGGTCCAATGAAAACGCGGCTGCTGCCGGACGAAAAAAAGCGGCTGTCGCCAGCCGCCGGGGTTTGCTGCGGGGCGCCTGCTGCGCCCGTGCCTGGCCTTACTCGTCGGCCGGATTGGACAGCAGGGCCTTGTAGATCACGGCGCCGATCAGCGCGCCCACGATGGGGGCCACCCAGAACAGCCACAGTTGCGAGACGGCGATCTCGGGACCGAACAGGGCCGGGCCCGTGCTGCGCGCGGGATTGACCGAGGTGTTGGTCACGGGAATCGAGATCAGGTGGATCAGCGTCAGGCACAGGCCGATGGCCAGGCCGCCAAAGCCGGCTGCCGCGCGCTTGGCCGTGGCGCCCAGGATGACCAGGATGAAGAAGGCCGTCATCACCACCTCGGTGACCAGGGCAGCCGTCATGCCGTAGCCGCCCGGCGAATGCGTGCCGAAGCCGTTGGTGGCAAAGCCGCCGATGTCGGCACCGGCCTTGCCCGTGGCGATCACGTAGAGAATGCCTGCGCCCGTGATGGCGCCCAGCACCTGGGACACGACGTAGCCCGGCAGCTCGCTCCAGGCAAAGCGCCCGCCCATGGCCAGGCCCACGGAGACGGCAGGGTTGAAGTGCCCGCCCGAGATGGGACCGAAGGCATAGGCGCCGGTGACCACCGTCAGGCCGAAGGCCAGCGAGACGCCGACCAGGCCGATGCCCACCTGCGGGAAGGCGGCGGCCAGCACGGCCGCACCGCAGCCGCCCAGGGTCAGCCACAGGGTTCCGAGGAATTCTGCGGACCATTTTTGAACAGAGCTGTGCATGGGAAATCTCCTGAAACAGGCCCGCCGCTGCGCCCGGGCCCTGCGCGCACTGCCCGCCGAATGGCGGAAAGTGGCGCAGTTATAGCGCTGCGCCTGGCCTGCCGAGAGGGCAAGAAAGTGAACAATCGTCCACAGCCTGCGTCGCCACAGGGGCGGCGGGCTCTTGAAATTGCATCCGCCGACCCGAGATGAGGGCTGATTTTTTCCCTGTTGTGAACCCATAGGACATAGGACACTGTCTGCATGAGCAAGCAAACCCATTCTTTTCAGGCCGAAGTTGCACAGCTGCTGCACCTGGTCACGCATTCGCTGTATTCCAACCCCGAGATCTTCCTGCGCGAGCTGGTCTCCAACGCATCGGACGCCTGCGACAAGCTGCGCTTCGAGGCGCTGAACAATGCCGCGCTGTATGAAGACCAGCCCAACCTGGAAGTGCGCGTGTCCTTCGACGCCGCCGCCAAGACGCTGACCATTGCCGACACCGGCATCGGCATGAGCGAGCAGGAAGCCATCGACAACCTGGGCACCATCGCCAAGAGCGGCACCAAGGCCTTCATGGAAAAGCTGTCGGGCGACCAGAAGTCGGACTCGCAGCTCATCGGCCAGTTCGGCGTGGGCTTTTACTCGGGCTACATCGTGGCCGACAAGATCACCGTGGAAACACGCCGCGCGGGCCTGCCGGCCGCCGAAGGCGTGCGCTGGACCAGCGGCGGCACGGGCGAGTTCGAGGTCGAGCAGATCGAGCGTCCCCAGCGCGGCACCAGCATCACGCTGCACCTGCGTCCCGAGGCCGAGGAGTTCCTCAATGCCTGGAAGATCAAGCAGGTCATCGGCAAGTACTCCGACCACATCAGCCTGCCCATCCTCATGGAAAAGGAGGAATGGAAGGACGGCGAGAACGACCAGCCCGGCGCCATGGTCAAGACCGGCGAGTGGGAGACCATCAACAAGGCCAGCGCGCTGTGGACGCGTCCCAAGAAGGACATCACGGCCGAGCAGTACCAGGACTTCTACAAGGCCATCAGCCACGACTTCGAGAACCCGCTGACCTGGAGCCACAACCGCGTGGAGGGCAACACCGAGTACACGCAGCTGCTGTTCATTCCGGCCAAGGCACCGTTCGATCTCTACAACCGCGACAAGAAGGCCGGCGTCAAGCTCTACGTCAAGCGCGTCTTCATCATGGATGACGCCGAGGCGCTGATGCCCGGCTACCTGCGCTTCGTCAAGGGCGTGATCGACTCGGCCGACCTGCCGCTGAACGTCAGCCGCGAGCTGCTGCAGGAAAGCCGCGACGTGCGCCTGATCCGCGACGGCTCCACCAAGCGCGTGCTGTCCATGCTGGAAGACCTGGCCAAGCACGATCGCCACGAGGCCGGCGAAGGCACGGACGGCGTCACCGACGTGGTCAGCGAAGAGGACAAGGCCAAGGAAGGCAAGTACAGCCAGTTCTACGCCGAGTTCGGCGCCGTGCTCAAGGAAGGCCTGGGCGAGGACTTCGCCAACAAGGAACGCATCGCCAAGCTGCTGCGCTTTGCCTCCACCAGCCAGGAAGACGCCATGGTCTCGCTGGCCGACTACAAGGCCCGCATGAAGGAAGGCCAGGACGCGATCTACTACATCACGGCCGACTCCCTGACGGCAGCGCGCAACAGCCCGCAGCTCGAAGTCTTCCGCAAGAAGGGCATCGAAGTGCTGCTGATGGCCGACCGCGTGGACGAGTGGGCCATGGGCTACCTGACCGACTTCGACGGCACGCCGCTGCAGTCCGTGGCCAAGGGCGCCGTGGACCTGGGCAAGCTGCAGGACGAAGAGGAAAAGAAGGCCGCCGAGGAAGCGGCCGAAGCCTTCAAGCCCCTGCTGGCCAAGCTCAAGGAGGCGCTCAAGGACAAGGCCGAGGACGTGCGCGTGTCCACGCGCCTGGTCGACTCGCCGGCCTGCCTGGTGGTGCAGGACGGCGGCATGAGCCTGCAGCTGGCGCGCCTGCTCAAGCAGGCCGGCCAGCAGGCGCCGGACGCCCGCCCCGTGCTGGAGGTCAACCCCGAGCATCCGCTGGTCAAGAAGCTGGACGGATCGGTGCATTTCCATGACCTGGCCAACATCCTTTTCGACCAGGCCGTGCTGGCCGAAGGCGGCATGCCCGAGGACCCGGCCGCCTACGTCAAGCGCGTGAACGCTCTTCTCGCGTGAGTTCCTCACAAGGATCGCCCAGGCGCATTCCATAGGCCTCAGTGCCTGCTCACTGTCGTGCCAGCGCACGGCAGACAAGCCTTCCAAGCCGGTGCCAGCCAAGCTGCCACCGGCTTTTTCACGTCTGCAATCCGTGAGGAAAACCGGTAGTCGTCGGTGGACTCACGAAAAACTCACAAATTCTTCTAAATACTCACTTTTGTCAAAAATTCCAGATCATATTTACTTTTGGTAATAAAGAACCATCATGCCTCCCTTTGGTGCGTCCGGTTGTCGGCTTTTTGACAGAGCTGTTCCAGCCGGGCACCCCGTGCGTCCGTGCCTGCGGCATTCGGCGCTGTCAACGAAGCAAAAGAGAGGTTTGTATGGCTTTCACGAGAAAGGGCTGGCTGGCGCGTGCGCTGCTGTCCGGCGGCTTGCTGGCAACAGCGGCTGCCGTGGCGGCGCCGGCCGATACCGACATCCTGGTCAACCAGGATGGTCTCTATGACGGACAGGACGCATCGGCAGGGCCTGCCGGCGGCACCTTCACCTATGTGGCCAAGGTCAGGCACAACAACATCGGTCCCGACGCCGTAGGCGTCACCCTGACCGAGGTGCTGCCCGTGGGCGCCGTGTTCCAGGGCTACAGCAGCAGCCCGGGCGGCATCACCTGCACGGCACCGGCTGCCGGCACGGTGCTCACCGCAGGCAACAACACGCTGGTCTGCAACATCGGCAACCTGGCGCCCGCCGATGGCTTCAAGTCCGTGGGCTTCGAGGTCATCCTGCCGACCGTCGGCACCAACTGGCGCGCCGTGGCCAGCGCGCGCATGGCATCGCCCGACTACGACAACGACCAGAACAACACGCAGCTGGACCGCAACTTCACCACCACCGAGGCCGCCGATCTGGCCATCGCGATAGCGGCTCCCGCCAGCGTCGCCAACGGCGGCGCCTTCCAGTACGTCATCGACGTGCAGAACAAGGGCCCGTCCGAGGTCCCCGCCGGTGGCCGTACCGTGGTGCGTTTCCCCGTGCCCAACGGCGCCGTGGTCACGGGCGTGCCCTCAGGCAGCGGCTGGAGCTGCACGCCGGCCTCGGGCTATCCGCTGATCTCGGGCGAGCTCAACTGCACGCGCGGCGGCCCGGTGCTGCCAGGCGCCGTGCTGCCAGCCATCACCGTGCCGGCCATCGCCAACATGAGCGGCACCATTGCCGGCGCTGCCAGCGTCAAGGGCTACAAGGACGCCAGCACGGAGATGCCCGACGGCCAGTCCGGCAACAACACCGCCAGCGCCGCCGTGGTCTCCAGCGGCAGCGAGTTCGTGGATGTCTCGCTGCGCAAGCAGGTGGCGCCCACGGTGCTGGATGCGCTGCAGGCAACCGAGGTCACCTACACGCTGCAGCCGCGCCGCGAAGGCGGCTCCCTCGTGCCGCGCGATCTCACCGTCACCGACACCCTGCCGGCCGGCGTGACCTTCACGGGCTTCGACGGCAGCACGGCGCCCTGGCTGTGCGGCCACAACAGCGGCACCATCACCTGCACCCACGCGGGCGAGTACCCGGTAGCCGGCTACGCCAACATGCAGGCCATCCGCTTCAAGGCCGTCGTGGCTGCGGGCGGGACACCCGGCACGCAGCTGGTGAACCAGGGCGTGATCGGGGTGGCACCCGGCCTCAACGAGCCCAATACGACCAACAACACGGCCAGCGCGGCCGTGGACTTCAGCAACGATGCGCGGCTGAGGCTGGCCAAGGCAGGCCCTGGCCGCCCGGTGCTGGCAGGCCAGGAGTTCGAATACACGATCACGGTGACCAACACCGGCCCCATGCCCGTGCTGCCGAATCAGCAGATCACTGTGACCGACAACCCCGCAGACGGCCGCATGGCCATCGTCAGCATGTCCGGTGCGGGCACCGGCGCGGGGGAATGGACCTGCACCACCCCGAGCTGCACCTCGACCGCGGGCCTGGCCGTGGGCGCCAGCCGCCAGATCAAGGTCAGGGCCAAGGTCACGCTGGCTTCGGGCCATCTGGACTTCACCAATAACGCCTCCGCTGGCGTGATCGGCCGGGACAATGCATCGGCCACCACCTCCGCGACCGTCACCGTGTCTGCAGACAAGGTGGATGTGGGCATCGTCAAGAGCGTGGTCAACCCCGTGCCGCCGGCTGCCATCAAGAGCGGTGAGGAGGTCACCTACCAGCTGGTGGTGAAGAACCACTCGGCCAGCACGACGGTGACGAATGTCCGCGTGCGCGACGCGCTGCAGTCCCTGGTCAAGCAGACCGACGGCGTGCGCATCGTGGGCGGCAACCCGGTGGACGAGGCCGGCAATCCCGTGCCGTACACCTACCCGGGCGGCGGCTTTGTCTCCAGCCGCATCGTCTCCGGCGCCAACGCCAGCTGCGGCACTCCTTCGGGCGGCGTCAACAGCGAGACGCGCGATCTGACCTGCGACATCACCTCCATGGCCCCGGAGGCCGAGGTGGTGATCGAGGTCAAGATCCGCCCCAAGCGCGCCACCACCGGCACCTATGCCAACGCGGCCTCGGCCCAGTCCCTTGACATCCATGACGCCGATCCCGGCAACGACTCCTCGACGGCCAGCATCACCGTGCAGGCCATCGCGGAAATCGCAGCGCAAAAGCAGGTCTCGCCCAAGGTGGCGGCTGCGGGAGAGCCGCTGACCTATACGGTCACGGTGCCCAACTACGGCCCCTCGTCGGCCGCCAATGTCACGCTCAAGGACGTGCTGCCTGCAGACGCCATCTTCATCGGCACGCCCACGGTCTCCGGCGGCGGCACCTGCACTCCGGCTGCCACCGATGGCGTGCAGGGCGGAACGCTGGAGTGCGCCTGGGCCAATCCGCTGCCCACAGGCGCGCAGTACACCGTGACCTACAAGATGCGCTCGCGCGGCGATCTGGCGGCTGACACGGAGATCCTCAACACGGTCGCCGTGGACACCGCCACCGAGGAACTGACCAAGGCCAACAACCAGGCCGAGGCCAAGGCCCGGCTCAAGCGTGCCGAGCTGGATGTGAACATCAGCATGCGCCACACGGCGGACGGCCTGGTGCTGGGTGAGGACACCGAATACACCATCACGGTGACCAACTCCGGCCCCTCCTACGCCACCCAGGTGGTCGTGACCGACAAGTTCCCCGCATCGGGCTCCACGGCCACCTTCAGCTACCAGAACGGCCTGGCGCTGGCCGGCATTCCCGGCGCCTCCGCATCCTGGTGCGGCGTGCAGCCGGCGCTGAACGCGACCAGCGGGCCTCTGCAGTGCACCATCCCCTCGCTGGCGCCGGGCCAGAGCATGACCATCAAGTTCAAGATGCGCGCCCAGACCCTGCCCGACAAGGCATCGGGCGGCACCATCTACCACGAGGCCTCGGTCAAGCCCTTCGAGACGGAATGGCTGAGCAATGGCGGCGATGTGATCGTCAACAACACCACCACCGACCGCACCTCCACCAGCCGCCAGGGCAATGCCGTGGACCTGGGGATCGGCAAGCAGGGCCCCGCCGGCCCGCTGGACGATGGCGACACGGCCAGCTACACGCTGACCGTCACCAACTACGGCCGCGATCCGCAGTCGCCCGCGGGCGGCTCGGTGACCGACGTGTTGCCCGCAGGGCTGGAGTTCGTCTCGGCCTCGGCAGGCTGCAGCTATGCCAGCGGCACGCGCACCGTGACCTGCAGCGTGCCGCAGCTGGCCCAGGGCGGCACGGCCGTCTTCACGCTGGAGACCAAGCTGGACAAGCCCTACAAGGGCGCCCGCCCGCTGGTCAACTCGGCAACGGTCTCGGTGCCCGGTGACGGCAATCCCGACAACGACAAGAGCACGACCACCACGCCGCTCAAGCCGGGGCCGGGCGGCACGGCCAGCATTCCCACGCTGTCGCAGTGGGGCCTGATGCTGATGTCGTCCCTGCTGGCGCTGATGGCGCTGGGAACCATGCGCAGGCGCGAGCGTCGGTGATGCGCCCGTGACGACAAGGGCCGGTGGCGTGTTTCACGCACCGGCCTTTGTCGTCTTTGAGCGGTCCGAAGATAATGCGAGCCTATAGAGGGACACTGTTTCGCAACCGCCAGGTCGCAAGCCCGGCAACCAACACTCCAAGACCTGCCATGCTGCGTTTCTTTCTGATCTTTCTGGCCATCCAGCTGACGATGTTCGGGCTGAACCTGCTCAGTTGGGTGCAGCAGCACATCGTGCTGCCCTGGACGGCCTTCCTGGCGCACATCTGCGCCTCGCTGGTGACCTGGTTCGACAGCACGGCCTCGGCCACGGGCAAGGTGCTGTGGAACACGGCCACGGGCTTCGGCGTCTCCATCGAGGCCGGCTGCAACGGCCTGGAGGCCTACATCGTGCTGTTTGCCGCCGTGATGGCCTTCCCCTCGTCATGGCGCCAGAAGCTGGTGGGCCTGCTGGCCGGCTTCGTGGCCGTGCAGGCCATCAATGTGCTGCGCGTCATCAGCCTGTTCTACCTGGGCCAGTGGAGCACCACGGCCTTCAACTTCGCGCATGAGTACCTCTGGCAGGCGCTGATCATGCTGGACGTGCTGGTGTTCTGGCTGCTGTGGGTGCGCTGGAGCGGCCGCAAGGCGCCGTCGCACGATGATGGCGGCCAGCCGCCGCTGCCGCCTGCCGCTGCAGCTTCCGCCGCCGTGGCCGCCTGAGGAGCAGGCCATGATCGGACGCAATCCCATCTCGCGCTTCGCGGGCCTGGCCATGGGCGGCATCGTGGTGCTGACCCTGGCCTGGACGCTGGCGGCCGGCTGGCTGGCCGTGCCGGTGTCCGGCATGAGCAAGTGGGTGCTGGAGAACGCCGCCAACGGCTGGGTGCAGCGCGTGGACCTGGAGACGCCCCGCAACCTGGTCGTCAATTCCTCGGTCCAGGTCTCCAACGAGCAGACCGGCTGGCGCCGCGCCGAGGCCATCGTCGAGGTCGATCCCGCCCGCTACGGCTACGGCCTGCCGGTGCTGGTGGCCATGCTGCTGGCGGCCTGGGGGCCGGGCCGGTGGTGGCGCATCCTGGTGGGGTATGTGGCGCTGCTGCCCTTGCAGACCTTCAGCGTGGTCTCGCAGGTGCTGATGCAGCTGTGCCTTGCGGCGCGGCTTGACCTCAACGTGCTGGGCATACAGACATGGCAGCTGGAGGCCATCGTCTACGCCTACCAGATGGGCGGGCTGATGGTGCCCACGCTGTGCCCGGTGCTGCTGTGGCTGGCGCTGGACATGGGCTTTGTGCGCCGCGTGCTGCTGCCGGCCTGGAACCGCAGCCGGGCGCCTGCCGCCGCGCCCCAGCCCATGGTGGCGCCCAAGCCCTCGGCCTGGCGCCAGACCGATGGCGCCGCCTCCTCCACCGGCCACCCGCTGGTGTCCTCCAGCAGCGCGGCCACTCTGCCCAAGGCCAAGGCCACCAGCGGCACGCCGCAGCGCTGAAGGCCGTGCGCGGCCGACTTCAGGCCTGATCGGGCATGGGCGGCAGCAGGCCGCGCTCGGTGATGAAGTCGATCACCTCGCGCAGGCCCTTGCCGCTTTTCACGCTGCCCATCACATAGGGCTTGTGGGCGCGCATGCGCTGCGTGTCGGCTTCCATGATGGACAGGTTGGCGCCCACGTAGGGCGCCAGGTCGGTCTTGTTGACCACCAGCAGATCGCTCTTGGTGATGCCGGGGCCGCCCTTGCGCGGAATTTTCTCGCCGCCGGCCACGTCGATCACGTAGATGGTCAGGTCCGACAGCTCGGGGCTGAAGGTGGCGGCCAGGTTGTCGCCGCCGCTTTCGATGAAGACGATGTCCGCCTCGGGGAACTGGCGCAGCATGCGGTCCACGGCCTCGAGGTTGATGGAGGCGTCCTCGCGGATGGCCGTGTGCGGGCAGCCGCCGGTCTCCACGCCCATGATGCGCTCGGGCGGCAGGGCCTCGGCCACCGTCAGCAGGCGCTGGTCTTCCTTGGTGTAGATGTCGTTGGTGATGACCACCAGGTCGTAGTGGGCGCGCATGGCCTTGCACAGCATCTCCAGCAGCGTGGTCTTGCCGGAGCCGACCGGGCCGCCGATGCCGACGCGCAGCGGGGGGAGTTTCTTGGTGCGGGTGTTCATGGTGGACTTGGGGTGAGTGATCAGGACCGGAAGAGCCGGGAGTACTGGTGTTCGTGCCGCGCCTGCAGCACGCTCCATTGGGGCAGCATGGTGTCCAGCCGGGGCGGCGCCTCGCTGGCGCGGCGGCGTGCCTCGCCCACGGCCTGCTCCAGCAGCGGATGCAGGGCCAGCAGCAGGCTCTGGCCCGCCACCTGGCCCAGCGGCACGGCCTTGATGGCGGCGGCCACCTGGTTCTCCAGCCAGGCAAAGCCATAGGCCAGCAGGGCATGGTCCTCGTCGGCATCCACGGCGGCGCAGGCGCAGGCAAAGGCCGTGGGATAGGCCAGGCCAGGGTCGTCCACCAGCGCGCCCAGTTGTGCGATGCGGGGCGCAAAGGCCTCGCCGCCCCAGGGCACGGAGCGCAGCAGGCTGTGCAGCGACCAGCCCATCTGCAGCGTCTCGGCACGGGCCTCGCGGCTGTCGCGGCTGGCAATGAACCACTGGTTCCATTCGCGCACCACCCCCTCGTCGCCTGCGCTCCAGGCCCGGCGCAGCAGCAGCCACAGCGGCGCCTCGCAGCGTGCAAAGCCGTGGGCCAGCGCATCGGCAATCCAGGTGCGCGCCGTGCCGGCATCCGTGACCAGGCCGTGCTCGATGGCGGCCTCCAGCCCCTGCGAATAGCTGAAGCCGCCCACGGGCAGCTGGGGCGATGCCAGGTGCAGCAGGGCGCACAGCCCCTGTATCGATAGGTCAGCCATGCGGATGGTCGTGGCCGTGCCCGTGTCCGCAGCAGCCTTTGTGGTCATGGTCATGGCTGTGATCGTGGCCATGTTCTTGCCCGTGGGAATGGCCGTGGGAATGGCCGTGGGAATGGCCGTGTGCGTGCCCATGGTCATGCAGCGCATACACGCTCTGCGCCAGCGCCTGGTCCTCGGCAAAGCTGGCGTCATGGCCGTGGCGGTGGCCGCCGCCATAGGCGCCGGCCTCGGGCTCGAAGGGCGCATCCACCAGGGCCACCTGCGCACCCAGGCGCAGCAGCATGTCGTGCAGCACGGGGTCGTTTTCCAGGTGCAGGTGCGTGGGCGTGACCTCCACCGGGATATGCCGGTTGCCCAAGTGGTAGGCCGCACGCAGCAGGCCCAGTGGCGTGGCCGCCGTCACGCGCAACACCGCCTGGGGCGCCGCGCGCACGGCGACCAGGCTGCCATCCTCGGCCACCAGCACGTCGCCGCCGCGCAGCACGCTGCCGCGCGCCAGCACCACGGCCAGCTCGCGCCCCGTGGAATCGATGGCCGCAAAGCGGCTCTTCTGGCGCATGTCCCAGTCCAGTTCCAGCGTGGCGGCGCGCCTGACCAGCACGGCGGCAAGGCCGCCGCCCTGGGGCATGTGTTTGTTGACGGTGAGCATGAATTGTTTCGTATTAACGTTCGTTATAACATTGCGAAGTCAATGACTTCCCTGGAGATTCCATCATGACCACTCTCAAACTCACCCAGGTCGGCAATTCCGTGGGCTTGATCCTGCCCAAGGAGATTCTGGCGAAGCTGAACCTGGGCAAAGGCGACACGGTGTATCTGACCGAGGTTGCCGACGGTGGCATCAAGCTTTCTCCGTATGACGAGGACTTCGGGCAGCAGATGGATGCAGCGCGCCTGATCATGAAAAAGCGGCGTGGTGTTTTGCGTGAGCTGGCGAAATGACCGGGAACATGCAGGTTTGGGTCTGGCTCAGCGAGGCCGTCATGCTGGCTGTTCACGAAGAGCAACTGACCGAGCATGGTGGCCCGGCGGGCGTGCGTGATGCCGGGTTGCTGGCATCCGCCCTGGCCAGGCCACGCCATCTGGCCGCTTATGGGGCGCCTGATGCGGCCGAGCTGGCAGCCAGCTATGGCTTTGGCATCGCGCGCAACCATCCCTTTGCGGATGGCAATAAACGCACAGCCTTTGTGGCGACCGAGCTGTTTCTCCATCTCAATGGCTGGGAATTGACGGCGGGTGACGAGTCCTGTGTGCTGACCATGGTGGCCTTGGCCGCAGGCGAACTGGACGAGGCCGGGTTCGCCCTCTGGATACGTGAGCACAGTGCGCCCTTGCCCCGCTGACCCCATTGCTCCCCCTTAAAAAAGAAAATACCGCTGCGCCATCGGCAGCTCGGTGGCGGGCTCGCAGGTCAGCAGCTGGCCGTCGGCCACGACCTGGTAGGTCTCGGGATCGACGCTGATGTCGGGCTGCCAGTCGTTGTGCACCATGTCGCGCTTGCTGACGCTGCGGCAGTTTTCCACGGCCACGGTGCGCTTGCGCAGGCCGTAGCGGTCGGCCACGCCGGCCTGCTGGGCGGCCTGCGAGACGAAGGTGAGGCTGGCCGCCGCCACGCCGCTGCCCTGGCCCGCGAACATGGGGCGGTAGTGCACGGGCTGGGGCGTGGGGATGCTGGCGTTGGGGTCGCCCATGGCGGCGCTGGCGATGCTGCCGCCCTTGAGGATGAGGCTGGGCTTGACGCCGAAGAACGCCGGCCGCCACAGCACCAGGTCGGCCAGCTTGCTGACCTCCACCGAGCCCACGGCATGGGCGATGCCATGCGTGCGTGCGGGATTGATGGTGTACTTGGCCACGTAGCGCTTGACGCGGAAGTTGTCGTGGCGCGCGTTGTCGCCCGGCAGGCTGCCGCGCTGGACCTTCATCTTGTGCGCGGTCTGCCAGGTGCGCAGCACCACTTCGCCCACGCGGCCCATGGCCTGGCTGTCGCTGGAGATCATGGAGAAGGCGCCCAGGTCGTGCAGCACGTCCTCGGCGGCGATGGTCTCGCGGCGGATGCGGCTTTCGGCGAAGGCGATGTCCTCGGCAATCGAGGCGTCCAGGTGGTGGCAGACCATGAGCATGTCCAGGTGCTCGTCCAGCGTGTTCACCGTGTAGGGCCGCGTGGGGTTGGTGGACGAGGGCAGCACGTTGGCCTCGCCGCAGACCTTGATGATGTCGGGCGCGTGGCCGCCGCCCGCGCCTTCGGTGTGGTAGGTGTGGATGGTGCGGCCCTTGAAGGCGGCCACCGTGGCCTCGACGAAGCCGCCCTCGTTGAGCGTGTCGGTGTGGATGGCGACCTGGGTGTCGGTCTCGTCGGCCACGCCCAGGCAGCAGTCGATGGCGGCGGGCGTCGATCCCCAGTCCTCGTGCAGCTTCAGGCCGATGGCGCCTGCCGCGATCTGCTCGCGCAGCGGCGCGGCCTGGCTGGCGTTGCCCTTGCCCAGCAGGCCGATGTTCATGGGGTAGCCGTCCACGGCCTGCAGCATGCGCTCCATGTGCCAGGGGCCGGGCGTGACCGTGGTGGCGAAGGTGCCAGTGGCCGGGCCCGTGCCGCCGCCGATCATGGTGGTCACGCCGCTGGTCAGCGCCTCGTCGATCTGCTGCGGGCAGATGAAGTGGATGTGCGTGTCGATGCCGCCGGCCGTGACGATCATGCCCTCGCCCGCAATGATTTCCGTGCCGGGGCCGATGACGATGGTCACGCCCGGCTGCATGTCCGGGTTGCCTGCCTTGCCTATGCCTGCGATCAGCCCGTTCTTGATGGCGATGTCGGCCTTGACGATGCCCCAGTGGTCGATGATCACGGCATTGGTGATGACGGTGTCGGCGCAGTCGGCGGCCATGCGCTGGCTCTGGCCCATGCCGTCGCGGATGACCTTGCCGCCGCCGAACTTGACCTCTTCGCCGTAGATCGTGTGGTCCTTCTCGATCTCGATGACCAGGGCCGTGTCGGCCAGCCGCAGGCGGTCGCCCACGGTGGGGCCGAACATCTCGGCATAGGCCTGGCGCGTGATGCTTGCCATGAATGTTCCCTTTCAGAGAGGCCCCATCACCTTGGCGTTGAAGCCGAAGATGATGCGGTCGCCGGAGATTTCCACGAGTTCCACGGTGCGCTCCTGCCCGGGCTCGAAGCGCACGGCCGTGCCGGCCGCGATGTTCAGCCGCCAGCCGCGTGCGGCGGCGCGGTCGAAGTGCAGGGCCTCGTTGACCTCGAAGAAGTGAAAGTGCGAGCCCACCTGCACGGGCCGGTCGCCGGTGTTGGTGACCGTGAGGGTCTGCACGGGCCGGCCTGCGTTCAGCAGGATCTCGCCGGGCTCGGCCAGGAGCTCGCCGGGGGTGATGCGCTCGGTCATGTGCGGCTCCCGCGCTCAGCCTGCCAGCGCCACGGCACCGTAGCCCATGGCGGCCACACCTGCCAGGCGTGCGGCCCAGGCCGAAGCCGTGCCGCCGCGCATGGCCCGGCCAAGGGCCACGCCCAGGGCATGCAGCACCAGCGTGGTGGCGACCATGCCCGCCATGTAGGCCCAGAACACGGCTGCGGGCAGCGCGTGGGGGAAGACCTCGCCATGCGCGTATCCGTGGAACAGCGCGAAGGCGCCGGCCAGCACCATGGCCAGGGCCACGGGCAGGCGGCGCTGGGCCACCAGCAGCAGGCCGAAGGCCAGCAGCGAGGCGGCCACCATGGGCTCCACGGCCGGCAGCTCCAGCGGGGTCTGCGTCAGCGCCAGGCCCAGCGCCATGCAGGCGGCAAAGGCCACGGGCGGCAGCCACTGGCGCTTGAGCATCAGCCCGCACCACAGGCCCAGCGCCAGCATGGCCAGCAGATGGTCCAGGCCCGCGATGGGATGGGACAGCCCGGCCATCAGGGCCTGCATGGCGCCGTCGCCGGCATGCAGGTGGGCGCCGGCCCCCGTATGGGCGCTGGCAGCCGTGGAGGCGGCCAGCAGGGCCGGGGCGAGCAGGTAGTTGAAAGTGTTGCGGAATCTGAACATGGAGATCTCCTTGATCGCTATCGAGACTGGATCTGCCCACGGCACAAGCGGATGCAGCGGGCTGGTTGGGGGTGCCCAGCAAGGGCCTAAGCTGGCCGCGCCGCCCCGCAGCGATGGCGCCGTCCCCCTTGGGGGAAGCGGCGTAGCCGCTCAGGGGGTCAAACTATTGGGTGATGAACGGTGACCAGCTTGGTGCCGTCCGGGAAAGTGGCTTCGACCTGGATGTCCGGGATCATTTCTGGAATGCCCTCCATCACATCGGCGCGCGTCAGCACCGTGGTGCCCAGGTGCATGAGCTCGGCCACGGTCCTGCCGTCGCGCGCCCACTCCAGCACGGCAGCGCTGATCAGCGCCACTGCCTCGGGGTAGTTGAGCTTCAGGCCGCGCGCCTTGCGCCGCTCGGCCACCAGGGCTGCGGTGAACAGCAGCAGCTTGTCTTTTTCACGCGGGGTGAGTTCCATGGATGAGTCTCCGTTGATCAGGTGGCCCAGAGGCGGGGAGGGCGGGCAGGCATGTCCAGCAGTGCGGGGCGCAGCAGGCGCCAGCCTTCATGCAGCACGGCCCGTGCCGCCTCCATGCGGCGGGCCAGCACGCGCAGCAGCAGCACCGAGGGCGCGCCGCCCTGGCCGGCCAGCAGGCTGGCGCCGGCGCGCACTTCATCGCTCCAGGGCAGGCTGGCGGCCAGTTGCTCGCTCAATGGCTCCATGGCCGCCAGGGGTTCGGGGGCCACGGCCCAGAGGCTGGCCTGTATGGGCAAGCCTGCCCAGGCAACGGGGCTGGACAGCAGGGCATGGCCGGCGTGCAGCTCGCCCTGTTCCAGCCACAGTGGCAGGCCCGCATGGGTCAGCCGGTTGTGAAGCTGCAGCCGCGCAGGCGGTGCGTCGGCATGGTTCCAGTGCTCGCCTGCGCCATAGCGGCCCAGCACCGTGGCGTCCCAGCCGATGGCGCGCGCGCCCGGCGCAAGATCCAGGTCCAGCGCCATGGTGGCGTCGGCACCGGCAAACAGCATGTTTTCCTGCGGCAGCCATTCCAGGATGGCGCCTTCTTCCACGCGCAGCCGCACGCGCTGCGCGGCCGGGCGGCCCTGGGACTTGTACCAGCGCGTGGCGCCTGGCGTGGTCAGCAGGGCGTGGGCGCCGGGCTCCACGGTCACATCGATGTGCAACTGGTCGCCGCCGGCCACGCCGCCGGGCGGGTGCAGCAGCACGGCATGGCAGATGCCGGGGCCTTCGGGGTGCAGCGGTTTTTGCACGCGCAGCGGGCCGCTGTGGCGTGCGTGGGAAAGCACGCTGCCCTGGCCGGCACGGTGCCCGAAGCGCAGCTCCAGCATGGCCTGCCAGCCCGAGGCGGACGTGGGCACGGCGGTGATCGGTAGCGCTGCGGACATGGGCGGGGCGGACGGTACAGGGCGTGTGGGTGGTAACGGCCTTCCGTCATGCATTTAGCGTGCCAATCCGGTGCAGTGGCGGCTGCGCCCTGCTGGTGCGCTGGCGCATCGGATTGGTGCGTGCGCTGCCATGCGCGGGGCGGAATGCGGCACGCTTGCGGTGCATTCCTGCGCCGCCGTGCCGCAGGTTGGTGCGATGCCCTACGCCCGTGCCTTGGCCTGGCGCGCCAGGCTTCTGTCCCAGGCGACCACGGCCAGCGTGCACAGGCTCAGGGCCAGGCCTGCAACGCCGGCACCCGTCCATCCCCAGTGCAGCCACACCGTCGAGCCCACGGCCGAGCCCAGCGAGGCGCCGATGAAGTACCCCGTCATGTAGACCGCATTGATGCGCGATCGCGCCGAAGGCGCCAGCGCGTAGATCACGTTCTGGTTGCTGATGTGCAGGGCCTGCAGCGCAGCATCGACGATGAGCAGCCCCGCCAGGAACCACCACAGGCTGGTGCCGCCCAGCCACAGCGCCCCCCAGCCCGCCAGCATGAGCAGGCCGCCGGCCAGCGTGGTGCGCTGCTCCAGCCCCCGGTCGGCCAGCCGGCCGGCCATGTTGGCCATGAGGGCGCCGGCCACGCCGACCAGACCGATGAGGCCGATCTGCGCATCGCCGAACCCGTAGCCCGGCCCGGCCAGCAGCAGCGCCATGGTGGAGAACAGCACGCTCACCGTGGCAAAGCCCATGCCGCCGATCAGCGCCCGGCTGCGCAGGCGCGGCTGCTCGCGCGCCAGCGTGAGCAGGGAGCGCATCACCGCGCCATAGCCGATGCGCTGGGCCGGCTGCGCCAGCGGCAGCGCGCGCCGCAGCAGCAGGGCCACGCCGGCCGTGGCCAGGGCACCGACCCAGTACACGGCATTCCAGCCGCCCAGGTCCGAGAGCACGCCGGCCACGCTGCGCGAGGCCAGGATGCCGATCAGCAGCCCGCTCATGACCAGGCCCACGGCGCGCCCGCCGGCGCCGGGCGCCGCAAAGCTGGCCGCCATGGGCACCAGCACCTGGGCCGCGACCGAGAACAGCCCGGTCATCAGCGTGCCCGCCGCCAGCAGCGCAAAGCTGTGCGCCATGCCGCTGGCCAGCATGCCCAGCGCGGCCAGCAGCATCAGGCCCAGCACCAGGCGGCGGCGTTCCAGCATGTCGCCCAGGGGCACGAGCAGCAGCAGTCCCAGCGCATAGGAGACCTGGGCCATGGTCACCGTCAGCGAGGCACGCGCCTCGCTGATGCCCAGGTCGATGGCGATGGAGTGCAGCAGCGGCTGGTTGAAGTAGTTGCCGCCCGCGCACAGGCCGCAGGCCGTGGCCATGAGCAGCAGGGTGCTCTGGGGCAGCACGGGCGCGGCGGTGGCCTGCATGGGCGGCGAGGGCAGGGCGGGGGCCGGGGAGGATCTGTTCATCGGACGAATGCCTGTGGTATCTGCTGATGGGTGGCAAGCGGATGGCTCAGACCCACAGCGGCGGCCGCGCCGGCTGGGCGGTGGCGGGCAGTGCGGCCACGGCATCGACCTCGATCAGCATGCCGGGCAGGGCCAGCCGGGGCACGGGGATCAGGGTGCAGGCCGGAAAGCGCGGCAGGGTATTGCTGGGGGCGCCATCGCCGGGGGCACCGTCGCTCCAATGCAGGCGCACGGCGGCCTGCCAGTCGTTGAAGCGGGCCTCCGAGTGGTCGACGATGAGCAGGGTCAGCTTGACCACCTGGCCCATGTCCGCGCCCGCCGCCTGCAGCGCCAGCTTGAGGTTGGACAGCGCCTGCTGAGCCTGGTCCGCGAAGCTGTCGGGCAAGTCGCCCGCCTGGTTCTCGCCGCCCTGGCCCGAGACGAAGGCCCATTGCGCCGGCCCGTGCACGGTGACCACATGGGTGTAGCCGTTGGGCGTGGCGTCGTAGAGGCCGGCGGGCTGCAGATGGTGCAGTTGCGGGGCCGTGGAAGCGGCGGGCTGTGCCGAGGCGGCTGGAAGTGCGTCGTGTTGCATGGTGGGCCTGGAGTCCGAAAGTGCGCCGGCTGGACCGGCGAGGCTTGCCAGTGTGAAACCTCAACCAAAGTTGAGGTCAAATGCAGGCCTGCTTGGACCTATTTTTCCTGCGCCTATTTTCTGCTGCCATGAATCTGTCTTCTGCCGGTGTCACCGCGTCCGACCATGACGGGCCGGCCATCCTCTCCGTGGGCGAAGTGGCCCGGCGCAGTGGCATCACCGTCTCGGCCCTGCATTTCTACGAGCGCCAGGGGCTGATCGAGAGCCTGCGCACGCCCGGCAACCAGCGCCGCTATGCGCGTGCCGTGCTGCGGCGCGTGGCCGTCATCAGGGTGGCCCAGCGCATGGGCGTGCCGCTGGCCGAGATTGCCGAGGCGCTGCAGGAGCTGCCCAGCGGCCGCACGCCCACGCAGGCCGACTGGAGCGCGCTGTCCGCGCGCTGGCGCCATGCGCTGGATGCGCGCATCCAGGGGCTGACCCAGCTGCGCGACCAGATCGACGGCTGCATTGGCTGCGGCTGCCTGTCCCTCAAGGTCTGCCCGCTGCGCAATGACGGCGATTGCCTGGCCAAGGACGGGCCGGGGCCGCACTTTCGCTGAACAGCCTGCGCTTGGGCGTGAACAGGTCCTAGTGCTTGGGCATGGGCAGCGTTGGCGTGCGCGTGCACATCCAGCACAGCCAGCCGGCCAGCACGCCCATGACGATGCAGTAGGCGACCAGGGCCTCGGTGATGCCGATGTGGTCCGAAAGCCAGCCCAGGCCCAGGATGGGCACGATGGTGCCCAGGTAGCCGACCACCAGGTAGGTGGACAGCAGGCCCGTGCGCGTGGCCGGTGTCGAGACCTTGTTGACGATGGACATGCCCGCCAGATTGCACAGGCCGTGGCCCGCCGCCGTGGCGATCACGCTGAGCGCGAACAGCAGGGCCGAGCCCGCAAAGCTGTTGACCAGCAGCAGGAGGTTGCAGGCCACCAGGCAGGCAAAGCCCAGAATGGCCGAGCCCTTGGTCGGGCGCGGGCGCGCCAGGTACTGGAAGCCCGCCGAGAGGAACAGGATCACGCCGATGGACAGGCCCGAAACGGCCGGCCCATGCCAGGGCACCATGCGCTGCATGAAGCTGGGCGCCAGCGATGCGAACAGGCTGAACATGCCGAAGGCGCAGAACGCACACATGCCGCCCAGCGCGTAGTGGCGCGCAAAGCGGCGCTCGGGCAGGGTGATGGTGGGCATGAAATCACGCCAGTGCAGCGCGCGTGCCTGGGTGGAGGCCAGCTCCGCCGGCTCGGCAATGCGCACCTGGTACAGCGCATAGATGGCCAGCAGGCCCAGCCCCAGCGAGGGGATATAGGCCGTGACCAGCGGCCAGGGCAGCCACTGCGCGATCAGCCCGCCCACCACGGGGCCCAGCCCGAAGCCGAAGGCAATGGTCAGGCTGGTCGTGGCCGCGGCGCGCTGCAGGTCGCCCCGGTTGTTAAGCCGGGTCATGCCCACCGAGGCCGAGGTGGTGATCAGCCCCGAAGCCACGCCGATCACCACGCGGCCCAGCGCAAAGCTGGGCACGTTCCAGGCCACGGTGGAGGCCAGCACGCCCAGCGTCATCAGGATCAGCCCGGCGCGCAGCACGGCGACAAAGCCGAAGCGGTCGGTCAGCCGGCCCAGGAACAGCAGGCTGGCCAGCGCGCCGAACATGTAGGCCACGAAGATCTGCGTGATGTGGCTGGGCTGCAGCCCCCAGGCCTGCTGGTACAGCGGGTACAGCGGGCTGGCCAGGGCCGTGCCCATGACACCCACGCACATGGAAAAACACACCCACGCATAGGGTGGCCAACGGGTTTGCATAGAAAAAGGGAACGCGAAGAAGACGAAAGCGAGGGAAAGAGGCGCCGCGCAGGCCTTGCGCCCCGAGGCGCCGCGGCACTGTCCGGGAGCGCATGGAATCTGGAATGACCCGCAGGCCAATGGGTGAATTCTAAGAAACCCGCGTGTCCTGGGTGTTTCGCCGCCTCCGAGCCCCTGGCATGCACCCGGGCATACCGCTGGCATCGTGCGCCAGGCGGGCGGGTGTACCCTGTGGCCGTCCCTGTGTTTTCCCCTTGTCCTGAGAGTCCGGCATGCCAGTTCCACCCACCGCCTTCATCACCTGCCCGCCATTGCGCAAGGCGGCTGGGGCCGCGCTTGCCGCCTGCGCGCTGCTGCTGGCCGGTTGCGGCTCGGTAGGCGGCGGCGTGGGCATAGGCATTCCCGTCGGCCCGGTATCGGTGGGCGTCGGGCTGGGCAGCGGCGGGCTGAGCGCCGGTGTCGGCACGGGCGTGGGGCCGCTGGGCGTTGGGGTGGGCGTCAACCAGAGTGGCCAGGTCCTGGGCAGCGCCGGCGTGGGCGCCTCCACGGGCGTGGGCGGCGCGCGGGTGGGTGTGGGCGTGGGCTCGTCCACCGTGCTGCACGACCCGCAGCGCTCCGCCACCCAAACACCGCAGGAGCCCGCACCTGCAGCGCCCTCCCAGACCCCCGCCGGCCAGCTGCAATGGCGCGACGCCAGCGGTCAGGTCGTACCGGCCTGCCGCGTCGACGGGCGTTGCTGACGCTTAAGGGTATGCGTCGCCCTGGAAGGTGCGCCTGGCCCAGCCTAGCGCAGCCGCTCAGGGGGTACTTCGGTTCACCCCGCCCAGACGATACGGTCCCGGCCCGCGTTCTTGGCGAGGTACAGGCGCCGGTCGGCATCGGCCAGCAATTGGTCGGCGCTGTTGTCGGGCGAAGGCGCCATGCTGGCCACACCCAGGCTGACGGTCAGCGCATGGCCCAGGGGCGAGGCGGCGTGGGGCAGGTCCAGCGCCCTGAGCGCATCGACGATGCCCTGCGCAACCAGCACCGCGCCGTCCAGCGCCGTATGGGGCAGCAGGCAGACGAATTCCTCGCCGCCATAGCGCGCCAGCAGGTCGCCAGGCCGGTGCAGCGCGCCCTGTATGGCCTGGGACAGCTGGCTCAGGCATTCATCGCCGACCAGATGGCCGTAGTGGTCGTTGTAGGCCTTGAAGTGGTCCACATCGATCATCACCAGCGACAGCGGCTCGCCCAGCCGCTGCAGGCGCATGAACTCGCGCTCCAGCTGGGCGCCGAAAAAGCGCCGGTTGGCCGTGCCCGTCAGCCCGTCGCTGTGCGAGAGCAGCTGCAGCATCTTGCGCTGCTGTGCAATCTCCAGATGCGTGCGCACGCGCGCCTTGAGCACGGGCGGGCGAAAGGGCTTGGTCACGAAATCCACCGCGCCCAGGTTCAGTCCCAGTTCCTCGCAATGGGGCTCGGTCAGCGCCGTGAGAAAGATGACGGGGATGTGGGCGGTTTCCAGGTCCGCCTTCAGGCGCCGGCAGACCTCGAAGCCGTCCATCTCGGGCATGCGGATGTCCAGCAGGATGAGGTCGGGCAGGTACTGGCGGGCCAGGGTCAGCGCGTCCTCGCCCGTGTGGGCCATGAGCACGCTGCACAGATCCTTGATCACCTGGCAGATGATGGCGGCGTTGTCCGGGACGTCGTCCACCACAAGCACCTTCTGCCCGGCAGGCAAGGGCTGTAGCGGGTTGGGCAGCGTAGGGGGGAAGGCGGAGTAGGGCATGGCCGGTGGGATTTCGGGCCGAGAATACCCCGGAACCCGCAGCCCTGGATAGGTCGCAGGGGGTGTGGACAATTTGTAAAGATCTCTGTCTTCGGCAGGCAGGCGGCCCGGTGACCTCAGGCGTATAGAGGCTCTTCCTGCATCGCCTCGATCTGCTCGTTGAGCATGTCCACCTGCCCGCGCCAGTAGTCGGGCGAGCCGAACCAGGGGAAGTTGATGGCAAAGATCGGGTCGTCCTGGCGCCGCGCCAGCCAGGCGCTGTAGTGGATGAGGCGCAGCGTGCGCAGCGGCTCGATCAGGGCCAGCTCGCGGCGGTCGAAGGGGCGGAACTGCTCATAGCCATCCAGCAGGGCCCCCAGCTGGCGCGTGCGCTGGCTGCGGTCGCCCGACAGCAGCATCCACAGGTCCTGCACGGCCGGGCCCGTGCGCGCATCGTCCAGGTCCACGAAATGCGGGCCGCCATGGCCTTCGTCGTCCAGCGGCGTCCACAGCACGTTGCCGGGATGGCAGTCGCCGTGCAGGCGCAGCGTGCGCGCGCTGTGCAGGCCGAAGTGGCCGGCTGCGCTCAGGCCGTCGGCAGCGGGTGCCATCAGCTCAAGGGCCCGCTGGCAGGCGGCTTTCCAGGTGGATTCCACCTCCAGCGGAATCATTTTCCGGTCCAGCAGCCATTGCATGGAGTCGTGGCCGAAGGTGGCCAGGTCCAGCGCGGGCCGGTGCACAAACGGGCGCGCTTCGCCCACGGTGTGGATGCGGGCCAGGAAGCGCCCGGTCCACTCCAGCACCTCGAAATCGTCCAGCTCGGGCGGGCGGCCACCGCGCCAGGGGCTGACCGAGAAATCAAAGCCCGCGTAGCTGTGCAGCGTGGCACCTGCCAGCACCAGCGGGGGCACGGCAGGCACTTCGGCGGCCGTCAGCTCGGCGCTGAAGGCGTGCTCCTCCAGGATCTGAACGCGGCTCCAGCGGCCCGGGCGGTAGAACTTCAGCACCACGCGTTCGCCGTCCTCCAGCACGGCCTGGTAGACACGGTTTTCGTAGGAGGCCAGGGCCGTGAGCCGGCCATCGCCCCACAGGCCGACCGAGGCCAGTGCGTCGAGCACGGCGTCGGGCGTGAGCCGGGCATAGGCGTGCGAACCGGCATCGGGGACGGCACTCAGATCAGGATCGTATGGTGTGGCAGACATGGGGCGATTGTCGCCGGGCTGGCTTAAGCTTTGCGTCCGCCCGACAACGCCGATCCGCCCGCCGTGCCGCTGCTGCCCCACTTCCTGCAATCCCATGCCATCGCCAGTGCGGCCGGGCCATCCGACGACTGGAGCGCCTGGCACCTCGGCCGTGGCCGCTATGCGGTCTGGGTGGTGACGATGCAGGCGCTGGCCCCGCCTGTGCGCGACGCCGTGCAAGCCGCCTGTGCGCAGGCACGCCGCTGGCTGGGCGCGGCGCTGGTCCCGCACTGCCAGCGGCAACTGCACGTGACCCTGGCCACCGCGGGCTTTCTGGATGGCGGTGCGCAACTGCCTCAGGCCTACGGCGCGGCGCAACTGTCGCGCGACCTGCTCGCGCTGCAGCACCTGCCGGCCGCGCCGCTGCAGCTGGAGTTCGGTGGCTGGGGAAGTTTCGAGATGGCGCCCTACCTTCAGGTGCGCGACGTCAGGCCGGACGGCTGCACGCTGCACGGACTGCATGGCGTGCTCGCGCAGACAGGGCCAGGGCTGGCGCTGACCGAGACGATGCGCCCCTACGTGCCCCATGTGACGCTGGGCGCCTGGAGCGCTGCCTGGCCCCGTGACCAGGTGCTGCAATGGATGAGCGGCCTGCCAATGCAGGAGCACTGGCAGGCCGCCGTGGGCGAGATCGCGCTGGTCAGCTATGCAGCCGATGTGCTGCACGGGCCGTTGACCTGTCACGCCCGCTACGACCTCCTGCGCCGCAGGCTGCACTGGCTGCAGAGGCCGGACTGGGCCTGATCAGGCCAGGGTGATCTGCACGTCGATGTTGCCGCGCGTGGCGTTGGAGTAGGGGCAGACTTGGTGGGCCGCGTCCACCAGGGCCTGGGCGGCGGCCCTGTCCATGCCGGGCAGGCTGACCTTCAGGCGCGCGGCGATGCCGTAGGCGTTGGGGATGGTGCCCAGGTCCACTTCGGCGTCGATGGCCAGGTCCTGCGGCAGGCTGATCTTCTGCTTGCCGGCCACGGCCTTGATGGCGCCGATGAAGCAGGCCGAGTAGCCGGCGGCGAACAGTTGCTCGGGGTTGGTGCCCGTGCCGCTGGTGCCCGGCGAGGACAGGGTCACATCCAGGCGTCCGTCATCGGTGCGCGAGGCGCCGTCGCGGCCGCCGGTGGTGTGGGCACGTGCGGTGTACAGGACTTTTTCGAGCTGGGCCATGGTGTCTTCCTTTTGCAAAGTTGTCCGGCGGTGCGGACGGGTGGAGGAAATCGTCTGCGGGTGGTCGTCAATCGCTGCGGCGCGGCACCAGCCGCTGGCGCAGTGCGCCCAGTTGCTGCGTCAGCGCCTGCAACTCGGGCAGCGTGCACTGCGTGCTCTGCAGCACGCAGGCGGGAATCTTTTCAGCCGCATCGCGCAGCGCCCGGCCTTGCGGCGTGAGCGTGATGCGCACGCGCCTCTCGTCCTGCGCATCGCGCACCCGCTCCAGCAGGCCCGCGCCTTCCAGGCGCTTGAGCAACGGGGTCAGCGTGCCCGAATCCAGATACAGCTGTTCGCCGATCTCGGACACGGTCAGGCCGTCGCGCTCCCACAGCACCAGCATCACCAGGTACTGCGGATAGGTCAGGCCGATGCCATCGAGCAGGGGCTTGTACAGCTTGGTCATGGCCAGCGATGCCGAGTACAGCGCGAAGCAGACCTGGTTGTCCAGGCGCAGAAGCTCGGAGCTGTCGAGAGGAAGGGGGTGGCTGCTGGGCATGGGTTGAATTATTGCTGTCAATTAAATTGTGCACAACTTAATTTGAAAAACCCCTTCGGATCGGAAGGTGAAGATCCGCAGGGGTCGAGGGGTCGAGGGACCGAGGGGGCCTATCGGCCCGTGAAGCGAGCGGGGCGTTTCTCGATGAAGGAGCGCACGCCCTCGGCCGCATCCTCGCTGCTGGCCAGGCGCTGCTGCACGGGAATGAAGTCGGCCACGGCGGCGGCCTGGCCCAGCTCGATGGCCTTGAGCACATTGAGCCGCGTGGCCACCACGGCCTGCGGGGCCTGGGCGGCAATGCGCTCGGCAATGCGCAGCGCCTCGGCCAGCTCCTGGCCGGCCGGCACCACCTTCTGCACGAAGTTCAGGCGATAGGCCTCGGCGCTGCCGAATTCGTCGGCCGTCAGCAGGTGCAGCATGGCATTGCCCACGCCCGCACGTTCGGCCATGCGCAGCGTGGCGCCGCCCGTGGGCATGATGCAGCGCTGCACCTCCAGCTGGGAAAAGCGGCAGTCATCGGCCGCGACCACGATGTCGGCGCCCAGCATCAGCTCGATGCCCACCGTGAAGCAAATGCCCTTGACCGCCACCACCATGGGCTTGGCGCGGCGCCGGTAGCCGACCAGGCCGTAGTCGTGCGGCTCCACCAGGCCTTGCGGGATGGCCTTCCTGCCCGAGCGCAGGTACTCCGCCATCACCGGCAGGTCCAGCCCCGCCGTGAAATGGCTGCCGAACGCATGCAGCACGCCCACGCGCAACTCGGGGTCGTCGTCCAGCCGGGTATAGGCCTCGGCCAGCTGCTGGAACATGGGGGGCGTCCAGCCGTTGCGCTTGGCGGGACGGTTGATGCCGATCAGCAGCACATGGCCGCGCACTTCGCAGCTGATGCAGCCTTCGGGCGGCGGGGTGGGGGTGTTGATGTCCATGCGTGTCTCCTGCGCATGGACCTTAGAGCAGGCCAGGGATGGGTGCAGTCGCGCAGAGGACGGTTGAAAACGAAATGAATATCTAAGCAATGCTTTCGTTTTCTGAGGTTTGGGAAGCTGATCGATGAAAATCGATAAGTTCGTTTCGATTCATTGCCAGCGCCATTGCCGATCGATAAGATCGAAACCATGCTTTCGATTTCATTGAAGCCATGAAGATCTCCATCGACTCTGTGGATGCACTCGGTGACGCGGTATGGGCCGTTCGCAAGGCGCGGCGCTTGCGCCAGGACGATGCAGCAGGCGCCGCAGGCGTGAGCCATGTCTTTGTGCGGGACGTGGAGCGCGGCAAGCCCACGGTCCAGTTTGGGCGCGTGCTGCAACTGCTGTCCGAACTGGGAATCGAGGTGCTCATCGACCTTCCCGAGGGAACCGAGCAGGCCTATCTGCAGCGCCGCCAGGCCAGGCTGCCACCTGAGTCCCATGGTTCCCACGAGTACCGAACGCGCCAGGGCGCACCGGACGGAGGGCCAGCCGCTGAAGTCAGGGAGGAGCCCGGTGCCCGCGACTCGGACGATGCGTTCTTCCGCACCGCCTTCGAAAAGAACAGGCCGTGACCGCACGCATCCTGGACGTATTCATCAACGGCCGGCTTGCCGGAAAGCTGGTCGAAAACAGGGATGTCTGGGGCTTTGCCTATGAGGAGGAGTGGATGGGCGACCCTCGCGCTTTCCCATTGGCGCCCGGCATTTCCTTGGCAAAGCGCAGGCACATCGACGGATCTACGCACCGCAGCGTCCAATGGTTCTTCGACAACCTGCTGCCCGAGGAAGCACTGCGCAGTGCGATCAGCAAAGAGCTGGAGGTGAATGAGCACGATGCCTTCGGCCTTTTGCAGGCCCTTGGCGCGGAATCGGCCGGATCCCTGGTCCTGCTGCCGCCTGGGGCGGGTGCAGCCGAGCGCGGCGCAAGGAGGCTGGAGTTCGGCGAACTGTCACTAAGACTCAGGAACTTGCCGCGCACATCCTTGCATG
This sequence comes from Delftia sp. WSY_16, assembly GCF_043104415.1. NCBI lineage: Bacteria > Pseudomonadati > Pseudomonadota > Betaproteobacteria > Burkholderiales > Comamonadaceae > Delftia > Delftia sp. WSY_16. The sequence continues at coordinate 212,354 of NZ_JBICKS010000003.1, read as the reverse complement.
CCGGATCACCCAAGCGCATGTCCCTGGCTGGAGCGCAGCACAAAATGGTGGTGCTGTACGACGAGAAAACCGCTCGCCTGCAGGAACCCTTCCAAGGGACGGCTTCCAGCCATATCCTCAAGCCGGACTCCACGGCCGAAGGCTATCCGCACTCGACCGTCAACGAGGCCTTCACCATGAAGCTTGCCGGGCGCCTGGGGCTTGATGTGCCGCCGGTACACCTGCTGTACACGCCCGAGCCGGCCTATGTCATCAACCGCTTTGACCGCGTGTTTGATGAAGCGTCCCAAGAGTGGCTGCGACTGCATGTGGTGGATGCCTGCCAACTGCTCGACCTGGCCCGGACTTTCAAATATCAAGGAGCCAGCATCCAGACACTGGCGTCGTTGATGGACCGCTGCCGCGAAAAGGCGCAAGCCCGGATGGGCATCTATCAGTGGCTGCTGTTCAACACCCTGGTGGGCAACAGCGACAGTCATCTGAAGAATCTGTCGTTCCTGGTGGACCGGGGCGGCGTCAGGCTGGCGCCGTTCTACGATCTCCTGAGCACCGCCGTCTATCACACGCGGGCTTACGCCGATGAACATGCGGTATGGCCACAGGAGCGGCTGACGGTTCCGCTTGCGGGTGCGGCCTTCTTTGCCGACGTGACCTACGGAAAGCTGCTGGCCGCAGGTACGGCCTTGGGCCTGACCCAGAGCACAAGCGGACGTGTGCTCGACAGGATGCTTGGCATGCTGGCTCCGCAGGCCGATACGTTGATCGCAGAATTCGAGGCTGGCCAGCTCCACCAGCCTGCCGACTCTGCAATGGACCATTCCACAAGAAGTGCCCACCTGAGAATGCTCAGGTCGATACGTCACATCGTCATCGAGGACATGCTGGCGCTGGTGCGCAAAACCAAGTAGCGCGCGGCCACCAAAACAAAAGGCGAAGGCCAGCCTGAGCTGCCTTCGCCTTCGCCTTCGCTTGGCCTTGGGGGCGGTGTATCAGTAGCTGTACACGCCGCGGCCCGTCTTGCGGCCCAGGCGGCCGGCGGCGACCATTTCCTTGAGCAGAGGGCAGGCGCGGTACTTGCTGTCGCCGAATTCCTTGAGGTAGACCTCCATCACGGCCAGGCACACGTCCAGGCCGATCATGTCGGCCAGGGCCAGCGGGCCGATGGGCTGGTTGCAGCCCAGCTTCATGCCGGCGTCGATGTCCTCGGCCGATGCCAGGCCTTCGGCCAGCACGAAGAAGGCCTCGTTGATCATGGGCACCAGGATGCGGTTGACCACGAAGCCGGGGGCGTTCTTCACGGTGATGGGGCTCTTGCCCAGGCGCTCGGACAGTTCCTTGACCGTGGCGTGCGTCTCGTCGCTGGTCTGCAGGCCGACGATGATCTCCACCAGCGCCATCATGGGCACGGGGTTGAAGAAGTGCATGCCGATGAACTTGTCGGCACGGCCCGTCACGGCGGCCAGCTGGGTGATGGAGATGGACGAGGTGTTGGTGGCGACGATGACGTCGGCATCCAGCAGGGCGTCCAGCTGCTTGAGGATCTTGACCTTGAGCTCGTAGTTCTCGGTGGCGGCCTCGATGACCAGTTGCGCGCCCTTGAGCGCCGCGTAGTCGGTCGATGTCTTGATGCGGGCCAGGGCGGCGGCCTTGTCGGCCTCGGTCAGCTTTTCCTTCTTGATCAGGCGGTCCAGGCTGCCCGAGACGGTGGCCACGCCCTTCTGGACGGCGGCATCGGAGATGTCCACCATGACCACGTCGATGCCCGATACCGCGCAGGCCTGCGCGATGCCGTTGCCCATGGTGCCTGCGCCGATGATGCCTACGGTTTGAATTGCCATGACTGTCAGTCTCCTCAAACGAACAAAGTGAATGCGAATGTGAATGCGATCCAGCGATCGTAGCGGGATTCGGAGCATCCACCGGGTTTGCCCCGGCTTGCGGCGCCGCGCAGGCGACTGCAACAGTGGATGGCTACACCGCAGGGGAGGGGGAGGCATGCTGGACTACATCGTGATCGGAGGCGGCTCGGCGGGCTCGGTGCTGGCCGGGCGGCTCAGCGAGGATGCGCAGACGCAGGTGGCGCTGCTGGAGGCCGGGCTGGCCGACTCCAGCGTGCTCATCCACTGTCCGGCAGGCATGGCCGCCATGGCCAAGGGCGGGCGCCACAGCTGGGGCCTGTCCACCGTGCCGCAGCCGGGCCTGGGCGGGCGGCGTGGCCACCAGCCGCGCGGCAAGGTGCTGGGCGGCTCCAGCGCGGTCAACGCCATGGTCTATGTGCGCGGCCAGCCGGCCGACTACGACCACTGGGCGGCCCAGGGCAATCCGGGCTGGAGCTGGAGCGAGGTGCTGCCCTATTTCCTGCGCGCCGAACACAACGAACGCGGCGCCGATGCCTGGCACGGCACGGGCGGGCCGCTGAACGTGGCCGAGCTGCGCGATCCCAACCCGCTGTCCCGGGCCTTCGTGCAGGCGGGCGTGCAGGCCGGCCATGCGCACAACGCGGATTTCAACGGCCAGGCGCAGGAGGGTGTGGGCCTGTACCAGGTCACCCAGCGCAATGGCGAGCGCCACCACGTCGCCAAGGCCTATCTGGCGCCGCACCGTGCCAGGCCCAATCTGCGCGTGGAAACGGGTGCCCAGGTGCTGCGCATTCTGTTCGAGGGCCGGCGCGCCGTGGGCGTGGAGTACCTGCAGGGCGGTACGGTGCAGCAACTGCACTGCCGGCGCGAGGTGCTGCTTTGCGGCGGCGCACTGCTGTCGCCGCAGCTGCTGATGCTGTCTGGCGTGGGGCCGGGCGATCACCTGCGTTCGCTGGGCATCGATGTGGTCCACCATCTGCCCGGCGTGGGCGCCCATCTGCATGACCACCCGGATGTGGTGCTGGTGGTCGATGGCGCGCAGCTGACCGACAGCTTCGGCCTGTCCCTGGGGGGCGCACGCAGATTGCTGGCCGCCGTGGGCCAATGGCGCAGCCAGCGGCGCGGCATGCTGACCACCAACTTTGCCGAGGCGGGCGGCTTCATCCGCAGCAGCCCCGGCGAGGCTGCGCCCGACCTGCAGCTGCACTTCGTCGTCGCCAAGCTGGTGGACCACGGGCGCAAGACGGTCTGGGGCCATGGCTATTCGCTGCATGTCTGCGTGCTGCAGCCGGCCAGCCGCGGCAGCCTGCGCCTGGCCAGTGCCGACCCGCTGGCCCTGCCGCTGGTGGATCCGGCCTTTTTCTCCGATGCGCAGGACCTGCGGCGCATGGTGAACGGCGTGCGCCGCGCCCGCGAGATCCTGGCCCAGCCGGCGCTGGCGGCCCTGGGCGGGCGCGAGATGCCGGCCTCGGCCGGCGCGCAGGACGATGCGGGCATCGAGGCCTTCATCCGCAGCCATGCCGACACCATCTACCACCCCGTGGGCAGCTGCCGCATGGGGCCGGGGCCCATGGACGTGGTCGATGCGCAGCTGCGTGTCTACGGCCTCAAGGGCCTGCGCGTGGTCGATGCCTCGGTCATGCCGCGCATCGTCAGCGGCAACACCAATGCGCCCACGGTGATGATCGCGGAGAAGGCGGTGGACATGATCCGCGCCGCAGCGCGCTGAAGAACGGCCGGATCTCAGGCCCTGAAGCGCCTGCGCGTCATCGCCAGCGCAAACCAGTAGGCCGCCACCGTGGTGGCGGCCAGCACCAGGCCGTGGCGCAGCGGGTGGGCCGGCCACTCGTCCATGAACAGCGGGCGCACCAGCTCCACGGCATTGGTCAGCGGCAGCCAGTCCGAGGCCAGGCGCACGGCCTCGGGCAGCTGCTCGCGCGGGAAGAACACGCCGGACAGGAACATCATGGGCGTGAGCACCAGGGTGAAGTAGTAGGTGAAGAAGTCATAGCCCTTGGCCAGGGCGTTGAAGATCAGCGCGATGCTGGAGAACATGATGCCCACGCACAGCAGCACGGGCCAGGCCACCAGCAGCCTGGGCGAGTGGCTGATGCCCAGCGCCAGCATCACGCCCAGGATGGCGGTGACCGTGAACAGCGCCTTGAAGGCGGCCCAGAGCATCTCGGCCAGCAGCACGCTGTCCAGGCTGATGGGCGCGTTCATGATGCCGTCCCAGGTCTTTTGCACATGCATGCGCGAGAAGGCCGAGTACAGCGCCTCGAAGCTGGCGGCATTCATGGCGCTCATGCAGATGGAGCCGCTGGCCAGGAACAGGATGTAGGGCACCTGCCGGCCCGTGGCGCCCACGGTGACCTCGCCCACCAAGGCGCCCATGCCGTAGCCGAAGGCCACCAGCCACATCAGCGGCTCGGCGATGTTGCCGATCAGGCTGGGCAGGGCCAGCTTGCGCCACACCAGCAGGTTGCGCAGGAACACCGGCCACCAGCGCAGCGACAGGTCGGGCGGGCGCCAGATGCTGGGGGTGTCCGATGCGGGTTCGGTCATGGTGGTTCAGCCGTCGGTTCTGATCTGTCGGCCGGTGAGCTTGAGGAACAGGTCCTCCAGGTTGGCCGGGCGGTGCAGGGTGCGCAGGTGGCTGTGCGCGGCCAGCGCCTGCAGCAGCGGGCGCGCGTCGTGCGTATAGAAGAAGACGGTGTCGCCACTGACCTCGGTGCGCCCGGCCAGGGGGCGCAGTGCCGCGTCATGCGCCAGGCCCAGGGCGCCGTTGCCGTAGGCCTCGACCACTTCGGGCTCCAGGTGCTCGGCGATGAGTTCGCGCGGGCGGCCTTCGGCGATCTTGCGGCCGTGGTCCAGCACCAGCAGCCGGGAGCACAGGCGCTCGGCCTCGTCCATGAAATGCGTGGTCAGCAAGATGGCCTTGCCCTGCTGCAGCAGCCACTGCAGACGCTCCCAGATCAGGTGGCGTGCCTGCGGGTCCAGGCCCGTGGTGGGTTCGTCCAGCAGCAGCAGGCGCGGGTCGTTGACCAGGGCGCGCGCCAGGGACAGGCGCCGTTTCATGCCGCCGGACAACTCGCCCGGCCTGGCCGCGGCCTTGTGCGACAGCGCCGCGAAGTCCAGCAGCTGCGGTATGCGGTCACGCATCTGCGCCGTACCCAGTCCGAAGTAGCGCGCGTAGACGCCCAGGTTTTCCGCGCAGCTGAAGTCGGGGTCCAGCGTGTCGTTCTGCGAGACCACGCCCAGCCGCGCCTTGATGTCCAGTGCATCGGCAGGCATGTGCAGCGGCGGCGAGCCGTCTTCGGGGTGGTAGAGAACATGGCCCGCATCGGGTGCCGTCAGGCCCAGGCAGATGCGCAGCGTGGTGGTCTTGCCCGCGCCATTGGGGCCGATCACGCCCAGGCATTCGCCGGGAGCGATGGAAAAGGACAGGTCATCGACCACCGTGGTGTCGCCGTAGCGCTTGCGCAGGTTCAGGGCGTCGAAGAGCGCGGGCATGGAGCGTTTTCCTGGGGTCCGGGGCTAGCGCGCAGGCTTGGCGGCCAGGGCGGGCCTGGCCGGCGCATCCGGCGTCTCCGGCGTCTCCGATACAGCTGGCGCATCGGCGCAGGCCTGCTGCTGCGGTGGGCTCAGCCGCACCTGCGTCCAGCAGTCACGCCCGCGGCGCTTGGCAGCGTAGAGGGCGGCATCGGCGGCGGGCAGCAGCATTTCCAGGCGCAGGCCGTCCCAGACCTGGGGCGCGTGGGCGCAGCCGGCACTGAAGCGGACTTCGAAGCCCAGCGTCTGCGTCGAGGCCTGCAGCAGCGCGGACTGCAGCCGGGTGCACAGGGTATCCACACCGTCGTCCGTGGTGTAGAGCAGCAGGCAGAACTCCTCGCCGCCCCAGCGCGCAGCGATTTCGTCACTGCGCAATTGCTGCTGCAGCAGGCGGGCGAAGAGGCACAGCGTACGGTCGCCCGTGGCATGGCCGTATTCGTCGTTGACATGCTTGAAGTGGTCCAGGTCCAGCATCACCAGGGCCAGGGCCTGCCGGTGGCGCTGGGCATGCGCCAGCATGGCGGGGGCGCGCTCCAGCAGGGCGCGGCGGTTGGGCAGGCCGGTGAGCATGTCCTGCAAGGCCATGTCGCGCAGCTGCTGGTTGGTCTCGTCGCGCCAAGCCACCAGCACGGCCACCATCAGCAGCGTGCTGCTCAGCGTGACCAGCAGGGCGAATATCTGGTTGGCGCCGCTGTCGGCCGTGAAGCTGGGCAGGAAGGGCGTGGCCAGGGCCAGGTAGCTGCGCACCAGAAGTACCAGCCCCATGAAGACGGCCACGCCGCACATCAGATAGCGCCAGCTGCGTGCCACGGGGCGGCGTGGCTCCAGGCACAGGCCGGCCAGCGCCAGCAGGCTCAGTCCGTGGGCGGCGCTGAACCAGCCGGTGCGCAAGGACAAGTGGGGCAGCAGCAGGGTGAAGCCCAGCGGCCCCAGAAAGCACAGCGCGATCAGGCCGCGTTCCAGCCAGGGCGGCCGGGGCCCCAGCCATTCGCGCAAGGCGCGCGCCATCTGCCACTGTGCCGATGCCGCGCAGGCTGCTGCGCCCAGCGACAGCAGTTCGCGCGAGAGCAGGCCTTGCGGCAGGCGGCTGGCGATGAGGATGAAGATCCAGGCACCGGCCTGGATCAGGAAGAAATGCTGGGCATGGCGCGCGGCACCGCTGACGCGCCGCCCCATGGCCAGCGGCAGGGCGGCCGACATGGCCATCATGTTGAGGGCCACGACCGAGGTCATGGAGAAAAAATCCAGGGTGGGCAGCGTGGATGGCATGTGCGTCCCTGGATGGCGGTGCGAAGCGGGGCCCTTGGCAGCAGGTGGCCGGTGGCGGGGCGCTACTGGAACGCCACCTCCGCGAAGCTGCGCAGCTTGCGGCTGTGCAGGCGCTGGGTGCCGCCCTCGCGCAGGATGTCGATGGCGCGCATGCCGATGCGCAGATGCTGGTCCACGCGCTCGCGGTAGAAGTGGTTGGCCATGCCGGGCAGCTTGATCTCGCCGTGCAGCGGCTTGTCGGACACGCACAGCAGCGTTCCATAGGGCACGCGGAAGCGGAAGCCGTTGGCCGCGATGGTGGCGCTTTCCATGTCCAGCGCCACGGCGCGGCTCTGGCTGAAGCGCAGCTGGGGCAGGTTGTTGGGCAGCAGCTCCCAGTTGCGGTTGTCGGTGCTGGCCACGGTGCCGGTGCGCATGATGCGCTTGAGGTCGGGCCCGTCCATCTGCGTGACGTCGGCCACGGCCTGCTGCAGGGCCAGCTGGATCTCGGCCAGCGCGGGAATGGGCACCCACAGCGGCAGCTCCTCGTCCAGCACATGGTCCTCGCGCACATAGGCGTGGGCCAGCACGTAGTCGCCCAGCTGCTGGCTGTTGCGCAGGCCCGCGCAGTGGCCCAGCATCATCCAGGCGTGCGGGCGCAGCACGGCAATGTGGTCGGTGATGGTCTTGGCATTGGCCGGCCCCACGCCGATGTTGACCATGGTGATGCCGCTGTGGTCGGCGCGCACCAGGTGGTATGCCGGCATCTGCGGCAGGCGCGGCGGCGGCGTGCCCAGCTCGTCATTGGGCTGGGCCGGCAGGCCGGTGCGGCGCGTGACCACGTTGCCGGGCTCGATGAAGGCCACGTACTCGCTGTCTTCCCGGGCCATCTCGGCGTGGCCCAGGCGGATGAACTCGTCGATGTAGAACTGGTAGTTGGTGAACAGCACGAAGTTCTGGAACCACTCCGGCTGGGTGCCCGTGTAGTGGCGCAGCCGGTGCAGCGAATAGTCCACGCGCGGGGCCGTGAACAGCGACAGCGGCAGGGCCTCGCCCGGCTGGGGGCGCCAGGTGCCGTTGGCGATGCCGTCGTCCATGGCCTCGAGGTCGGGCAGGTCGAACACATCGCGCATCAGCTGCCGGCGCTCGCGCGACAGCGTGCCTTCGATGTGGTCGTTCTCGGCAAACGAGAAGTGGATGGGGATGGGCTTGTCGCTCAGGCCCACTTCCAGCGGCACGCCGTGGCTCTTGATCAGCAGGCGGAACTGCTCGGCGTAGTAGCGCGAGAACAGGTCGGGCCGCGTGAGCGTGGCCTCGTGCGTGCCCGGCCCCTCGACAAAGCCGTAGGCCAGCTGCGTGTCCGCGCGTGACACGGTGGCCGTATGCATGCGCACGAAGGGGTAGTAGGCGTGGACGGGGGCGGCCGGGGTTTCACCGGAGACGAAGCGCTGCATGTTCGTGCGCAGGTGCTCTATCTGCTCGCGGTAGATCTGCTGTACGTGCTCCAGGGCCCGCTGGGGGTCGGTGTGCAAGGTGGCTGCGGCCCTTGAGGCCTGCGAGGGGTTGTGAAGCGAAACCATGGGCTATTGTCGTTGGACTGGATGACTGTTGTGCAACTGCCAGGCGCGCGCTCTGTCGGCCGGCATGGGCGGCGCCACAAGGTACCCCTGCATCATGCCGCAGCCCAGGTCGCGCAAAAGCTCCAATTGGGCAGGTGTTTCCACGCCTTCAGCGACGATGTCCAGATGCAGGCTGTGGCCCATCTGCACGATGGCGGTGACGATGGCCGTGTCGTCCTCGCTATCGGGCACGTCGGCGATGAAGGACCGGTCTATCTTGAGCTGGTTGATGGGGTGGCGGCGCAGATAGGCCAGCGAGGAATAGCCGGTGCCGAAGTCGTCGATGGCCAGGCCCACGCCCAGGGCCTGCAGCGCCTGCAAGGTGTCCTGCACCTGGCCGCTGGTGTGCATCAGCGTGGACTCTGTCAGCTCGATGTGCAGCCAGCGCGCTTCCAGGCCGGTTTCCTCCAGCACCAGGGCCACCTCGCGCGCCATGTTGCGCTGGCGAAATTCCAGCGCGGAGACATTCACGGACAGGGGTACGGGCCGCAGCCCCTCGTCCTGCCACTGGCGAGCCTGGCGGCAGGCCTCGCGCAGCACCCAGTGGTCTATGGCCGAGATCAGGCCGCGCGCCTCGGCAAAGCCGATGAACTCGCCGGGCAGCACCAGGCCGCGCTGCGGGTGGCGCCAGCGCACCAGGGCCTCGAAGCCCGCCAGCCGGCCATCGGCCGTGAAGGTCTGGGGCTGGTAGTGCAGCTCGAACTCTCCGCGCTCCAGCGCGCCGCGCAGTTGCTGCTCCTGCATCAGCATCTGGGTGGCCTGGCCGCCGTGCGCGGGTGCGTAGAACTGCAGGTTGCGCCGGCCGCTGTCCTTGGCCGTGTGCGTGGCGCTTTCGGCGCGGTTGAGCAGTTCCTCGGCGCTTTTTCCGTCGCCCGGGTACATGGCGATGCCCATGCATGGCGAGACCACCAGCGGCGTGCCGTCGATGGTGCAGGGTGCCTCGATGATGCGTTGCAGGTGCCTGGCCTGGGTCTCGGTCTCCTGCGGATCGGGATCATCGGTGAGCACGACCACGAATTCGTCGCCGCCCACGCGCGCCACCAGATCATGGGCGCGCACGCTGCCGCGCAGGCGCTGGGCGACCTCGCACAGCAGCAGGTCGCCGGCCTGGTGGCCCAGCGAGTCGTTGATGGTCTTGAAATGGTCCAGGTCGATAAGGAGCACGGCCAGCGTGCGCTGCTTGACCGAGGCCAGCGACAGCGCCTGGCGCAGCATCTGGATCAGGCGCACCCGGTTGGGCAGCTGGGTGAGCTGGTCGTGCTGGGCCAGGAAGTCCATGCGCTCCTGGGCCAGCTGGCGCAGCGTGATGTCGCGCACCAGCACGATGCGGTAGGGCCTGCCCCCGGCCGGCATGGTCTTGGCCTCGATCTCCACGGGAATGCGGTGGCCGTCCTTGTGCTGGAGGGCGCCATCGAAACGGTCCTCGCGGCCGCTGCGCATGTACTGCAGCGCGTAGAGGCGGAATTCCGGGCAGATGTAGTCGAGGATGGGGCGGCCGATCAGCTCGTCCAGCGTGTAGCCGGCCAGGCGGGACAGGGCCTCGTTGCCGTCGATGATGAGGCCGTCGCGGTGCATGACGATGGCCTCGGTCGTGACCTCGGTGAACTTGCGCATGCGCTCTTCGCTGTCACGCACCTTCTGCGCCACATGGTGGTGGTGGCTCACGTCGGTGATCTGCACCACGGCGCCCTGCAGCCGGCCCTGCTCGAAGTGCGGCATCAGCAGCGACTCGATATGGCGCGGCGGTCCATCCGGCTGGGGCACCTCGCGCTCGTAGCGCACATGCTCGCCGCGCAGGCCGCGCTCCACCTGCGGCGCGATGAGCTGCCACACGGCCTCGCCCACGATCTCGCGCACGGTCTTGCCCACGGCCTCGGCGGGCGTCAAGCCGAAATTGCGTGCGTAGTTGATGTTGGCGAAGCGGCAGCGCAGCGTGCGCGCATCGAAATAGGCCAGCATGGCCGGAGCCGTGTCTGCTATCAGCCGCAACAGCGCATCATCGGGCCCCGTGTCTTGCGCATCGATGTTCTCTGGCATGCGTCCCCCTCGCTGGGGATTTATAGCGGAATCGCAGAGATTTTGATAGCGCTCTTGTGCGAGGGTGAGCGGCCGCTGACGCGTGGGGGCGCGTGCGGCTGTCGGGCATCAGGGGCCGCCGTGGCGGCCTGTCTTTTTTTTGCAGCGCCGCATCAAGGGCAGGCGCGGCCGGGCGCGGTGCGGCGCAGTGTGGTAGCCCTTGCGGGCGCCTTACTTGAGCAGTTCCTGCACCTGGCCCAGCGCGGCCTGGGCGCATTTGTCGTCCAGGTGGCCGCCAGGCGCGCCGCCGATGCCCACGGCGCCGATCACCTCGTTGCCCACCTTCACCGGCAGGCCACCGCCCAGCAGCAGGTAGCCGGGAATATTCACCAGGTTGGCGGCGCCGGGGTTCTTCTGCGCGCCCTCCATGATGGCCAGCGTGCTGTTCTTGGCCGATGCGGCCGTGTAGGCCTTCAGGCGGCTGGCCTCCAGCGTGTGGGGGCCGGCATTGTCGGCGCGCTGCACGGCGCGCACGGTGCCGGCGCGGTCCACCACGGTGGCGGTGACGGCATGGCCGTCGGCAGCGCAGGCGGCCACGCTGCGTGCGGCGATCTGGTTGGCCAGCTCCAGCGACATGTTCTTTTCCGTGCGCACGGCATCGGCCTGGGCGGCGGTGGCGATCAGGCCCAGGGTCAGGGCGGCGAGGGTGGCGAGCTTGGTGGTGCGGCGTTGCATGGTCTTCTCCTTGGGGGTCAGGACGGCCCGGGACACAAGCCCGGACGGCATGCATGCACTGTAGAAAATGCCGTCGCCGCGCACCATTCGGACGGTTACGCGCGCCGCTGCGTAGAAATACGGAGAAGCCAGGCGCGCTGGGCGCGGCGGTGGAGCTTCAGGCGCCTGCCGCCGGATCGGCCAGGCTGGCGTAGCGGCGTATGAGCTGCGCCAGGCTGGGCGCATCCAGCTTGGCGAACAGGTTGGCGCGGTGCGTCTCCACCGTGCGGGGCGACAGCTCCAGGCTGCGGCCTATCTCCTTGTTGGTCAGCCCCTGCACGATCAGCCCCAGCACCTCGCGTTCGCGCGCGGAAAGCTGCGCAAAGCGCTGCTGGGCATCGCGGTCGGCCTGCTGGCGTTCGCGCGACTGCACATGCTGGCGCACGGCGCTTTGCAGCGCATCGATCAGCACCTCGTCGTCCACGGGCTTTTCCAGGAACTCGGCCGCGCCGGCTTTGAAGGCGCGCCGGCACATGTCCACCGTGCCATGTCCGGTGAGCATGATCACGGGCTGGTCCACACCCTGCTCCATCAGCCGGCCCAGCAGGGCCAGCCCGCCGATGCCGGGCATGCGCACGTCCAGCACGATGGCGCCTATGCCCTGGCGGTCCAGCCCGTCGAGAAAGGCCAGCGGATCGGCCCAGCACTGCACGCGCAGGCCCACGGTGCCGATCAGCAGGGCCAGGCTGTCGCGCACGGCCTCGTCGTCATCGACCAGATGGATCAGCGGGGACAGGTCTTGGGCGGGCGCGGCAGTCATGGGGTCAGTGGTTCCTGAGGGGCGTTGGGTGCGGCAGGTGCCGGGCCATGGGCCGCAGGCAGCAGCAGCTCGAAGCGCGCTCCGCCTTGCGGCGGGGTGGCGGCGGATGCGGCCAGCTCCAGGCTGCCGCCCATGGATTCGGCTAGGCTCTGGCTGAGCGTCAGGCCCAGTCCCAGGCCCTGGGCGCGGCCCGTGGCAAACGGGGTGAACAGGCGCTGGCGCATCTCGGGCGCCACGCCGGGGCCGCTGTCGTGCACGGCCACCATCAGGCGGCTGTCGCGGCGTGCCAGCTCCACCCGCAGATGGCGGGCTGCGGGCGGCTGCTCGTCCATGGCCTGCAATGCATTGACCAGCAGGTTGTGCAGTATTTGCTGCACGGCCACGGGGTCGGCCTGGGCGGCGGGCAGATCGGCGGCCTGCACTTTCATCTGCACCTTGACCTGGACCTGGCGGCGCCGCAGCTCGGGCTCCAGCAGATACAGCGCCTCGGCAACGGCCTGGCCCAGATCCAGCGGCTCGGCCTGGGGCGCCAGCCCCGGCCGCTCCACCAGGCGGCGCAGCCTGCCCACCACGGCCGATGCGCGCTTGGCCTGCTCGGCAGCCTGCCCCATGGCCTGGCGTGCGGCGTCCATCTCGGGCGGGTCCTCGGCCAGCAGGCGGCGCGCGGCCTGGCTGTTGGACAGCACGGCCGTCAGCGGCTGGTTCAGCTCATGCGCCATGCCTGCGGCCAGTTCGCCCAGCGTATTGAGCCGCGCCACCTGGCCCAACTGCAGCAATTGCTCGGCACGGCGGCGGGCCACGCGCTGGCGCAGCAGGGTGCGCAGCGCGCCCACCGCCAGCGCGCAGCCCAGGGCCCAGCCCAGCATGGCCGTCCAGGGCAGTACCGAGGCGTCCAGCGGCTTGCGCAGGTACAGCACCAGCGGCTGGCTGGGCGAGGCCAGGGGCTTGCTCACCTCCCACGACCATGTGTTCCAGCCGTGCGCGGCGGCTCGGCCCGGCTGGATCACGAATTCCTGCCCGCCCAGGGCCAGCCATGCGCGCACCGGGCTGGTGGCGGGCGGCAGCGGCCACTCGTCGGCGGGAATCGTGGCGCGCAGGTCCAGCAGCAGCGCGTAGCTGGCCGGCAGCCCGGCCTGCACCAGGTACAGCCGGCCCCGGACCAGGTCGGCCAGGGCCAGTTCGGCCTGGCCGCTGGCCTGGGAGCGGCGCTCGGCCTCGGCCATGCCGGGCGGCCAGGGCGCGGGCCAGGACTCGCCTGCGGCGGCCGAGCGGCGCGCCACATCCAGCACCTGCGGATACAGGCGCGGCAACTGCTTCCATGAGGCCTGGTCTGGCGCGGGCTGGCGGGGCTGCAGCAGCGCCAGCGTGCCCAGGATGGCATCGTGCTGCACCATGCGCTGGCTCAGCAGCCGGTGGGCAATGCGGGCATCGGTATCGAAGACCTCGCGCAGCGACTGCAGGCGCCCATGCGCCAGCCAGGCCGCGCCGCAGCCTGCGGCCACGGCCCAGGCCAGCACCCACCCCGCTGATCGCTGCCATCCATTCATGGCGCGGATTCTGGCATGCGGCCCGCGCAGGCAGTGGTCTAATCCGCAGCACCCCCACCTATCGCAGCGCAGCATGGCCGAGTCCACTCCATCTACCGCCAACGCACCCGACTGGATGGCGCCGCACAGCCTGCTGCGCATCTCGGTGGTCGTGGCGCTGCTGACCATCGTGCTCAAGACCCTGGCCTGGTGGCTCACAGGCTCGGTGGGCCTGCTGTCGGACGCGCTCGAATCCTTCGTCAACCTGGCCGGTGCCGTGTTCGCCCTGACCATGGTCACCATCGCCAAGCGGCCGGCCGACACCGATCATCCCTATGGCCACCACAAGGCCGAGTACTTCTCTGCGGGCTTCGAGGGCATCCTGGTCATCGGCGCCAGCCTGGCCATCGCCTGGGCGGCGCTGGCGCGGCTGTGGAACCCGCAGCCGCTTGAGCAACTGGGCTGGGGCCTGGCGCTGTCCGTGGTCAGCTCCGCCCTCAATGGGCTGCTGGCCGTGGCCATGCTGCGCTCGGCGCGCCAGCACCGCTCCATGGCGCTGGAGGGGGATGCCCGCCACCTGCTCACCGATGTCTGGACCTCGGCCGGCGTCGTCATCGGCCTGATGGGCGCAGCGCTCACAGGCTGGCTGTGGCTGGACGCGGCCGTGGCCATCGGGGTTGCGATCAACATCTGCGTGCAGGGCGCGCAACTGGTCTGGCAGTCTTCCCAGGGCCTGATGGACCAGGCGCTGGACGCGCCCGAGCGCCTGCGCATCGACGCCGTTCTGGACCGCCACGCGCGCCGCGCGCATGGCGTGGTCTTTGACAACATCTCCAGCCGGCGCGCCGGCGAGCGCAGCTTTGCCGACCTGCACATGCACGTGCCCGGCGACTGGAGCGTGGCCCGCGCCGCGCGGCTGCGCACCGAGATAGAGGCCGAACTGCTGCAGGCCGTGCCCGGCCTGTACGCGCGCATAGAGCTGCTGCCGCTGGGCATGCAGACAGCCATGGAAGCCGCCATCGAGGCGGCAGGCCAGGCGGACACTTCTTCCCCATCCACCGACAAGAACCCGAACCCCGAACCATGATCAGCATCCTGCAGCGCGTGCAACAGGCCCGCGTGGAAATCGATGGCCAGGTCGCCGGCAGCATAGGCCCTGGCCTGCTGGCCCTGGTCTGCGCAGAGCGCGGCGACACAGAGGCCGAAGCCGACAAGCTGCTGGCCAAGATGCTCAAGCTGCGCATCTTTGCCGACGACGCGGGCAAGATGAACCGCAGCGTGCAGGACCTGGACGGGCAGGGCGCCTGCGGCGGCCTGCTCATCGTCAGTCAGTTCACGCTGGCGGCCGACACCGGCGGCGGCAACCGCCCCAGCTTCACGCGCGCCGCGCCACCGGCCGAGGGAGAGCGCCTGTACGACTACATCGTGCAGCGGGCGCGCGCCCTGCACCCGGAAGTCGCCACGGGCCGCTTCGGCGCCGACATGCAGGTGCACCTGCTCAACGACGGGCCCGTGACCATCCCGCTGTCGATAGCTCCGGCCACCGCGGCATAGCGCGCCGCAGACCTGCTGTTCTGGGGCGGATTCTGGCGCGATCTGCGAGCACGTCCTGGCCGGAAAAGGGCTGCAAAGACCGTATTCTTGCGGCCTCAGCATTCATCGACAGACCGACGACCATGAAGAACCATCCGTTCAAAGCCTCCACCCTGGCCCTTGCCATGAGCATGGCCCTGGCGTGGAGCGGCGCGGCCGGCGCCGACACCCTCAAGAAGCCCGCGCTGGACGCGCTGGCCCAGGCGCAGCCGGCACCTACCGACTTCGCCAGCTTCCTGAAGCAGGCCGCGGCCGCGCAGCCTGCCATCGCCCAGGCCGTGCAGCGCCATGCCGCAGGCGCCGCGCTCAAGGGGGATGAACTCAACCACATCGCCCGCCTGCTGGGCCTGTACACGCGGCTGACGCAGGAGCAGGCCGTGCTGGCCAGCATCGAGCGCATGGTCGCCCTGCCCACGGTGCGCGATGCCAAGGTGCCGCCCCATGAAAGCCCGGCCATCCTGGCCTTCGGCGAACTGGTGCAGCAGATGGCCAGGGACTTCGGCCTGCAGTACCGCAACGTGGACAACCGCATCTTCGAGGTCACCCTGCCTGCGAACGCAGCGAACGCGGGCACCGATGAATTCGGCATCCTCACCCATGCCGACGTCGTACCTGCCGTGGCCGCCGAATGGGTGCTGGACGGCAAGCAAATCAACCCATTCGAGGTTACCTTTGTGCCCGGCAACAGCGGGATCACCCTGATGAGCCATCCCCCGGTGCTTGTCCCACCCATGCCTGATCGGATCTACGGGCGCGGCACCATCGACGACAAGGGCTCCATCGCCACCGTGCTGTTCGCCATGAAGGCCGTCAAGGACAGCGGCCTGCCCCTGTCGCGCGGCATACGCCTCATGATCGAGACCACCGAGGAAACCGGCGGCGACGCCATGAAGTACTACCAGGGCAAGACCACGCTGCCTGCCTACAACATCGTGCTGGACAGCAAGTACCCAGCCGTCGTCGCGGAAAAAGGCTCGGGCGCGCTCAAGGCCGTGTTCGACGACGTGAAGACCGACCCCGCCCGCCCGGCCATCACCGCCATGGCCGGCGCCGCCTCGGCCAACGCCATTGCCCAGACCGCCACCGCCACCATCACGGCCAGCGACGAAGCCGCCATTGCCGCCATCGCCGCGCGCCTGCAGGCGGCCAAGGGTGACTTCACCACCAGTTATGCCGGGCAGGGCGGGCCGTTCACCATCGACATACAGCACCGCGGCGCGACGGCCACCGTCAAGGTCACGGGCACCTCGGCCCACGGCTCGCGCCCCGAGGAAGGCGTCAACCCCGTGCCGCGCCTGACGCTGTTCCTGCAGCAGGTGCTCATTCCCACCGATGGCGTGGCCCTGGTCCAGCCCAATGCCTACAGCAACGCCCTGCGCTACATCAACGGCGCCTTCGGCCTCGACTACTTCGGCAAGCAGCTGGGCGTTGCCTATGCCGACGACTTCATGGGCCCGCTGACCCTGTCGCCCAACCTCATCAAGGCGGCAGACGGCAAGCTCGAAGTCACCACCAACGTGCGCATGCCGCGCGGCAAGACGCCAGAGCAACTGCGCACCGAAGTCGAGCAGCGCATCACCCGCTGGAGCGAGGCCGCCAAGGTTCCCCTCACCCTGCAGTACACCCAGGGCAACTGGATGGCGCGCGATCCCAAGGGCGCCTGGCTGTCCACCCTGCTCAACATCTTCGGCGACACCACGGGCCTGGACGCCAAGCCCGTGCCCACGGCCGGCAGCACCACGGCCAAGCTCATGCCCAACGCCATCAACTTCGGCCCCGCCATGCCCGGCAAGAAGTACACGGCGCACAACGCGCTCGAATACAAGGAACTGCCCGACCTGCGCGCCGACATGCAGATGTTCACGGAAATGCTGGTGCGCATCGGGAATCTGAAGCAGATGCAGTGATCATTCACTGGGATGTAAAGAAAGGCGCCTTGTGGAAGCAAGGCGCCTTTTTATTCCTGGGGCAGGCCATTGAAGGGGATTGGCAATTTGATACAACTGCCTGTGGGAGGCTGCAATGCAGGATATCAAGGGCCAGGATCTCAAGACCATTCTCCATTCCAAACGCGCCAACATCTATTACCTTGAGCACTGCCGTGTCCTGGTCAATGGCGGGCGGGTGGAATATGTGACCGATGCCGGTAAGCGCAGCCTGTATTGGAATATTCCCATTGCCAACACCACCAGTATCCTGCTGGGCACGGGCACCTCCATCACCCAGGCGGCCATGCGGGAGCTGGCCAAGGCGGGCGTACTGGTGGGCTTTTGCGGTGGCGGCGGCACGCCTTTGTTCAGCGCCAATGAAGTCGATGTGGAAGTCGCCTGGCTAACTCCGCAAAGCGAATACCGGCCTACCGAATACCTGCAGGCCTGGGTCCGCTTCTGGTTCGATGAAGAATTGCGCCTGCACGCAGCCCGGCAATTGCAGGCCTGCCGCCTGCAGCGGCTGCAGCAGGAATGGGGCACGCGTGCGCTGCGCGAAGCGGGCTTTGCCGTGGACATGGAGCGCCTCAAGGCGCTGGTGCAGCAATTTGCGGCGCTGATGGCCAATGCGCCCGATGTCATGACACTGCTGACCGATGAGGCACGGCTGACCAAGGCCTTGTTCAAGCTCGCCGTGGACGCCGTGGGATATGGCGAATTCACGCGCGCCAAGCGCGGCACGGGCGCCGATGCGGCCAACCGCTATCTGGACCATGGCAACTACCTGGCCTACGGGCTGGGCGCCACGGCCACCTGGGTGCTGGGCCTGCCCCACGGCCTGGCCGTGCTGCATGGCAAGACGCGGCGCGGCGGCCTGGTGTTCGATGCGGCTGACCTGGTCAAGGATGCCGCCATCCTGCCCCAGGCCTTCCTGTCGGCCATGCGCGGCGACGACGAGCCGCAATTTCGCCGCCAATGCATAGAGGCCCTTACGCGCAGCGAATCGCTGGACTTCATCATCGACACGCTCAAGCGCATTGCCGTCGACACGGCGCGCATGGCCGGCGCGCCCACCACGCCCACAACGCCCGGCGCTGCGCAGGAGGCCGACACATGAACGTGCTCTTCGTCTCCCAGTGCAGCAAGCGCGCCCTCACCGAAACGCGCCGCATCCTCGACCAGTTTGCCGAGCGGCGCGGCGATCGCACCTGGCAGACGCCCATCACCGCGGCCGGGCTCGACACCGTGCGCAAGCTGCTGCGCCAGACCGCGCGCAAGAACACCGCCGTGGCCTGCCACTGGATACGCGGGCGCGACCACAGCGAACTGCTGTGGGTCGTGGGCGACGGGCGCCAGTTCAACGCCGAAGGCGCCGTGCCCACCAACACCTCGGCCAGCAACGTGCTGCGCGCCGACGATGAAAGCCACTGGCACCACCTGCCACTGATCACGGCGCTGGCCGCTTTGGCGGCCCTGGTGCATGACTTGGGCAAGGCCACCAGGGCATTCCAGGACCGGCTGAAGAATCCGGGCCTGCGCGAGCGCAACCACTACCGCCATGAATGGGTGTCGGTGCGGCTGTTCCAGGCGTTCGTGGGCGGCGACAGCGACGCGGCATGGCTGCAAAGGCTGGCAGCCTGTGTGGATGAGGCCGCCGATGCCCGGGCCTTTGAGGCGCAATGGCTGGATCACCGCAGCGGCCGCCTTCTGCGCGATGGCCTGGACGAGCCGCAGGCCAGCCAGCATCTGCCGTTCAAGGCGCTGCCGCCGCTGGCCACCGCCGTGGCCTGGCTGGTTCTGACACACCATCGGCTGCCCTGCATGCCGGTCGCTGCAGGCCGGCAGGAGTCCGACGACGAGCTGGAGCCCGACCGCCGCCAATGGTGCCGCTTCGGCGCGCGCCCGCGCTTCGTCAACAGCAATGAGATCGAGCAGCTGCTGCAGTGCATCAGCGCCGACTGGAACGAGCCGCGCGAGAAAGCCGACCCGGCGAAAGTGCGCTCCCATTGGGACTTCCCGCAGGGCCTTCCAGTGACCACGGCCGCCTGGCGCAAGCAGGCGGCGCGCTACGCGCTCAAGCTGCAGGAGCTGGCGGGCCGGTCGCTTGACGCTGTAAGCCTGGGCGATCCGTTCACGCTGCACCTCTCGCGCCTGTGCCTGATGCTGGCCGACCACCACTACTCCAGCATCGAGGACGAAGCGCGCCGCCAGCCTTTCCGCAACGCGGGCTATCCGCTGTACGCCAACACCCGGCGCAAGAGTACAGCTCCAGGCGCCGCGTCCGCTTTCAACCAGACGCTGGACGAACACCTGCTGGGCGTGCAGGCCCATGCCACGCTGGTGGCGCGCTCGCTGCCCACGCTGGCGCGCAGCCTGCCGGCACTGCGCAGCCATCGCGGCCTCAAAAAGCGCAGCAGCAACGCGCGCTTCCAGTGGCAGGACAAGGCTGCCGACCTGGCTGCCAGCGTGCGCCACCGGGCCGCCAGCCAGGGCGGCTTCATCGTCAACATGGCTTCCACCGGCTGCGGCAAGACGCTGGGCAATGCCCGCATCATGAACGCGCTGGCCGACCCGGGCGTGGGCATGCGCTGTGCCTTCGCCATCGGCCTGCGCACGCTCACGCTGCAGACGGGGCGGGTGTTCCAGAACGACCTGGGACTGGGCGACGACCAGCTCGCCATCAAGGTCGGCGGCGCGGCCAGCCGCGCGCTGTTCGAGTACTGGGAAGCGCAGGCCGAGGCCACGGGTTCGGCCTCGCGCCAGGCGCTGCTCGACGAAGGCGGGCAAGTCCTGTTCGACGGCAATGACCAGCACCCGCTGCTGCAGCGCCTGACCGACGATGCGCAGGTGCGCTCGCTGATCGCCGCGCCCGTGCTGGCCTGCACCGTGGACCACCTCACGCCCGCCACCGAAAGCCTGCGCGGCGGCCGCCAGATCGCGCCCATGCTGCGCCTCATGACGGGCGACCTCGTACTGGACGAGCCCGATGATTTCGACATGGCCGACCTGCCCGCGCTCACGCGACTCGTGCACTGGGCGGGCCTGCTGGGCTCACGCGTGCTGCTGTCCTCGGCCACCTTGCCGCCAGCGCTGGTGGAGGGGCTCTACCTGGCCTACCGCGCCGGGCGCGAGATCTTCCAGCGCCATCGCGGCGAGCGGCCCGGCGAGCCCGTGGCCATCTGCTGCCTGTGGGTGGACGAATTCCACCAGCAGGCACTGGACTGCGCCGATGGCGCAGGGTTTCGCACAGGCCACGGAAGCTTTGTGCAAAAGCGCGTGGCCCAGCTCGCCCGGGCCGAGGTGCGGCGCCTGGCGGCCATCGCTCCCCTGCCTGCCGGCTGGCAGGGGCTGGACCCGGCCGCGCGGCGCCGGGATTTTGCGCGCATCGCGCTGGAGCATGCATGGCAGCTGCACCAGCAGCCGGGCAACCATGGCATTGACCCCGCCAGCGGCAAGCGTGTGAGCTTCGGCCTCATCCGCATGGCCAACATCGAACCGCTGTTCGACGTGGCCGTGGCCATGTATGGCCAGGGCGCTCCTGCGCCGGGTGTGCGGGTGCACCTGTGCGTCTACCACTCGCAGTTTCCGCTGCTGGCGCGCTCCAGCATCGAGCGGCACCTGGACAACGTGCTGGACCGCCGCTCCTCCGACGGCGCAGACCCCATCTTCCAGAGGCCGGCCATCCGCGCATTGCTTGATGCCAACGATGAGGTCGACCACCTCTTCATCGTGCTCGGCTCCCCCGTCACCGAAGTGGGCCGCGACCATGACTATGACTGGGCCGTGGTCGAGCCCTCGTCCATGCGCTCGCTGATCCAGCTGGCCGGACGCGTGCGGCGCCACCGGCCGGGTGCGGTGCAGGAGGCCAACATGCGGGTGCTGGACAGCAACCTGCGCGCTTTCGAGCATCCAGGCAGGGCGGCATTCTGCAAGCCGGGTTTCGAGATGGAGCCGGTGGATGACAAGGCAGATACGGCGCGGTACTTCCACCTGCGCTCGCATGACCTGCAATCGCTGCTGGCCAAGCACACCAAGGGCGAGCCCCTCTGGCCCGTGGATGCCCGCGCACGCATCGAAGTGGCCAGGGAGCAGTTCCACCCGGCCAGGAACCTCGTGGACCTGGAACACGCCCGCATGCACGACACCATGCTGCCGCGCCCCGCAGACAGCCAGGATGCCACGCCGGTGCTGCGCGCCGCCAGCCTGCACTGGGCCAGCCCAGCCTGCTTCTGGCTCACGGGCCTGCTGCCGCAGTTCCAGCGCTTTCGCTACGACCCGCTGCCGCGCGTGGATGTGGTGTTTCTGCCGGACGAGGAGGAAGAGGGCCTGCAACTGCACCGCGTGGTCGATGGCCAGCGGCGGGGTGACAAGCTGTATGTGCTGGTGCAGGACAGCCTGCTGCACCGGGAGCCATTGGACCCACGGAAGGGGTCTGTCACTGCATGGGGGCAGGCCGACCTGATGCATGAACTGCTTGCCCTGGCGCAGGGCAAGGGGCTGGCGCTGGATGCCTGTGCAAGCAAGTACGCCACGGCCAGCCTGCCCGACAAGGCACAGGGCTGGCGCTGGCATGGCGCGCTGGGCTTTGTGGGCCGGGCCTGAGGATCAGGCGGTATGCAGCTGCATCGGATGAACTTGCCTCACGGACGCCTGCAACTCCGCGTTCAGCTCTGCCGTGCGCAGGTCGTAGGCGGTCTGAAGGTTCAGCCAGGACTGCGCGTCGCCCCCAAAGAAGCGGCTCAGCCGCAGCGCCGTGTCGGCCGTGATGCCGCGCCGCTCCAGCACGATGTCGTTCACGCGCGAGGCGGGAACGTGCAGGTGCCTGGCCAGCGCGTTGGCGCTCATGTCCATGGGCTTCAGGTAGTCCTCGCGCAGGACTTCACCTGGGTGTATGGGGCGCATCTCTGCTTTGATCATCCAAACTCCAACTCCATGAAGGCGAGTCGATTTCGGCTATCTGTGTTGCACGGATTGGCAGTGCCGCTTGATCTTTGGGTTGGCAAGGTTGCCACTTGGCAGCCTGTTGAAGCACTTCAGTGGCAAAGGCGCTGCTTGTTCAGCAGAAATGTGGCGGTCATCTTGAAGAGGTGACTTTTCTGAGCTTCCTGTTCGAAAGCGGTTGCGAAGATACCACGTAGCGGCTACGATCCAGCTGCCAAGTTGGTTATTTAAACCTGCGGTTTATCGTGAAGAGTTGACTGGTTGGAATTATGGAATGCCACCACCTGCTGCGCTAACAACAGGTGGTGACTGTGTCAACAACGTGCTCTCAAGGCGCTAACCAAGAAAGAGAGGTCACAGTGGCTAGCAATCACGCGCTCAGAAGAGCGTTATGACGACTTTCCAGTCGCAACATCAAGTTCCTCGGTCAGTTCGTTGACCGAGGAATTATCTTTCATTTCTCACGAAAGGTGATCCCTATGTCCAACGCCCCGGCAACAGGGCGCAAGGCAGGTTTTCGTGCGGCAATCGACCAGTTCCTGCAAGAACGATTGCAATCCAAGCTCGAAAAGCTCAAGCCTGACGATCCTCAGCGTGACGAACTCGTCGCATCATTCCTGCGTGATACCTGGGTGGCCAGTGCTGCCAAGCGCGTCGATCAAATCCAGGCCGTCACCCACTCCCTCAAGCCCATACATCCCGATGCGCGCGGCACCAATCTCTATGTGGAGCCGGCCGGCCTGCCCGTGCTGCAGGAACTGGGAAGCCATGCGCTGGGGCAGTCCTTCTCTGGCGATGTGGTGGGCAATGCGGCGGCGCTCGACGTCTACAAGTTCCTCAAGGTCGAGGTGGACGGCACCAGCCTGCTGGCCGCGCTGCTGGCGCAAGACCCGGGCGCGCTCCAGGCCTTGCATGAGGACCCGCAGCAGGCCATGGGCTTGCGCGATGCCTTCGTCGGCCTGACCCAGCCGCGCGCGGGCATACCCAGTTCGCACACGCGGGCCAAGCAGTTGTACTGGCTGACGGGCAGCGATGCCTGTGCCGATGAAGGCTATGAATTGCTGGCGCCGTTGTTTGCTACCTCGCTGGCGCATGCCGTGCATGCGCAGGTGCAGGAAGACCGCTTTGGGGAAAGCAACAAGGCGGCCCGGCAGGCGCGGCGCGAGCGCAAGGCGCATGACCGCGTCTTCCATGACTACCCGGGGCTGGCCGTCCAGAAGATGGGAGGGACAAAGCCACAGAATATTTCCCAGCTCAACAGCGAGCGTGGCGGGGTCAACTACCTGCTGGCTTCGCTGCCACCGGTCTGGCGCAGCAGCGATGTACGGCTGCCGGTGCATGCCAGCTCCGTGTTCGACAAGCTGTTCATCGGTCGTCCCGAGGTGCGAAGCACGGTGCGCAAGCTGCGTGCCTTCCTTGCGACCGACCCGGAGCCCAACCTGCAAACGCGCGAGCGCCGCGAAGCCTTCGTCGATGCGCTGATCGATGAAATGGTCTCGCTCGCCGGCGAAGTGCAGCAGGCCCTGCCAGCTGGCTGGAGCTGCGACTCGGAACGCTTCGGCAAGCTGGTGCGCGAAGAGCAACTGTGGCTGGACCCATTGCGGGCCGAACTGCGCGATGAAGCAGATTTCGCCCGCGAATGGCTTTGGATGGACTGGCCTGCCGAGGTAGGCAAACGCTTTGCCAACTGGCTCAACAGCCAGCTGTTCGGCCAGTTGCCTGTGGGCGACGCCGAGGCGCGTGTGTGGCGGAAAGAGCTGCTGACCGATGAGGATGGTTTTGTGCAGCAGTTGCGTGAACTGCGCAAAAGGCTGGACGCCCCGGCCTATATCCCTATCCGCAAAACGCATGATGAACTGGTGATGCACAGGGGGGGCGTGGTATGAGGCAATCCCCACAACCGCAGGCCATCCTGACCTTCCCCCATCTGCGCGTACAGAACGCCAACGCCATCTCCAGCCCGCTCACCCATGGCTTCCCCTCCATCACCGCCTTCACCGGCCTGATGTGGGCGCTGGAGCGCAAGCTGGCGCAGGCCGGCATCCCCTTGCGCCTGCACGCAGTGGGCGTGGTCTGCCACCACCATCAGGAGCAGGTCAGAGGTTCAGGGAAGTTGTACGACCCTCACACTTTTCATTTGCGCAAGCCTTACGTTGCTACCGCAGACCAAGCTAGAAAGTTGGAGGAAGGTACCCCTCCTTCTATCGTCGAGGAAGGCCGCATCCACCTCGACATCTCCCTGGTCTTCGCCGTTTCGGAAAAACGCGCCGCAGGCGCTGCGGCCACGTTGGTGCAGAGTGCCGGGCCGCAGATGCAGCAATGGGCCGATGAAGCCGGGCAAATCCTGTCGCAAATGCGCGTGGCCGGCGGCAGCCTGCTGCCATCACGCGCCGCGCCCGGCAGGCGCGTGCGCCCCAGGCTGTCCGTGCTGGCAGAAGACGCCACGGAGCGCAGCCGCCAGTTCCGCGAATGGCGGCGCCAGTGGCTGCCGGGCTTCGCCCTGGTGGGGCGTGACGATCTGCTGGCCGACCGCCTGCACAGGCTGCGCGACAAAGCGGCGCACACCACGCTGCTCGACGCCTGGCTGCATGCATCGCGCTTCAACCATGAGCCCGTGGCAGCGGCCGAAGGCCAGCCCCCGCCTGCCGATGGCAAGCAGCCATGGGCAGACCCCTGGCGCGGCCCGGGCAGCGGGTGGATCGTGCCTGTGCCCGTGGGCTACGCGGCACTCTCGCCATCACATGTCGCGGGCGAAGTGCTCAACGCCCGCGATGCCGCCACGCCGCTGCGCTTCGTGGAGTCGGTCTATTCGCTGGGCGAATGGATCAGCCCGCACCGCCTCACCCATCTGGAGCAACTGCTGTGGCATGCGCACACCGATGAAAAGCGGGGCCTTTACCGCTGCCGCAGCGGCTACGTGCCAGACCCCGCAGCCGTGGCCGACCCTGATGACGCCGCAGCCCAGGAGCAGGAAGACGACGACAGCTATGCATACACCTGACCAGCGTCCTTGCACCGCCGCCTTTCACACCGTATTGCCAAAGGATTGAACACCATGTCCAGCACCCTCAAGACCGCATCCGTCCTCGCCTTCGAACGCAAGCTCGACCCCTCCGACGCTGTCTTCCACGCAGGCAACTGGGATGACCGGGCGGCCTCCGCCTCCTGGCCCTCCGTCAAGCTGCGCGAGAAATCCGTGCGCGGCACCATCTCCAACCGCCTCAAGACCAAGGACCAGGACCCGGCCAAGCTCGACGCCGCCATCGAGAACCCCAACCTGCAGACCGTGGACGTGGCAGCCCTGCCCGCCGATGCCGACACGCTCAAGGTGCAGTTCACGCTGCGCGTGCTGTCTGGCGCGGGCACGCCGTCTGCCTGCAACAGCGCCGAATACCAGGCCAGGCTCGCGCAGACCGTCCAGACCTATGCCTCGGCCCAGGGCTTTGCCGAACTGGCCAACCGCTATGCGGCCAACCTGGCGAACGGGCGCTTTCTGTGGCGCAATCGCGTGGGCGCGGAAAGCGTGCAGGTGCAGGTGGTGCAGCTCAAGGATGGCAAGGCCGGGCAGGCATGGTCGTTCGATGCGCTGGCCCACAACCTGCGCACGCTGGAGCGGCCTGACGAGAAAGTGGCTGCGCTGGGCAGCGTGATCGCGCAGGGGCTTGAGGGCAAGGCCCATGTGCTGCTGCAGATCACCGCCTTTGTGCGCCTGGGCGCGGGCCAGGAAGTCTTCCCCTCGCAGGAACTGATCCTCGACAAGGGCAGCACCAAAAAGAGCAAGACGCTCTACCAGATCGGTGAAAAAGGCCAGGAGGTCGCCGCCATCCACTCCCAGAAAATCGGCAACGCCCTGCGCACCATCGACACCTGGTACGACGGCGCGCAGGACCTGGGACCCATCGCGGTCGAGCCCTACGGCTCCGTCACCACCCAGGGCAAGGCCTGGCGCCAGCCCAAGCAAAAGCAGGACTTCTACACCCTGCTGGACGACTGGCTGCTCAAGGACAAGGTGCCGCCCGTCGAGCAGCAGCACTTCGTGATGGCCGTGCTGATCCGCGGTGGTGTCTTCGGCGATGCGAGCTGATGGCCATGACCTCGCACTACATCGACATCACGCTGCTGCCAGACCCGGAATTCAGCCACGCCCACCTGCTGGGCGCGCTGGTCGCCAAGCTGCACCGCGCGCTCGTGCAACTGGGCAGCGCGGACATAGGCATCAGCTTTCCCGGCTACAGCCTGCGTCCACGCACTCTGGGCACCATCCTGCGCCTGCATGGCAGTGAAGCCGCGCTGCGCGGCCTGATGGAACAGCCCTGGCTGCAGGGCATGCGCGATCACGTGCACTGCACGCCGCCAGCTTTGGTGCCAGAGGGCGCCGTGCCCTACCTGGTGCAGCGCCGGCAGTTCAAGACCAGCCCCGACCGCCTGCGCCGCCGCCGCATGCGGCGCAAGGGAGAAACCGCTGAACAGGCCGCGGCCGCCATCCCCGACAGCGTGGAGCGCACCCCGGACCTGCCCTACGTTCAACTGCGCAGCGCCAGCACCGGCCAGCCGTTTTGCCTGTTCGTGGAGCAGAAAGCGGTGCAGGGAACGGCGGGCCAGGAAGGCTTCAACACCTACGGGCTGAGCCTGGGAACTGCTGTTCCCTGGTTCTGACCCTTTTTCTGGAGGCCTGAAGACAGCCTTGTAAATCAACAGCTTGGCAGATACCCCGGAATTTGGGGTGTTTGCCTGCTGGAGGTGAAAGCTCTTTCAAAATCAATGGATTGGAGAATTTTTTGCCTAGT
Organism: Delftia sp. WSY_16; assembly: GCF_043104415.1. NCBI lineage: Bacteria > Pseudomonadati > Pseudomonadota > Betaproteobacteria > Burkholderiales > Comamonadaceae > Delftia > Delftia sp. WSY_16. The sequence goes on along the minus strand of NZ_JBICKS010000003.1, from coordinate 185,751 downwards.
TCGCTGCCGCGTAGGCAGCTCAGAAAACCAGGAAGATCAGCACTGGACTGGGCAACGCGTTCGCTGCCGCGTAGGCAGCTCAGAAATCGAAGACCAGGGAGGCCATGTTGGCCATGGTGTTCGCTGCCGCGTAGGCAGCTCAGAAATACGAGATGTACGCAACCCGCTGGCCTGAAGCGTTCGCTGCCGCGTAGGCAGCTCAGAAAATCCCCGATGCCGCGTACTGCGCCCTGCAGTATGTTCGCTGCCGCGTAGGCAGCTCAGAAATTGCGCGCGCCTGCTTCGCCATCGATGAAGCCGTTCGCTGCCGCGTAGGCAGCTCAGAAAAGCGAGGCCGTGTTGATAGTCACCCCATCGGAGTTCGCTGCCGCGTAGGCAGCTCAGAAATGCTCCGTCAGCTCGTTGACCAGCGCATCGGAGTTCGCTGCCGCGTAGGCAGCTCAGAAATCAACGCCTGGCGCACCAAGCAGTAAAGGAGGGTTCGCTGCCGCGTAGGCAGCTCAGAAAACGACGACGCGCAGTTCGGCGAGCGCGCGATCGTTCGCTGCCGCGTAGGCAGCTCAGAAAATGTCGATGGCGGCCTGCAGAGCCTCGGGGAAGTTCGCTGCCGCGTAGGCAGCTCAGAAAAACTGGCGGACGAGACGCGCCGCCGCACCAACGTTCGCTGCCGCGTAGGCAGCTCAGAAATTTTCAGCGCCAGCCGCGTGGTGCACCTGGACGTTCGCTGCCGCGTAGGCAGCTCAGAAAATTGGGAGCGCCTGTGATGGCGGCGATGCGCAGTTCGCTGCCGCGTAGGCAGCTCAGAAAGTCATGGCTGGCGCGAGGGGTCGGCTCCCCAAGTTCGCTGCCGCGTAGGCAGCTCAGAAATCCAGGTGGACCTTCAGGCTGATGCAGAAGCGGTTCGCTGCCGCGTAGGCAGCTCAGAAATGATCCAGAAGGATCGCCGGGATATCGAGGCGGTTCGCTGCCGCGTAGGCAGCTCAGAAAGGCTGCAGCCAGGCAGAAGCTCAGGAGCCCCAGTTCGCTGCCGCGTAGGCAGCTCAGAAATGCCGGCCCTGGTTTGGCGATCAGTCGCCGCGGTTCGCTGCCGCGTAGGCAGCTCAGAAAACTCGGTGCCCGGAATCAGGTACGCAGCTATGGTTCGCTGCCGCGTAGGCAGCTCAGAAAAACCGTGACGCGCAGTACCTGATCGACCATGTGTTCGCTGCCGCGTAGGCAGCTCAGAAAATCAGCCGGAACTCGGCCAGGGCAGGGTGGCGGTTCGCTGCCGCGTAGGCAGCTCAGAAATTCACGCCGCGCTCTTTGGCCAGGGCGTGCAGGTTCGCTGCCGCGTAGGCAGCTCAGAAAGAACCAGCGGAATACATCGCCGTGGTCTGTGAGTTCGCTGCCGCGTAGGCAGCTCAGAAATTGCGGCCCGCAGGCCAGAAACGAAAAAGGCCGTTCGCTGCCGCGTAGGCAGCTCAGAAAAGCTCGGGCGGGTCATCGCGCCAGGCCTCCAGGTTCGCTGCCGCGTAGGCAGCTCAGAAATGCTGGGTGAGGCCAAGACGCTTGCGAATGGGGTTCGCTGCCGCGTAGGCAGCTCAGAAATGCTCGAAAGCCAGACGCGATGCCTGGGCTTGGTTCGCTGCCGCGTAGGCAGCTCAGAAAGTTCACCAGCGAGTCGTCGCTGGCTTCCAGGGAGTTCGCTGCCGCGTAGGCAGCTCAGAAATGCAGTCGTATCAGCTCGCTGGCGGCGGCCTCGTTCGCTGCCGCGTAGGCAGCTCAGAAAACGGTGGCAGTGGGAGTGCTGGAGAGCTACCTGTTCGCTGCCGCGTAGGCAGCTCAGAAAAGGACAAACAGGCATCGCAGCGCCGCCTGATGGTTCGCTGCCGCGTAGGCAGCTCAGAAAAACCTGCGGCCCCAAGCCCAGCAATACGCAAAGTTCGCTGCCGCGTAGGCAGCTCAGAAAGCCAGTGAAAGCCCATGCGCATACGCACGCGAGTTCGCTGCCGCGTAGGCAGCTCAGAAATGGACTTCAGCTGAAGTTAGGAAGTCAGGTAAGTTCGCTGCCGCATAGGCAGCTCAGAAATCGGCCAGCTCCAGGGCCAGCCATCCCGAGCGGTTCGCTGCCGCATAGGCAGCTCAGAAACAACGGGATCAACCCCGACCACGAATCTGCCCCGTTCGCTGCCGCATAGGCAGCTCAGAAATAAGCCAGTTGTCTGGCGGAAGGGGCTCCTAAGTTCGCTGCCGCATAGGCAGCTCAGAAATGCCCGTGCCGGCGTACAAGCTCGGCGGCCAGGTTCGCTGCCGCATAGGCAGCTCAGAAAGTTGCGGCGCCTTCGGTTTTTCAACACAGGAGGTTCGCTGCCGTATAGGCAGCTCAGAAATGTGATTGCCACCAGATCCGCGGCTTCGGCATGTTCGCTGCCGCATAGGCAGCTCAGAAACAGGTGGTGCACGGCAGTTTCGTGGGCGCTGCCGTTCGCTGCCGCATAGGCAGCTCAGAAAATCAGATCACCCTGAACAGCGTGTCGGCCCGGGTTCGCTGCCGCATAGGCAGCTCAGAAATATCTGGCTGCGTCTGGGCCAGGCTATGACAAGTTCGCTGCCGCATAGGCAGCTCAGAAATTCAATCACTCTCAGTGTGGGGCGCGTTTCGGGTTCGCTGCCGCATAGGCAGCTCAGAAAAGCGACTCGGGCGTGAACTTGGTCGGGTCGATGTTCGCTGCCGCATAGGCAGCTCAGAAATTGGAGCCTTCAGGGCCGGTACAACGGATCATGTTCGCTGCCGCATAGGCAGCTCAGAAAATCCCAGGTGCGGCCATCGAGCTGGCGGCCCGGTTCGCTGCCGCGTAGGCAGCTCAGAAAAAGCAAATGCAAGGTGTAGGCCGGTTTTCTTTGTTCGCTGCCGCGTAGGCAGCTTAGAAAAATGGCGCGGAGAATCAGCAGGCCATCAGCTGGTTCGCTGCCGCGTAGGCAGCTCAGAAATCCCCAAAGATTACCGATCTGGCCTGCGAGTTGTTCGCTGACGCATAGGCAGCTCAGAAAGCACGCACCCCCTCTCTTGGCTAGCCAGAGGCAGATGCGCGACTACGCGGTGCCCAATGCGATCCGGTTAAAGGCCGTGACGGCAATGAGCGAACAGACCGGCGCTCTCACGGAGCCTGCTGGTGCCACGCGGCAGCAGGGCGCCGCGCCTAATTCACCCGGCTTTCCTCCACGTGCTCCACGAAGGAGGGCGCTTCATTGAAAAGTTGCACGAGCTGCGCCAGGCGCAGGCCATAGGCGCATTGGGGCCGGCTGAACGCCTGGTCGGCCAGGACGATGGCGGCGCGGGCGAGGAACCAGGCGTTGTCAAACTTCCATGCCGCGTCGAAGTGGGTGAGCTTCATCTGCCGGATGTGGTTCAGGGCCAGTTCCGTGGCCATGTCCACGTCGGCGTCTTCGTCAACCCAGTCCATGTCTGCGCAGCGCTGGTCGATCAGGGCGGCCAGCTCGGTTTCTGCGCGGTCTATGGACAGGGCAATCATCTGCTGCATGCTGGGCTTGTCTGCGGTGGCCTTCGGCGTGGCATTCATATTGATCCCTTCTCCTGCATGTATTGGGTACTGAATCTATTGGATATCTATCAATATTAGATGTCAAATAGATTCTTTGTCATGAATCTTTCTGATGTCCAGAATCTGGCGGATGACTGACAAGCAAGTGCCGTCCTACCCGTTGCGTATGCCTGTGGAGCTGCGTGAAAAGCTCACCCTCGTTGCCAAGAACAACAATCGCAGCGTGAACGCAGAAATCATTGCGAGGCTGGAGAGCAGCCTTGACGCAACCGGCGCCAAAGCAGACTTTGGACAGGATGTGGCCGTTCGGTCCGCGATGGCGGCGTCGCTTGCGGATGTGGCCGTTTTGACGCTGACCCAGGACGAGTCATGGAAAGAGGACGTCGCACGCAGGGTTGCTGAAAGCCTGCGTGCAGTGCCTTTGGTGTCTGCTGAGACGGATGCACAGCCGCCAAGGCCCAGGCAGCGGCCAAGAAAGGCCTGAGCCGCGGCCCTTCTTCAAAAGCCCCGCCTCACTGCCTCCAGAAAAACACCCCCGCCATCACCAGCCCCGTCAGCATGATGCCCGCGCGCAGCCATTCGGGCGGGATGCGGCGCGCCAGGCGGGCGCCGCCGTAGCCGCCTGCGGTGGCGGCAATCATCATGATCAGGGCCTGTTCCCACTGCACGACGCCGCCGGCCGCATAGATGGCGACGGCAATGGCCGTGAGCAGGGCGGAGACCAGGTTCTTCATGCCGTTCATGGCATGCAGCCTGGTCTGGCCCAGCAGGCCGAACAGGGCCAGCAGCAGGATGCCCAGGCCGCCGTTGAAGTAGCCGCCGTAGATGGCCACGGCCAGCATGCCGGCGCCGGCCTTCAGGGGCGATGCATGGGCGGCATGCTCGGCGCTGCCGCTTGATGCCATGCGCCTGAGCTGGGGCGCGAAGGCGAACATGGCGGTGGCGGCCAGCAGCAGCCAGGGGACGACCTTGCGGAACAGGTGGTCGGGCGTGACCAGCAGCAGGGCCGCGCCCAGCGAGCCGCCGATGAGCGACAGCACGATGACGCCGCGCATGCCCAGGCCGGGCGGCGGCTCCATGTCCTGGCGAAAACCCCAGGCACCGGCCATGTAGCCGGGCAGCAGGGCGACGGTGCCGGTGGCGTTGGCGGCCACGGGCGGCACGCCGGTGAAGACCAGGGCGGGCAGGGTGAGGAAGCTGCCGCCCCCGGCGACGGCATTGAGCGCGCCGGCCACGAAGGCGGCGCTCATGAGCAGTGCGATGTCCCACATGGGTGTTGTCTCCTCCTGGGGCCGGGCATCGGCAGGCCGCCGTGGCCTTGCGCGGCCAGGCCGGTGTTATAGGTCGAGGCCGATCTTAGTGCCGGACCATCGGCCGGGCTGTCGCACCGGCATGGCGGCGGGGTCAGGGCTGCTTTGCGCAAAAGGACAGGATCGCGCCGGCGTGGCGGCCGCCTGACGACTAGGGCGGCTCCACCGCCGGGCCGGGCAGGCCCAGCGTGGCGCGCAGCAGGACAACGCGCGGGTTGGCGACGGCGCTGCGGTAGATCAACGCCACGGGGCCCATGGAGATGGCGGGTGTGACATGCACCCTGCGCACCCCCAGCGACCGGGGCGAGGCCTGCAGCGTGGAGTCGGGCACGGCGCTGAGCCCCAGGCCGGCCCGGACCAGTTGCAGGTTGGTGAAGGGGCTGGTGGATTCGATGACGGGCGTGGGCGCGATCACGCCTTCGCGGCGGAACACCTCTTCCATCATGCGGCGCAGCATGGAGCTGCGCGTGGGCAACCGGGGCTATACGGGCAGCCCGGCGGCCGACACCTACCGGTGCGCCGACGGCTGGCTGTCCACGGCCGCCAACACGCCGCAGCAGTTCCGCAGGCTCGCCAGCGTGCTGGGGCTCGATGCCCTGTGCGAGGACGCCACGCTGCTGGACCTCGATGCCTTCAATGCGCCCGAGGGCGGCTTTGTCGCCGCGCGTGATGCGTCCGCGCTGCAGCGGCTGCAGGCCTGTCTGGCCGAGGCCTTCGCCGCACGCAGCGCACGGGACATGGAAGCCCGGCTCAACGCCGTGGGCGTGCCTGCCGCCAGGGTGCGGCGCCTGGGTGAATTCCTGGGCGAGGCCCGCGCTGCCGGCACCGTGTCACCTGTGAGCTATGGCGCCGGCGGCGCTGCGGTGGACACTCCGGGGCTGGGGTTCCGGTGGATGGATGCCGAGCCCCTGCCGGGTGCGCCGGCCCCCGCCCTGGGCGATGGCAACCTTGCGCTGCTGCGGGAGCTGGGGATGGCGGATGAGGCCATCGCCCGCCTGTGCCGCAGCGGCGTGCTGGGCGCGCCGCAGTCCTGATTGCCTTTGGATTCCTTTGCCACTGCCTTGCTGGAGATCCCATGTTCAAAGCCTTGCTGCTGACCCAACCCGTACCGCGTGAAACCCGTGCCGAGTGTGTGGAGCTGGACGAAGCCAGCCTGCCCGCCGGCGCGGTGCGCGTGGCCGTCTCGCATTCCACGCTCAACTACAAGGATGCACTGGCCATCACGGGGCGCTCGCCCGTGGTGCGCCAGTTCCCCATGGTGCCGGGCATCGACCTGGCCGGCACGGTGCTGGACAGCGAGGACGCGCGTTTCCAGCCCGGCGATGCCGTGCTGCTCAACGGCTGGGGCGTGGGCGAGACCCACTGGGGCGGGCTCGCCCAGCAGGCGCGGGTGAACGGCGACTGGCTGATCCGCCGGCCCGAGGCCTTCAGCGCACGGGATGCCATGGCCATAGGCACGGCCGGCTATACGGCCATGCTGTGCGTGATGGCGCTGCAGGCGCATGGCATCGCGCCCTCCAGCGGCCCCGTGCTGGTGACGGGGGCCAATGGCGGCGTGGGCAGCATTGCCGTGGCCCTGCTGTCGCGCCTGGGCTTCGAGGTGCACGCCGGCACCGGGCGGCCCGAACAGGCCGAGCACCTGAAGGCGCTGGGCGCGGCGCGGATCGTGGAGCGCAGCAGCCTGGATGCGCCCGGCAAGCCGCTGCAAAAGGAGGTCTGGGCGGCGGCCGTGGACAGCGTGGGCAGCCATACGCTGGCCAATGTGTGCGCCAGCCTGCGCTACGGCGGCTGCGTGGCGGCCTGCGGGCTGGCCCAGGGGCTGGACCTGCCGGCTTCTGTGGCACCGTTCATCCTGCGCGGCGTGTCGCTGCTGGGCATCGACAGCGTCTATGCGCCGCAGGCGCGGCGCGAGCAGGCCTGGGCGCGGCTGGCTGCCGAACTGCCGCGCGAGGTGCTGGAGCGCAATACCGAAGAGGCGGGCCTGGCCGATGCGGTTGCGCTGGCGCCCCGGCTGCTTGCCGGCCAGGTGCGCGGCCGGGTCGTCATCGATACGGCGCGCTGAGGCCCGCGCGGGGCCTGGTGCCGCCTACTTGGCGTAGGGGTCGGCAAAGCCCAGCTCGACCATGATCTCGGTCTCGTAGGCTTCCATTTCCTCGGCGTCCTGCTCGCTGGTTTCATGGTCCCAGCCCTGGGCATGCAGCGTGCCATGCACCAGCAGGTGGGCGTAGTGCTCCTCCAGCGTCTTGTTCTGCTCGCGCGCCTCGCGCTCGACCACGGGGGCGCACAGCACCAGGTCGGCCATGGCGGTGGGCTCCTGCTGGTAGTCGAAGGTCAGGACGTTGGTGGCGTAGTCCTTCTGGCGGTATTCGCGGTTGAGCTGCTGGCCTTCTTCGGCATCGACGATGCGCACGGTGATTTCGGCATCGACGGCCAGGGCATGGCGTATCCAGCGCGTGACCTTGCTGCGGGACAGCACGGCGCGGTGGACAGGTGCCTCGGCAAAGCGCGCGAATTGCAGGGACAGTTGCAGTTGGTTCAGGGACATGGGGGAGTGCGTGGGCGTGTGCTTGGGCTTGAGCTTTGGAGCGCCCGTGGGCGGGCGTCTGCTGTGGCTGTCGGGATCAAGGCGCTGCAAGGCGCGGTGCGGCGCGGCGCGCAGGGGCCTGGCCGCGTGCGTCGTAGGCGTCCACGATGCGGGCCACCAGCGGGTGGCGCACCACGTCGGCGCTGGTGAAGTGGTTGATGGCGATGCCCTTGACGCGCTTCAAGACGCGCTCGGCATCGATCAGGCCGCTCAGGGCGCCCTTGGGCAGGTCGATCTGGCTGACGTCGCCCGTGACCACGGCGCGGGCGCCGAAGCCGATGCGCGTGAGGAACATCTTCATCTGCTCGGGCGTGGTGTTCTGCGCCTCGTCCAGGATGACGAAGGCGTTGTTCAGCGTGCGCCCGCGCATGAAGGCCAGCGGCGCGATCTCCAGCACATTGCGCTCGAAGGCCTTTTGCACCTTCTCGTAGCCCATGAGGTCGTAGAGTGCGTCGTACAGCGGGCGCAGGTAGGGGTCGACCTTCTGCGTGAGGTCGCCGGGCAGAAAGCCCAGGCGCTCGCCTGCTTCCACGGCCGGGCGCGTGAGCACGATGCGCTGCACGGCGCTGCGCTCCAGCGCGTCCACGGCGCAGGCCACGGCCAGGTAGGTCTTGCCGGTGCCGGCCGGGCCGATGCCGAAGGTGATGTCGTGGCGGGCGATGTTCTCCAGGTAGGCCGACTGGTTGGCCGTGCGCGCGCGCAGGTCGGGGCGGCGCGTGGAAAGCTGGATGGCGTCCAGGGGCTGCTCGATGAGTTCGGTGTCGCCGGCCAGCATGAGCTGCAGCGAATCGTCCAGGATGGGGTCGTCGGCCATCTCGTAGAGGGCCTGCAGCAGCTCCAGTGCGTCGTTGGCCTTGGCCTTGGGGCCGTCGATCTTGAATTGCTCGTGGCGGTGGGCGATCTTGACGCCCAGGGCGATCTCGATGGTGCGCAGGTGCGCGTCGGCCGGGCCGCACAGATGGCTCAACCGGTTGTTGTCGTGGGGTGTGAAGGTGTGGCGCAGGATCACGCGGATAATTCCAGAGATTCCGGGCGGCGGCCAGCGCGAGGGCGTGGTGCCATACCCTGTGAATGGGCCGGCGTTCGGTTGCGGACGGGCATGAAAAGCCGCCCCTGGGGCGGCAAAGGACACCAATGATAGGCAAATTGACAGGAACGCTGCTGGAAAAAAACCCGCCCGAGGTGCTGGTGGACTGCGGCGGCGTGGGCTACGAGGTGCAGGTGCCCATGAGCACCTTCTACAACCTGCCGGCCAGCGGGGCCAGGGTCAGCCTGCTGACGCACTTCGTGGTGCGCGAGGATGCGCAGCTTCTGTACGGCTTTGGCACGCACAGCGAGCGCCAGGCGTTCCGCGAGCTGATCAAGATCACCGGCATCGGCCCGCGCATGGCGCTGTCGGTGCTCAGCGGCATGAGCGTGGAGGACCTGGCCCAGGCCGTGACGCTGCAGGAGGTGGGCCGCCTGGTCAAGGTGCCGGGCATCGGCAAGAAGACGGCCGAGCGCCTGCTGCTGGAGCTCAAGGGCAAGATCGGCGCCGATACGGGCGCGCAGTCGCTGTTCGTGAACAACGACCAGAACGACATCGTGCAGGCGCTGATGGCGCTGGGCTATTCCGACAAGGATGCGGCCGCCGCGCTCAAGAAGCTGCCGCCCGACGTGGGCGTGACCGAAGGCATCAAGCTGGCGCTGAAGGCGCTGGCCAAGTGAGCGGCGCATGAGCATCCATACCGACGATTTCGGGCAGGGCGGCTTTCCGCAGGGCGGTTTCGCGCCCGACAAGGCACCGGAAAAGCCGCGCATGATTTCGGCAGCGCCGGTCTCGCGCGGGGAAGAGGCCATGGAGCGCGCCCTGCGCCCCAAGCTGCTGCAGGAGTACGTGGGCCAGGCCAAGGCGCGCGAGCAGCTGGAGATCTTCATCGGCGCGGCCCGAAAGCGCAGCGAGGCGCTGGACCATGTGCTGCTGTTCGGCCCGCCGGGCCTGGGCAAGACCACGCTGTCGCACATCATCGCGGCCGAGCTGGGCGTGAACCTGCGCCAGACCAGCGGCCCCGTGCTGGAAAAGCCCAAGGACCTGGCGGCGCTGCTGACCAACCTCGAAGCCAACGATGTGCTGTTCATCGACGAGATCCACCGCCTGTCGCCCGTGGTCGAGGAAATCCTCTACCCGGCGCTGGAGGACTACCAGATCGACATCATGATCGGCGAAGGGCCGGCGGCGCGCTCCATCAAGCTGGACCTGCAGCCGTTCACGCTGGTGGGCGCGACCACGCGCGCGGGCATGCTGACCAACCCGCTGCGCGACCGCTTCGGCATCGTGGCGCGGCTGGAGTTCTATACGGCCGAGGAGCTGGCGCGCATCGTGCGGCGCAGTGCAGGCCTGTTGAACGCGCCGATTGACGACGAGGGCGCCTTCGAGATCGCGCGCCGCTCGCGCGGCACGCCACGCATTGCCAACCGCCTGCTGCGCCGCGTGCGCGACTATGCCGATGTGCGCGGCGACGGCAGCATCACGCGCGAGCTGGCCGACCGTGCGCTGGCCATGCTCGATGTCGATCCCCAGGGCTTCGACATCATGGACCGCAAGCTGCTGGAGGCCGTGGTGCACCGCTTCGACGGCGGCCCCGTGGGCCTGGACAACATCGCGGCCAGCATCGGCGAGGAGGCGGGCACCATCGAGGATGTGATCGAGCCCTACCTGATCCAGCAGGGCTTTTTGCAGCGCACGCCGCGCGGGCGCATGGCGACCCAGGCGGCGTACCGCCACCTGGGCCTTTCCGTGCCGGGCGACGACGCCAGCTGACGCAGGCTCATTCCTCCGTGCCGGCGTTCCAGAAGGCCTGCAGCACGCCGGGCAGGGCCTCGATGGCGGCGATCACGCGGTCCAGCTCGTCGGAGTCCACCGAGGTGGCGTAGAGCATGGCCTCGATCTCCGTGTCCTGCGGCCCGAAGGCATGGGTTTCCACGCCGCGCACGGGGTAGCTGGCGTTCTCCAGCAGCTCCAGCATCTGCTCGCGCACATCGCCCTGGGCGCCGCGGTGGCAGATGGCGTAGACGTAGTAGGTCGACTCCGTGGATTCGTCATCCACCGGGCGGCGGTTGATGCGGTTGACCACGGGGCGCAGCAAGGTGTTGCTGGCCAGCACGAACAGCGTGGCCAGGCCGGCCTCGGCCACCAGGCTGGCGCCCGCGCAGGCCCCCACGGCGGCCGAGCCCCACAGCGTGGCCGCGGTGTTCAGCCCGGTGATGTTGGCCCCTTCCTTCATGATGGCGCCCGCACCCAGGAAGCCCACGCCCGAGACCACGTAGGCCACCACGCGCGTGGCGCCCTCGGCCCCGCCCAGGCGCACGGCCAGGTCCACGAAGACGGCCGCGCCCACGGCGACCAGGGTGTTGGTGCGCAGCCCCGCCGTGCGCTGGCGCACCTGGCGCTCCAGGCCGATGAGGGCGCCGAACACGAAGGCCGTGGTCAGGCTGACGAAGGTGTCCAGCATGGCGCCGGGGTTGAGGTTCTGCAGGGCCTGCATGGGGTTCCTGGCTTTCCTGGTGAATGGGTTGAAGGGTGCGTCACTGCCAGCCGTAGCGGCGGATGTAGACGCGCTTGAGCAGCGTGGCCAGGCAAGCGTAGCCCAGCAATATGGCAATCATCCACGGGAAGTAGGCCGCCGGCAGCGCCTGCAGCTTGAAGTAGCCGGCCAGCGGCCCCATCGGCAGGAAGATGCCGGCCGCCATCACGGCCGCCGTGGCCAGCAGCAGCGGCCAGGACGGGCGGCTTTGCAGGAAGGGGATCTTGGGCGTGCGGATCATGTGCACGATCAGCGTCTGCGTGAGCAGCCCGATGACGAACCAGCCCGACTGGAACAGCGTCTGCTGCTCGGGCGTGTTGGCGGCGAAGACGAACCACATCAGCGCGAAGGTCAGGATGTCGAACAGCGAGCTGATGGGCCCGAAGAACACCATGAAGCGGCCCAGGTCGGCCGGGTTCCAGCGCAGCGGCTGGCGCACCAGTTCGTCGTCCACGTTGTCGAAGGGGATGGCGATCTGCGAGAGGTCGTACAGCAGGTTCTGCACCAGCAGGTGCAGCGGCAGCATGGGCAGGAAGGGGATGAAGGCCGAGGCCACCATCACCGAGAACACGTTGCCGAAGTTGGAGCTGGCCGTCATGCGGATGTACTTCAGCATGTTGCTGAAAGTGCGCCGGCCCTCGATCACGCCCTGCTCCAGCACCATCAGGCTTTTTTCCAGCAAGATGATGTCGGCCGCCTCCTTGGCGATGTCCACGGCGCTGTCCACGCTGATGCCGATGTCGGCCGCGCGCAGGGCCGGGGCGTCGTTGATGCCGTCGCCCATGAAGCCGGTGATGTGGCCGTTGGCGCGCAGCGCATGCACGATGCGCTCCTTGTGCAGCGGCGTGAGCCGGGCGAACAGCTGGTGCCGTTCCACCGTCTGGCGCAGCATCTCGTCGTTCATGTGCTCGATCTGCGTGCCCAGGATGATGTGGTCTGCAGGCAGCCCCACATCGCGGCAGACCTTGGCGGCCACCAGTTCGTTGTCGCCGGTCAGCAGCTTGACGGCCACGCCGTGCGCGGCCAGGGCGGCCAACGCCTCGGCCGTGGTTTCCTTCGGTGGGTCCAGGAAGGCGATGTAGCCGATCAGGGTCAGCTCCGACTCGTCGGCCACGCCGTAGTCGCTCTTGTGCGGCGGCACTTCCTTCATGGCCACGGCGACCACGCGCAGGCCCTCGCGGTTGAGTTCGCGCGTCACGCGGCGCACGCGGGCCAGCTGCTCCTCGTCCAGCGGGCGCGTGCCATCGCCCTCGCGCAGCCGGGTGCAGGCGCCCAGGATTTCCTCGACCGCGCCCTTGCAGATCAGCTCGTGGTGGTGGCCGCGCTCGGCCACCACCACGGACATGCGGCGGCGCTCGAAGTCGAAGGGGATCTCATCGACCTTGCGGTAGTCCTCGGCCACGCGCATCTGGGTGTGCAGCTCCACGTGTTCCAGCACGGCATGGTCGAGCAGGTTCTTCAGGCCCGTCTGGTAGTGGCTGTTGAGGTAGGCGAAGCGCAGCGTCTCGTCGCAGGGCTGGCCGAAGGCGTCGGTGTGCCGCTCCAGCACGATGCGGTCCTGGGTCAGCGTGCCGGTCTTGTCGGTGCACAGCACGTCCATGGCGCCGAAGTTCTGGATGGCGTCCAGCCGCTTGACCACGACCTTGCGGCGCGACAGCACCACGGCACCCTTGGCCAGGGTGGAGGTCACGATCATGGGCAGCATCTCGGGCGTCAGGCCCACGGCCACGGACAGCGCGAACAGGAAGGCCTCGGCCCAGTCGCCCTTGGTGTAGCCGTTGATGAACAGCACCACGGGCACCATCACGGCCGCAAAGCGGATCAGCAGCCAGCTGACGCTGTTGACCCCGGTCTCGAAGGCCGTGGGCGCGCGGTCGTTGGAGGTCACCCGCGTGGCAATGGTGCCGAAATAGCTGCGGTTGCCCGTGGCCAGCACCACGGCCAGCGCCGTGCCCGAGACCACGTTGGTGCCCATGAACAGCAGGTTGCTGGCGTCCAGCACGCCGGTGCCATTCGATGCACTGGCGTCGGCGCGCTTTTCCACGGGCAGGGATTCGCCGGTCATGGCGGACTGGCTCACGAACAGGTCCTTGGCGCTGAGCACGCGGCAGTCGGCAGGAATCATGTCCCCGGCCGACAGCACCACGAAATCGCCGGGCACGACCTCGCGCAGCGGCACCTCGTAGCGGCGCGCCTGCTGGCCGAAGCCGCTGTGCGGGGCGTCTGCGGAGTCGGCATCTGCAGGGGCCGGTGGGCCGCCATTGCGGCGCAGCACCGTGGCCGTGCTGCTGACCATGGCCTTGAGCCGCGCGGCGGCGCGGTTGGAGCGGCCTTCCTGCACAAAGCGCAGCAGCGTGGACAGCAGCACCATGGAGGCGATGACGACCGTGGCCTTCATGTCCTCCGTGGCGTAGGAGACCACGGCCAGCAGCGTCAGCAGCAGGTTGAAGGGATTGCGGTAGCAGTACCACAGGTGCAGCCAGCCGGGCAGCGGCTTTTCGTGCTCGACCTCGTTGGGGCCGAGACGTGCAAGCGCGGCGCGGGCCTGCTCGCGGGTCAGGCCGTCCTCGCTGGAGCTGGTGCGCGCCAGCACGGCGGCGATGTCATCGCGCGAGGCGCGCAGCAGCTCGCGCGTGAGGGTCGGCGATACCGAGCGCGAGTGGTGCACGGCCGTGCCCGAGGGCAGGGCATTGCGCCGGAACAGCCCCAGGGCGTGGCGGCTGCGCAAAAAGGCCTGGAACAGGTGCTTGAGGTTTTTCATGGCGACCTCCCCGGTGGCTCAGGCCTGGCTCGAGCGAAGGGTGGCGCGCAGCCAGTGCCAGTTGCGCTGGCAGGCGCACAGCAGGCGGCGGCGCAGCGGCGGGCGGGCCACGGTGGCCGACTGCAGCCATTGGCGCCGCGCATGGGCAGGCAGGTGGCGGTAGACCTCGGCGCGCTCCTGCGCCGCCAGCAGGGACAGAACGTCGGCCTGCTGGCGCTGCGTGAGCGCCACGAGGGAATGGGCGAAGAGATCGGGGCCGTGTTGCTGCAGCAGGGTGTGCAGTTGCCCAGTGTGGCGTGCCGCAATGGCGGCTTGCAGGGCCAGCTGCAAGGTGCTGGCGCGGGTGGTGTGGGAGGTGCGGCTGGCGCGCGTGGAGACGGATGCTGTTGCGGGCGTGGTCCGCAGCGCGGTGATGACGTGTTGCATGGCGGGCTTCTTTCGTTGCGGCCGAAAGAAGCCCGGCACCTATCCATCAATGGACGTGCGCGGGTCTCCCGGCCGGGGCCTTGGGAAGGGGCGGAAGGGCCGCAGGCATGTGCGGCCGGACCGTATCGGAGGGGTCAGGGCAAGATCGACTCGGATCGGGGTCCATGGGGGAACTCCTTTCTGACGATGGGGCGGACAAGGCTGCGGCGCGCGCTCAGCGCGGCTGCAGGCTCAGAAAGCTGCGGATGCGGTGCGTGGGCCAGTGGGTCTGCAGGTCCAGGTGCATGGCGTGCTCCATGGCCGATGGGGCCTGGGCTTGCATCTGTGGCTGTGCCTTGGCCTGCATTGCTGCCTGGGAGGCAGCCACGCGCGTGCCGGTGGCGCCGGGGCAGGGCGCGGCAGTGGCAGGCTGCAGGCGTTGCATTGCGGGGCGGACGAACGGTGTGGACATGGCTTTCTCCTTGGCGAACCAGGAAGACTGCCGCGGGCAGGGCCGTCAAGCAGCGTGGGCCGCGCGCTGCTCGATGACAGCCACACGGGCACGCGGTCAGTGATCAACAGCCATTGGAATCTTCGGTGCAGGAGCGGCCTACCTGATGCATGCCAAGCGCAACTGCAGCGCCGGGCGGGCGCGAAGATCCAAGGGGAAACGCAGCAATGGAAGGAAGCCGGCCGACATGGCCGCTCCCTTCACAGGAGTCGGTCAGTCAGCCAGCAGCGTAGCCATTGCGGCGCGCTGTTTGTCACTGGTTGAACTGGCACTGTCCACGGAAGGACTCCTGAAAATGCGATCCCGCCATTGTGCCTTGCGAGCTGCCTCGGGTCAACCCTGATGTCGATGCGCCACGGGCCAGCCAGCCCTGCACGATCAGCAACTGCGCCGCGTAGTAGGTGGACAGCACGGCGGCTTGCGCCCCGTCGAAAGGCTGCACGAAGCGGTTGATGGCCAGCAGCGAGTCGCTGACCATGAAGAAGCAGGCGCCGATGGCCACGGTCCAGGCGGGCTGGCCGCCCAGGTGCCTGGCGCGGCCCAGGGCCTGGGCCGCCATCAGCGCAATGACCAGCACATAGGCGGCCACGGGCAGGCGCAGCGCGGCGGGCAGCCCGCCCTGCCAGAGCACGGCATACATGGCAACGCCCAGAACCAGTGTGGCGGCCAGCGAGGGCCGGTGCGCAAACCAGGGCGCATCCTGGCGCAGCAGCACGATATAGGCCAGGTGGGCGAGCAGAAAGCTGGCCAGGCCCGGGATGAACAGATCGGGCAGCATCAGGAACACGTCGCCCGCCATCGAGGCCGCCAGCGCCGCGGCCAGCCAGCAGGCGCCGCGCGCGGGTTTCGCCAGCGCCGAGAACGCCGCGCTGCCGCGCCACATCTGCATGACAGCGAACAGCGCAAAGACCATGGCCAGCGGCTTGAACAGCCAGTGCCAGTGCAGCATGTCCAGCACGCTGGTGGCGGTGGCCAGCGCGCCGGCCTCGATGGCCAGGGCCACCCATAGGCTGATACGCCCCTGCATGGCCGCGCCCAGTGCCCACTGGCAGGCCAGCAGCACGCCAAACCACAGCGCATTGCGCGCCGTCGAGGACTGGTCGGCATGCCACAGGAACAGCGACACCCCGGCGATCAGCGCCACGAACTGCAGGCCCGCAAACCAGCGCAGGCTGCGCTGCATGTCGGGTGCGTAGAGCACGCGGTGCGCGTCCAGGTCGAAGGCCGGCCTGGGAAAGCGCTGCGCCACGTCGGCAGGGCGCCACCCGGGCGGCTTGAGCCAGACGCGCAGCTTGTCGCCCCAGCGCCGCGCATACCAGCTGTCATGGATGAGTTGCCGGTACACCACGGCGTTGGCCCACAGCGGGTCCCAGCTTTGCAGCAGGCCGCGCGTGCCGTAGACGCAGGGCTCGCTGTCGTCCTCGGGCTTGAAGGTGCCGAACAGGCGGTCCCAGACGATGAGGATGCCGCCGTAGTTCCTGTCCAGGTAGCAGTCATTGACGGCGTGGTGCACGCGGTGGTTGCTGGGCGCGCAGAACCAGCGGTCGAACCAGCCCAGGCGCCGCACCTGCTCGGTATGGACCCAGAACTGGTAGAGCAGATCGATCAGGCCCACGATGGCAAACACCAGCGGCGGCACGCCGGCCAGCGCCATGGGAAGGTAGAACAGCCAGCCCAGCAGCGCGCCCGAGCTGGTCTGGCGCAGCGCCGTCGACAGGTTGTAGTCCTGGCTCTGGTGGTGCACGGCATGCGCGGCCCAGAGCACGGCCACCTCGTGGCCCATGCGGTGAAGCCAGTAGTAGCAGAAGTCGTAGAACAGCAGGGCCAGCAGCCAGCCGGGAATGCTGGTCCAGAAGGCATCGTTGCGCCACAGCGCCAGGTGCTCGAAGGCCAGCGTGTACAGGCCCACGCGCAGCAGCGTGGTGAAGACGGCGCTGGTCTGGCTGAGCATGCCCAGGCTGATGGAGCTGATGGCGTCGGCCAGCCGGTAGGCATTGCGCCCGCGCCACAGGCTCACGCCCCATTCCAGCGCGATCAGCAGCAAAAAGGCAGGAGTGGCGAAGACAATGACTTGGCTGGGTGAGAGCATGGTCAGCCGATTCTGGGCATGGCGGCGGGGCAGCGCCTTAGGCGAGAACCCTAGGACACGGAATCACAAGGGTTGAAACGGATTGCAATAAATAGGGCTTCGTGGCAAGCGTGTGGCAGGAAAATTGCGCCCTATGGCAGAATCGCCCGCTTTCCACGCGCTGGCCGTCCCTGCCCTGCAGGCCATTGCCAGCCCGCACCGCCTTCGCCGGCATGCACCGCGCATGCCCACGCTCCATGCACCTGTCCCGACGCTCCCTGCTATCGGCTGCCGCCTCAGTGGCTGCGGCCCTTGCTGCTGCACCCGCCGCCCATGCCGCGCCGGGCGCGGGCAAGCCCTGGCCGGCAGGCGGGCCCATCACGCTGATCGTGCCCTTCGGCGCGGGCAGCGATGTGGACGCCACGGCGCGGCTGGTGGCCGAAAAGCTGGGTGCGCGGCTGCGCCAGTCGGTGGTGGTGGACAACGTGCCGGCCTCTGGCGGCGTGCTGGGCGTGAGCAAGGTGGCGCGCTCGCATGCCGATGGCTACACGCTGCTGCTGGGCTTTGACGGGCCGGTGAGCATTGCGCAACTGGTGAACTCCTCCGTGCGCTATGACGCCGAGCGTGATCTGGCTCCCGTGGGCCTGACTTCGGTGGCGCCCATGGTGATCGTGGCCCGCCCTGGCCTGCCCGTGCACAACCTCAACGAGCTGATCAGCATGGCCCGCGCCCGGCCCGGCGCGCTGACCTATGCCACCCCGGGCGTGGGCACGGTGCTGCACCTGGCCATGGAGCGGCTGCAGGAGCGTGCCCGCATCCGCCTGGTTCATGTGCCCTATCGTGGCGTGGCACAGGTCACCAGCGAGGTCATGGGCGGCCAAGTCGACCTGGGCATTCTGATGACCACCGGCGCCACGCCGCTGGTGCAGCAGAAAAAGCTGGAAGGCGTGGGCGTGACCTCGGCCCAGCGCATCGACGTGATTCCCGAGGTGATGAGCTTTGCGGAGGCTCCTGATTTGAAGGGCTTCGAACTGGAGGCCTGGACCGGCCTGTTCGCCCCCGCCCGCACGCCCGAACCCGTGGTCAGCCGCCTGGCCGCCGAACTGGCCGAGGTGCTGAAGCTGCCCGAGGTCCGCAAGCGCCTGCAGGACAGCGGTGCCACGCCCGGCTCGGGCACGCCGGCCACGTTCGCCCAATTCCTGAAAAAGGAAAAGGCGAGCTACACGCAGATCGTCAAGTCCGCCAATATCCAGGTGGAATGAGGGACTGCGCTGCAGTGCGGGAATTCAGCTGAAAACCTCGTCGCGCGCACCGCCTTCCAGGTGCTGCACATCGCCCCAGCCAACCAGGCCCAGGCCCTGGGGCGTCCACAGCAGGCGGTTGATGGCCGCATTGCCCAGCGCCCAGGTGCGCGGCGCCTGCACTTCCTGGTGCGTGGCCAGGCGGTAGAGCACATCCATCACGCCGCCATGCGCCACGATCACGATCTGCTCGCCTGCGTGGCGGCCGGCCAGGCGGTCCACCGTGGCCGAGATGCGGTCGCGCAGCATCAGCAGCGACTCGCCGCCGCCTGCGGGCACGAACTCGGGATCGCGCTTGCGCCAGCGCAGCGCATCCTCCGGGTGGGACGCCTCGATATCGTTGAAGGTCTGGCCCTCGAAGCTGCCGAAGCAGCGTTCGCGCAAGCCCTTGTCGGCCGTCAGCGATGCGCCCGTGGTCGCGGCCACGGCCTCGGCCGTGGCATAGGCACGCAGAAGGTCGCTGCTGTAGATGGCGGCCACCGGCTCGCCCGCCAGGGCCTTGCCGGCCTGGGCGGCCTGCCAAAGTCCCATGTCGTTCAGAGGAATGTCCAGATGGCCCTGGATGCGGGCGTCCACATTCCAGGCGGTTTCTCCGTGGCGGATGGCAATGATGCGCGTGGCTTGCATGAGGGGCTGGCGTGGGGTGCTGCAAAAAGAGCAGGCATTGTCCCGCAAGCCAGGCAAGCCTGCATCGCGCGCCGCCGTTGAAACTGGCGCGGCCCAACTCAGGGACGCCGAGCAAGAGCCGCCTCGCGGCGGGGGCGCCCAGCCGAAGGCGTCGTCCCCCTCCGCGAAGCGAGAAGGGGGAAGCGGCGCAGCCGCTCAGGGGGTCAGATCAGCGATTTAGCGTTGTCCAGCACGAAGTCGCAGGCCTTTTCCTTGAGGTCGCCCTTGAGCTTGTCGATGCTGAAGCTCTTGCCGTTGGAGCCGGTGACCAGGCCGCCCAGGCCGTTCTGGAATCCCGTGTCCTTGGGCTCTTCCTGCTTTTGCATGCCCAGCTTGCCCAGCAACTGGTCCTTGACCTGGGCCGCCTTGTCGGCATTGAGGTAGTTGTTCTTCATGCAGTAGGAGATGACGCCTGCCGCATTGCCGGCCGTGGCCGAGGGGCTCAGGCCCAGGGCGGACAGCGCGCCCGCACCGCCTGCCCCCGCACCCAGCATGCCGCCAAGGCCGGAGCCGGCGCCTTCGCTGCTGGCGGCGGCCTTGTCACCGCCAAGGCCCGAGGCCTGGCGAAGCGAGTCGCCCAGGCCCGACGCCTGGGCAGGCAGGGCGCCCAGGCCCAGCATGGCGCACAGCAGTGCGCTGGCAATGGATGTCTTCATGGATGCTTCCTTTCCGCGGAAACCCGCAGGCTCGATACAGGGCCTGAAATTAGCACGCCGTGCGGCGCAGACCTGTGCCCGATTGCAAACCTTTGCCAGAGCGGGCCGTGTCGGTCTTTCGCGTTTTCACTAGCTGTCAAAGCCGTTGGCCTGTCCATGATGGCCGCACACCATTGGCGGGCCGCGGCGGCAGTCTTGTTATTTGGAAATGGCTTTTAAGTATAAAAATCAATTCAACAAGCTGAAAAAGTTATTTAAAGTGGGGCGCACCTATATGGCCCGCTTCTTGCGGCGCCCGGGCTGCTGCGTCGCATGGCCGCCGCCCTTCCAATCAATCCACAGGGGAGCAGACAAATGATCATGAAGATTCTGGGCAGTTCTTTGCTGGCCGCAGGCCTGTTGACCTCGGCCGCGCTGGCCCAGGCCGAGACCGTGCGCTGGGCGCGCGGCTCCGATCCGACTTCGCTGGACCCGCATGCCTTCAATGTGGGCACCAATTTCGTGCTGCTGCACCAGATCTACGAAACCCTGGTCATCCGCTCGGCCGACGGCAAGCTGGTGCCCACGCTGGCGACCTCGTGGAAGATGACCTCCGACCCGTCGGTCTGGGAGTTCAAGCTGCGCCCCAACGTCAAGTTCCATGACGGCACGCCGTTCACGGCGCGCGACGTGGTCTTCTCGCTGAACCGCGCCAAGGGCGAGAACGCCCAGGTCAAGTCCCTGCTGTCCTCGATGGAGGAGGCCAAGGCCGTGGACGATCTCACGGTGCAGGTGAAGACCAAGGGCCCGAACCTGATCTTCCCCGACAACCTGACCAATCTCTTCATCATGAGCGAGAAGTGGTCCAAGGCCAACGGCGCCGAGACCACGCAGGACACGGCCAGCAAGACCGAGAACGGCGCCACGCGCGCGGCCAACGGCACGGGCGCCTATGTGCTGGCCAGCCGCGAGGTCGATTCGAAGACGGTGATGAAGCTCAATCCCGACTACTGGGGCAAGGGCCAGTTCCCGCTGCAGGTGACCGAGCTGGTCTACCTGCCCATCAAGTCGCCGGCCACGCGCGTGGCGGCCCTGCTGTCGGGCGAGGTGGATTTCGCCCAGGACATTCCCGCGCAGGACGTGGCGCGCCTGAAGCAGGACAAGCGCCTGCGCATCAATGAAGGCCCCGAGAACCGCTCCATCTTCCTGGGCCTGAACGTGGGTGCGGCCGAGCTCAAGAGCAGCAACGTCAAGGGCAAGAATCCGCTGGCCGATCCCAAGGTGCGCCAGGCCATCGAGCTGGCCATCGACCGCGATGCCATCAAGCGCTCGGTGATGCGCGGCCTGTCGATTCCCACCGGCGTGATCGCGCCGTCGTTCGTCAACGGGTACGACAAGGCCTTCGCGGCCTATCCCAAGGCGGATGCCGCCAAGGCCAAGCAACTGCTGGCCGAGGCGGGCTACCCCAACGGCTTCACCATCACGCTGAACACGCCCAACGACCGCTATGTGAACGACGAGGCCATCGCCACGGCGGTGGCCGGTTTCCTGGGCCGCATCGGCATCAAGACCGAAGTCTCGGCCCGGCCGATCGCCATGCACAGCGTCTCGCTGACCAAGGCGGACAGCGACTTCTACCTGTACGGCTGGGGCGTGCCCACCTACGACTCGGCCTACATCTTCGACTTCCTGGTGCACACGCGCGGCAAGGACAGCCGTGGCGCGCAGAACGCGACGCACTACAGCAATGCCGATGTGGATGCCAAGATCCTGTCCCTGTCCTCGGAGAGCGACAAGGCAAAGCGCGATGCCACCATCAAGAGCATCTGGGAGACCGTGCAAAAGGAGCGCTTCTACATTGCGCTGCATGACCAGGTGATCCACTTCGCGTCCGTGCCCCGGCTCAATGTGCCCGTGCACCCGGACAACGCGCTGCACTTCAAGTTCGTCAAGTTCGAGAAGAAGTAAGCGCCGATGCTGGTCCATCTGCTGCGCCGGCTGGGCCAGTCCGCCCTGGTCCTGCTGGCCGTCTCCTTTGTCTCGTTCATGGTGTTCCGCCATATCGGCGATCCCACGATCAGCCTGCTGGGCGAGGACGCGACGGTTGCCGAGCGCGAGGCGCTGACGGAAAGCCTGGGCTTCAACAAGCCCGTGCCGCTGCAGTACCTGGCATACGTGGGCAAGGTGCTGCAGGGCGACCTGGGCATCTCCTACCGGCTCAAGCGCCCCGTGACCGAGATCATTGCCGAGCGCCTGCCCGCCACGCTGGAGCTGGCGATGACGGCGGCGCTGTTCGCCCTGGTCATCGGCGTGGCGCTGGGCGTGTACACGGCCATACGGCGCGAGGGATGGCTGAGCCGCTCGATCATGACGGTGTCGCTGGTGGGCGTGTCCCTGCCCACCTTCCTGATCGGCATCGCCCTGATCTACCTGTTTGCCGTGGAGCTGCGCTGGCTGCCGTCCTTCGGGCGCGGCGAGACGGTGAAGCTGGGCGGCTGGGAGACCGGGTTGCTGACGGCTTCGGGCTGGTCGGCGCTGATCCTGCCGGCCATCACGCTGGGCTTCTACAACATGACCCTGATCATGCGCCTGGTGCGCGCCGAGATGCTGGAGGTGCTGCGCGCCGACTACATGCGCTTCGGCCGTGCGCGCGGGCTGCGTGAGCGCGATCTGTACTTCGGCCATGCGCTGCGCAATACCCTGATTCCCGTGATCACCATCGCGGGCCTGCAGATCGGCTCGCTGATCGCCTTTGCCATCGTCACCGAGACCGTGTTCCAGTGGCCCGGCGTGGGCCTGCTGTTCATCTCCTCCATCCAGGGCGTGGACGTGCCGCTGATCGCCGCCTACCTGATGTTCATCGCGCTGCTGTACGTGGGCATCAACCTGCTCGTCGATTTCCTGTACGTGATCGTGGACCCCCGCTTGAGAAACCGATGACCGATTCCGCCAAACAAGCAATCCCTCCCACGGGCTGGCGCGCCAGCGACTCGCCGGTCAAGCGCGCGTTTGCACGCTCGCGCCTGGTGCAGGCGGCGGCGCTGGTGCTGGCGCTGATCGTGGCGGCCACGCTGCTGTCGCCCTGGCTGGCCTGGCAGAACCCCTTCGATCCGGCCAATCTGGACCTGATGGATGCCTTCACGCCGCCGGGCCAGGCGGGCACCAGCGGCACGCTGTACGCGCTGGGCTCGGACGACCAGGGCCGCGATGTCTGGAGCGCCATCCTCTACGGGCTGCGCATGTCGGTGCTGGTGGGCGTGTCGGCCGTGGGGCTGTCCCTGCTGATCGGCGTGCCGCTGGGCCTGGTCTGCGGCTATGCGGGCGGCTGGTTCGACACGCTGATGATGCGCATCGCCGATGTGCAGCTGACCTTTCCCGTGATCCTGGTGGCGCTGCTGGTCTTCGGCATCGCACGCGGCCTGCTGCCCGAGGGCTACCGCGACGACATGGCGGTCTTCGTGATCATCGTGGCCATCGGCCTGTCCGACTGGGTGCAGTACGCGCGCACCGTGCGCGGCGCGGTGATGGTGGAAAAGCACAAGGACTACGTGCTGGCGGCCCAGCTCATAGGCCGCAGCCGCGTGGCCATCCTGGTGCGCCACATCCTGCCCAACCTGCTGGCGCCCATCCTGGTCATCGCCACCATCAGCTTCGCGCATGCCATCGTGGCCGAGTCCACGCTGTCCTACCTGGGCGTGGGCCTGCCGCCCACCCAGCCTTCGCTGGGCACGCTGATCCGCATCGGCCAGGGCTTCCTGTTCTCGGGCGAGTGGTGGATATTGCTGTTCCCCTCGCTGGTGCTGCTGGCGCTGGCGCTGTCCGTCAACCTCGTCGGCGACTGGCTGCGCGACGCACTGAACCCCAAGCTGCAATGAGCACGACACAAGAATCCGGGCAGCCCCCTGCACAGCCTCCGGTGCTGAGCGTTCGCGGCCTGTCCGTCACATTCGACACCTACAAGGGCCCCGTGCAGGTGCTGGACGATGTGAGCTTCGACATCGCGCCCGGCGAGATCCTGGGCGTGGTGGGCGAGTCGGGCGCGGGCAAGTCCATGACGGGCGCCGCCGTGATCGGCCTGATCGAGCCGCCGGGCCGCATCTCGGCCGGCACGGTGCAACTGCGCGGCGAGCGCATCGACACGCTGCGCGGCGAGGACCTGCGGCGCATACGCGGCCGGCGCATTGGCTCCATCTTCCAGGACCCGCTGACCAGCCTGAACCCGGTCTATACCGTGGGCCGGCACCTGGTGGAGACCATCCGCACGCACCTGCCCGTCTCCGAGAAGGAGGCCGAAGCCCGCGCGCTGGCCCTGCTCGAAGAGGTGGAGATCCCGCAGGCGCGCGAGCGCATGGCCCAGTATCCGCACCAGTTCTCGGGCGGCATGCGCCAGCGCGTGGCCATTGCCTTGGCGCTGTGCGCCGAGCCCGAACTCATCATTGCCGACGAGCCCACCACGGCGCTGGACGTGTCCGTGCAGGCGCAGATCATTGCCCTGCTGCGCCGCGTGTGCAAGGAGCGCGGCGCGGCCGCCATGCTGATCACGCACGATATGGGCGTGATCGCCGAGACGGCCGACCGCGTCATGGTTATGTACCAAGGCCGCGTGCTGGAAACCGGACCCGTGCGCCAGGTGCTGGACGCGCCGCAGCAGCCCTACACCCAGGTGCTGATGGGCGCCATTCCCAGCGTGCACCACCGCGTGCAGCGCCTGCCCGTGCCCGAGGTGGGCGGCGGCCCGGCCGCGCCCGCCGTGCCCTGGCAGCCCGGGGCCGGAGCGCAGGAGCCCGCGGCTGCCCTGCTGGAGGTCAGGGATCTGTGCAAGGAGTTCGACCTGTCCAGCGGCTGGCTGGCCCGGCTGCTGGCGCGCGAGGACAAAAAGATCCTCAAGGCCGTGGACGGCGTCGGCTTTTCGATCCGCAGGGGCTCCACCTTCGGCCTGGTCGGCGAGTCCGGTTCGGGCAAATCCACGGTGGCGCGCATGGTGGCCGGGCTGACGCCGCCCACCAGCGGCACCGTGCTGTTCGACGGCGTGGACAAGTGGAGCCCGGCCGCCCAGACCGTGGCCATGCGCCGGCGCTTCCAGATGATCTTCCAGGACCCGTATGCCAGCCTGAACCCGCGCTGGACCGTGCAGGAGCTGATTGCCGAACCCCTGCAGGTGCTGGCCCTGACGGCCGGCAAGGACGAGACGGCCGAGCGCGTGCAGGAGGCGCTGCGCCGCGTGCGCATGAAGCCCGACGATGCGCGCAAGTATCCGCACCAGTTCTCGGGCGGGCAGCGCCAGCGCATCGCCATTGCGCGCGCCCTGGCCAGCCGGCCCGAGTTCATCATCTGCGACGAGCCCACCTCGGCGCTGGACGTCTCGGTCCAGGCCCAGGTGCTCAACCTCATGCGCGACCTGCAGGAGGAATTCGGCCTGACCTACCTGCTGATCAGCCACAACCTGGCCGTGATCCGCCACATGTGCGACGACATCGGCGTCATGCAGCGCGGCCGCCTGGTCGAGACCGGCGAGGCTGGCGCCGTGCTCGATGCGCCGCAGCATCCGTACACGCGCGCGCTGATGGCTGCCGTGCCTGATATGGAGCATGTGCACTGAGCAAAGTGCACTGTAATGGCCTGGCGTTCAGGTCGCGGCAACGACCCGCACGTCGAACCGGACCTGAAGCCAGTTCTTGATGGCGGCAAAGATCGCGGCAAGATTGTCCATGCTGGGGTTGCCTTTCGGCGAAAGCATGCGGTGCAGGCTCTTGCTCGGCTTGTGCGTGAGGTCGGCCAGCGTCTCGAAACCCACCGTTGCGTTGACGAGATCGCGCAGGACGAGGCGTGCCGTTTCTGGCTCACCGCTCAGAAAAAGAGTGGCCGCCTCATCAAGCAGCGCCTGTGCGAAAGCAGGGTCGCGCTCAATGCGCTGAATGACCGTTTGTTTGAAATCGCGGGTGAGCGTCATGCCTTCGTTCCTTTTTTGGCATTGTCCGAGGGGCGTTGCCTCTTGCGAGCCTTGTATTCGCTGTGCAGGGCCACGGCTTCGTCGATGGCCTTCTGCTGGCCCTTTTTCGTGCTGCCCCCGAACAGGATGATCAATCTTTCCCCGTCCTTGGCGAGATAGATGCGGTAGCCCGGGCCCCAGTCGATCTTGTATTCGCCAATACCCCGGAACCATTCGATATTGGAGGTGTTGCCCAACTCCATGCGGGCCATGGCGACGGCCACCTTGGCGGCCGCCTGGCCATCCAGCCCGTTGAACCATGTCTGGTACGCGCTGCTGCCGTCTTCGCGGACGTACTCCTGGAGCTGGATTCGCATGGATTGGATGGTAACTTATGAGTTACCAACGCTGCAAGGCGCTGTCCACATTACCTACAGCGTTCTCATGTTCCCAGGAACGAATGACAGCGATGGACCCAAAAAAGGCCTGCGGATGCAGGCCTTTGCTTCTGAGACACGATGGCTCACCGGGCGGGTGCTGGCGTGGCCGGTGCTGCCTGCGCTGCAGGTGCCCCCTGGGCCGGCGGCTGCGCCGGCGCGCCACCCTGCTGCACCGGACCGATGGTGGTGCGCACCACGCGCGAGCCCTTGGGCGGGTTGGGGAAGCCGGTGAGCGCAGCGTCGAACAGGATGCCGAAGATGGCCGGGTCGTCGGTCCACACATCCTGGCGCTGGGCCGAGGTCTCGTAGACGATCTGCTGCGTGGTGGCGTTGCGCATCACGATGCTGACGGCGCGGTAGTACTCCAGCGGCGGGCCGTCGAACATGAAGCTGCCGCCAAAGCCCATGCCCCAGCCGCGCCCGTAGCCCACGCCCCAACCCCAGCGCGGGCCGCCCCAGCGGTCGTAGTAGGGCCAGGCGGCGTAGTCGCGCGCATAGCGTGCGTCGGCGCCGATCTGCACGATCAGGCTGGCCCGGGAGTCGTCGCGCTGCAGGCCCACGCGGCCCAGTGCCTGCTGGGCCTGGGACTCGATGGCCGCGAAGTGCGTCTGCGCCTCGCGTTGCGAGGGCAGCACTTCCAGGCGGTAGGTGGGCGGCGCGGGCAGGGCGCCCAGCGTGGAATAGCTCTGGACGGTGCTCTGGACTTCGCGCACGCTGGCGCAGCCCGTAAGCAAGGCCGTGGCCACGATGGCCAGGACATGGATGCAGCGCAGCTTCATGGTGTACTCCTTGGTCGAAAAAAGGCCCGTTTGCACGGGCCTTGGTTGGAGTGGGGCGATTGTTATAGGTTCAGCCGTCAGGACGACAGTTGTACCACCTGCAGACCGGGCAGCGATGCGGACACTGGCATCTCTTCATGGTCGAAGGCCATGTCGCCGTTGGGGTCGGCAATGCCGGTGGCCTTGGCGTTCTTGAAGTCGTGCAGCTCGGGATCCATCATGTGCGTGGTCACGATGTGGCCCATGGCGCGGAACATGCTTTCCACGCGGCCCGGGAATTTCTTGTCCCACTCGCGCAGCAGCTCGCCCACGGCCACGCGCTGCAGGCCGTCCTGGCTACCGCAGAGGTTGCAGGGGATGATGGGGAAGTTCTGGTACTGGGCCCAGCGCACGGTGTCCTTCTCGGGCACGTAGCACAGCGGGCGGATCACCACATGCTTGCCGTCGTCCGAGACCAGCTTCGGGGGCATGCCCTTCATGCGGCCGCCGTAGAACATGTTGAGCATCAGCGTCTGCACGATGTCGTCGCGGTGGTGGCCCAGGGCCACCTTGGTGCAGCCCAGCTCGTCGGCCACCTTGTACAGGATGGCGCGGCGCAGGCGAGAGCACAGGCCGCAGGTGGTCTTGCCCTCGGGCACGACGCGCTTGACCACGCTGTAGGTGTCCTGCGTTTCGATGTGGTAGTCCACGCCGATGCTCTTGAAGTACTCGGGCAGCACATGGTCGGGAAAGCCGGGCTGCTTCTGGTCGAGGTTCACGGCCACCAGCTCGAATTTGACGGGCGCGCGCTTTTGCAGCTTGCGCAGCACGTCCAGCATCGTGTAGCTGTCCTTGCCGCCCGACATGCAGACCATGATCTTGTCGCCTTCCTCGATCATGTTGAAGTCGGTGATGGCGCGGCCCACCTCGCGGCACAGGCGCTTTTCGAGCTTGATCTGCTCGCGCTCGATCTTGATGCGGTTGCCGCCTGCGGTGTCTGCGGGGGCGTCGGCGGCGGCTTCTTCGGCCAGCCAGGGGTTGTCGGTCACTGCGTTCATGGGGTTCACCATTGTCCTGTCTCGACGCGAATGGCCACTTCGCAGTCGTCAAAAATTTCGAGCTTGGCGATCTTCACGCGCACGCCCATCACGCCGGGCAGCTGCATCAGGCGCTGGGCCAGCTTGCCGATCAGGCTCTCCAGCAAGTTCACATGCTCGGCCGTGCATTCATCGATGATGATCTGGCGCACCTTGCGGTAGTCCAGCACATGCAGGATGTCGTCGTCGCGCGGAGCCAGCGGTTGGGTGCCCAGGCTCAGCTCGGCATCGACCTGGATGGGCTGGGGCATCTGTTTTTCGTGGGCGAGGATGCCCAGGTTGGCGTCGAAACGCAAACCCGTGAGCGTCAGGGTCTGTTGTCCGGTGGCGGAGTTCATGGGGAAAAGCCGTGGAGTGTGGGGATGGGCGCGGGCAGGCGCCTACATCATGGAAAAGTCGCGCTCGAAGCGCTGCAGGTGCTGGCCGCCATCGACCAGCAGCGTGGTGCCCGTGATGGACTGGTTGTCCAGCGCAAAGCACACGGTGGCGGCCACGTCGGCCGCGCTGGACGAGCGGCCCAGCGGGCTGAGGCGGTGCAGGGCCTCGAAGCGCTCCTGGCTCAGCATGTGGCTGGTCAGCGTCAGGCCCGGGGCCACGCCGACCACGCGCACGCGCGGCGCCAGGGCCAGCGCCAGCATGGTCCCTGCGGCCTCAAGCGCTGCCTTGGACAGCGTGTAGCTGAGGAAATCGGGGTTCTGGTTCCAGAGCTTCTGGTCCAGCATGTTGATCACGGCGCCGCTGGCATGCTCCTCGCCGGCCGCCACGCGGTCCTCGATATGGGCATGCAGCGCCTGGGCCAGCAGGATGGGCGCGCCGGTGTTGCTGCGCAGGTGGGCTTCCAGGGCCACGTAGCTGAAGCTGCCGGCGTCGTCATGCTCGAACAGGGAGGCGTTGTTGACCACGGCGTCCAGGTGGCCGAAGTGCGCAACGGCACGCGGCACCAGGGAGCGCACCGAGTCCTCGTTGAAGAAATCGGCATCCAGGGCGGCGCTGTCGCCGGCCAGTTCAGCGCAGGTGGCGGCCGTCTCCAGCGCCTCGTCGTGGGAATCGCGGTAGTGCACGGCCACCTGCCAGCCGGCGCTGGCAAGCGCGAGCGCGATGTCGCGCCCCAGGCGGCGGGCCGCGCCGGTCACCAAAACTGTGCGTGTTCGGGCAGGTGTGGACATTCGAGGACAATGTACGGATCGTGACGACAGAACCCTCAATTTTAACGGCCGCCCTGCAAACCCGTATTGCGCAAGAGATTGCGTCCTCGGGCGGATGGCTGGCTTTCGACCGTTTCATGGCCCTGGCGCTGTACGAGCCGGGCCTGGGCTACTACGCCAATGACACCGCCAAGTTCGGGCTGATGCCATCGTCGGGCAGCGATTTCGTGACCGCGCCCGAGATGTCCCCGGTCTTCGGCCAGCTGCTGGCCGCCCAGGTGGCCGAGGCGCTGCAGCGCACGCACACCCGCGAAGTCTGGGAGTTTGGTGCCGGCACGGGCGCGCTGGCGCTGCAGGTGCTGGACGAGCTGGCGGCCCTGGGCGTGCGGCCGGACCGCTACACCATCGTCGACCTGTCGGGCACGCTGCGTGCGCGACAGCAGCTCAGGCTGGTCAAGTACGAAGGCCTGGTGCACTGGGCCGATGCCCTGCCCGATAGGCTTGAAGGCGTGGTCATCGGCAACGAGGTGCTGGATGCCATGCCCGTGCAGCTGCTGGTGCGCAAGGCAGGTGTCTGGCATGAGCGCGGCGTGGTGCTGCAGCCGGACGGCAGCCTGGGCTGGGAAGACAGGCCCACGCCACTGCGCCCGCCGATGGACATCGAGGGCGAGCACGACTACCTGACCGAAATCCACCCGCAGGGCGAGGCCTTCATTCGCACGCTGGGCGAGCGCATGGCGCGCGGCGCGGCATTTTTCATCGACTACGGCTTTGGCGAATCCGAGTATTTCCACCCGCAGCGCCACATGGGCACCCTGGTGTGCCACCGGCTGCACAAGGTGGACGACGATCCGCTGGCCGATGTCGGCCTCAAGGACATCACGGCCCATGTGAACTTCACGGGCACGGCCGTGGCAGCGCAGGAGGCGGGCTTCGAGGTGCTGGGCTATACCTCGCAGGCCCATTTCCTCATCAACTGCGGCCTGGGCCCCAAGCTCGACGCACTGGCCCAGGGCCCGCGCGCCATGGCCACCAAGCTGATGATGGAGCACGAGATGGGCGAGCTGTTCAAGGTCATCGGCCTGGCCAAGGGCGTGGAGCCCTGGGACGCCATGGGCTTTGTGCGCGGCGACCGCACGCACCGCCTGTAGCCGCCGGCCAGAGCTCTGCCCCGGCCTCAGCGCTGGACGCTTCGGCCGTTGCTCACCTCGTAGGCCGTCTGGTCCTTGAGGTTGATGCGGTAGATCTCGCGCGTGACGTTGCCCGAGAAACCCAGCTCCACGATGGACAGGTTCTCGAACGTGGTCGTGAAGCCGCCGGGCAGGATGCGGTTCAGGCGCGCGGCGGTCTCGCCCATGGCGCGCTCGATCTCGGGCGTGAAGGTGGCTTCGCTGTAGACCAGGGTGTTGTGCGGGTTGTGGCTGCGCACCTCCTTGCCGGCCTGCACCTGGTTGATGCCGCTGACACCCACGCTTTGCACCATGGCCTTGGCAGAGTCGTTCATGCGGGCATAGACGGGTCCCGTCACGCGCGGCAGCGGGCCGTCGCGCAGCGGCGCCATGGCGGCGGTGGCGCGGGTGTTGAAGTCCATCATGGCATCGTAGGCCGGGCCGGACTTGACGATGCCCAGGTCCAGCCACCAGGGCTTGCCGGCCCCCTTGGCGGCCTCGGTGGTGTAGAAATTCTTCAGGTGAACGTCCTGCAGCACGGGCGGCAGCGCCGGCAGGGCCGCCAGCATCTTGCGCGGCGTGGACGGGTCGGCGCTATGGATATGCACCACGGTGACATGGGGCAGATTGAAGGTGTTGGCCTCGGCCACCAGCTTCAGGCGCAGCAACTGCTCGTGCACCACGGGTGCGACCTGGCTGTCCAGGATGGCGGTGGCATCGGCCGGCAGGCGGTAGACCAGGCCATAGGTGGCCTGGTGCGCGCGGAAGTCGCTGCGCTGCAGGGCGCTGTTGTCGATGGCGCCGGGTCGGGCTGCCGGCGCAGGTGCGCTGGCGCAGGCGGTCATCAGCAAGGCGGCGGGCAGGGCTGCGGCAAGAAGAAGGCGGCGGTTGCGTTGCATGGCGAATTCGTGGTGGTCGGCCTGGAGGCGATGAAGAGGGGGGGACAGCGGCAATGTAGGCAGTCCATATGTCGTGTGCATGACGCGGTGTACTCTGTATGGCCCGGTCCCGCGTCGCCGTACACTCGGCGCCATGATCCGCTGGCTCCTCGTCATCTTTCTGGCCCTGCTGCTGTTCAATGGCCTGCACGCCTGGCTGGAACGCATAGGCCTGGGCCGCCTGCCGGGCGACTTCCGCTTTCGCCTGTTCGGCCGCGTGATCTTTCTGCCCATTGCCAGCACCGTGTTGCTCAGCGTGATTGCCGCCCTGATCGCCAAGCTGGTCTGAGCATGGCTTGAAGCATGGGCGCAGCGCCCGTATATGCATGCAATTGCCCCCATGACTCGCCAACAAGAGGCCGCCCATGTCCGACAAGCTGCATTTCGTCTGCCCCCATTGCCACACCACCAACCGCATTGCGGTCGATCAGCTGGGTAGCGCGCCTGATTGCGGCAGCTGCCATCAACCGCTGGTCACCGGCCAGCCCGTGGCGCTGGATGCGCAGAGCTTCGCCAGGCATGTGGGGCGCAGCCAGGTGCCCGTGGTGGTCGATTTCTGGGCCCCCTGGTGCGGCCCCTGCCGCATGATGGCGCCTGCCTTCGAACAGGCGGCTCAGGCGCTGGCGCCCGGCGTGCAACTGGCCAAGCTCGATACCGAGGCGCACCCCCACGCTGCCGCGCCCTGGAACATCCGCAGCATCCCGACCATGGTGGTGTTCAAGGAAGGACGCGAGATCGCCCGTGTCTCCGGCGCGCTGCCTGCCGGCGAGATCGTGCGCTGGGTGCGCTCGGTCGTCTGATGGTTGCCGGGCCACAAGGACCGGGTGCCTTCAGGCCCTTCCTCAGGCCTGCACTTCACCCGGCAGATAGAAGCAATAGCCGCTGTTGCGCAGCGTCTTGACAGGCAGTTGCTGGCCGCTGGCCTCTTGCACCTTGCGCCTCAGCCGGCGCATCTGGGTGTCCAGGCGGCGCTGGTCGTAGACCAGATAGTCTCCACCCAGCGCCTGCACGATCTGGCGGCGGCTGACGCTGGTCCCTGCCTTGCCCATCAGGCAGTGCAGCACCAGCAGGTCCTGGTGTGACAGCGCCACAGGGGGCGAAGCGGGGGGCTGCAGGCGGCTGGGGCCAAGCTGCAGCAGCCACGGCGCCTGGCGCTGCTGCAGGCCCAGGCGCCGCACCAGGGCGGCCAGGGTGGCTTCCAGCTCGTCGAGATCGCAGCCTTTGCCCAGGTAGTGGTCGGCGCCGATCTCCAGGCCGTCGATGCGGTTGGCGCTGCTGTTGAGCGCGCTGAAGACGATGATGCCCAGTTGCTGGCCCTGCTGGCGCAGGCGCTGGATCAGCGCCAGGCCGTTGCCGTCGGGCAGGCCGATGTCGATGATGGCCAGCCGGTGGCGCCGCGCATCGAAATGGCGGTCGAACTCCTGCAGGCTGGCCACGCACTGCGGTGCATAGCCCAGGGATTCGAGGAACTCGCCCAGTTCATGGCGCAGCACGGGCTCGTCTTCGAGCAGGATCACATCAAGCATGGACTGGGAGGAGGGCAGGCGGGTGACAGCGCAGACAGCTGGTGTACGCTGGCGGCCCCGTGGTGGACTTCAGATGCGATATTACCGTGCAACCCTCATCGTGCTGGCCTGGCTGCTGTGCCCACTGCTGCTCCAGGCCCGGACCCTCGTGCTGGACCCCGATGTGCCCATGCAGGAGACCGCAGGGCAGTGGCAGCGGCTCGATGACGCTTCGGGCCTGCTCGATGTCCGGCAGGCCGACCTGGCGCCCGGGTGGAAGGCGATGCCAGGGCACCTGAACGCCAGCTTCACGCAGGCGGCGGTCTGGTTGCGCATGCCGCTGCAGGTGCAGCAGCCCGGCAGCTGGATGCTGTTGCTGGGCAATGCCCTGCTCGATGAGGTGGAGGTCCATGTGCGCCGGCCTGGCGACCCCTGGCAGCTGCTGGGTCGCAGCGGCGAAGAGATTCCGCGTCACGCCTGGCCGGTGGACTACCGCAGTCCCGCATTCCAGTTCGAACCTGCTGCCGCCGGGTCATACGAGTTGCTGGTGCGCCTGCGTGCGCGCAACGCGCTCGTCACCCGTATCGATCTGTGGCAGCGACTGGCGTTCGACAACCATACGCGGCGCGAGGCCCTCTCGTTCGGCCTGTACTTCGGGCTGTACCTGCTGTTGATTGGCGTGCAACTGGTGTTCTGGCTGGGCACGCGGGCTCCGGTGAGCGGCCTGTTTCTGGCCTATCTCAGCGTCTGCGTGCTCAATGAGGTGGTATCGCTGGGGCTGGTGCAGCAGTTGACGGGCCTGCCGGGTTTCTGGAGCGACCGCCTGCTGGGATGCGGCATTGCCGGCGCCCTGGCGATCTCCATGCAACTGGCCTGCAGGCAGTTGGAGCTGGCATCGCTGTATCCGCGGCTGGTGCGCCAGATCGTGCCGCTGCTGTGGCTGTTCAGCCTGTGCTGCATGCTGCTGGTGGTGTCGGGGCACTACTCGGCGGGCATGGTCCCGGTGCAGGCCATGACCCTGCCGCTGACCGTGGGCTTTCTCGCATTCGCCCTTTGGCTGTGGCGGCGCGGCCACGCCCCGGCACGGTTCTTCATGCTGGCGTTCGGCATCTTCTATGCCGGCGTGCTGATCTCTTTCCTGCGCAACCTGGGCTGGCTGCCCATGAACGCGCTGACCGCGCTGGTGTCCACGCATGCGTCCGCGCTGGGCACCATGGCGCACATGCTGCTGCTCAGTGGCTGGATCATCGGCGGATACGAGCGCAGGCGCCGCATTCGAGAGCACGAGCAGGTCCGGCTGGAGGCGGAACTGCGGCAGCGACAGTTGCGCGAAAGCGAACTCAGCGAGGCGCTGGCGCTGGAGCGCAGGGTGCGCCAGGAGCAGCGCGACTTTGTCGCCATGGTCTCGCACGAACTGCGCACGCCGCTGGCCATCATCCTGACCAGTGCGCAGCAACTGGCGCGCAATCTGGCTGCACCGCCCGACAAGACGCTGGCACGCAGCCGCAACATCCGCGAAGCCGCCCAGCGCCTGCTGGCCCTGGTGGACGACTGCCTGGCCGACGACCGCATGGCCGACCCCCAGCCCCATGCCGAGCCGCGCCTGCAGCCGTGCGACCTGCATGCGCTGGTGGATGGCTTGTGCCTGGACTTTGCGCCCGGCCGCATCGTCTGCCAACTGGGCGGGGGCACGCAGCAATTGATCACCGATGCCGGCCTGCTGCGCATCGCGCTGCGCAATCTGCTGGCCAATGCAGACCGCCACACGCCCGAGGGCGAATCGGTCCGCCTGGACGTGACCAGGCAGGGCGAGGGTCTGGAGATCCAGGTCTCGAATCCGGCAGAGCCCATTGCCCAGGCGGACCAGGACCAGCTGTTCGAAAGGTATTACCGTGGCCGCAACGCCCAGCACCGGCCCGGCGCCGGGCTGGGGCTGTACCTGGTGCGGCGCATCGCCGAGCGGCTGGGCGGCAGCGTGGCCTTGTTGACGGCAGGAGGCGAGCAGCCCGTGTGCCTGCGACTGGTCCTGCCCGTGGCGCGAGCCTGATTCCCGTGTGTGGCGGCCTTTGCGCTCAGGCCGCCTGCGCCAGCCAATCTGCCACGGCCTGTGCGCGCGCCGCCTGCACGGCTTCGCCGATGGCCTTGCCCTGCTTGCCGCGCGCAGCGGCCTGGGCGGCGATGTCAGAGGTGGAGACGGACAGCGCTGCGGCCAGCGCTTCGCGCAGGCGGGCACGCTGGGGATAGGGCCGGTCTTCGAAACCCAGTCTTCCGCGTGCATCGCACTCACAGGCCATGAGCGCCTGCTCGAAGCGCGCGGGCTTGCGGATGGCGTCGCAGCGCTCCAGCAGGCGGACGATGGCGGCGCCGTTGAGTTCGCCGCTGCGGTGGATGTTGCCGTGCTCGCGCGCCACCACGTCGCCCAGTTCGCGGCAGTCCGTGGGCACGCGCAGACGCTCGCCCACTTTCTCGGCCAGCCGGGCGCTGCGCTGCTCATGGCCTATGTGGCGCGGCAGCACATCGGCCGGCGTCGTTCCCTTGCCCAGGTCGTGCACCAGGCAGGCGTATCGCACGGGCAGGGGGGCGTCGAGCTGTGCGGCCATGTCCAGCACCATCATGGCGTGCACGCCGGTATCGACCTCAGGGTGGTACTCGGCGCGCTGGGGCACGCCCCACAGCCGCTCCAGCTCGGGCAGCAGCACGGACAGCGCACCGCACTCGCGCAGCAGCTCGAACATGCGCGAGGGGCGGCGCTCCATCAGGCCACGGCTGATCTCCTGCCACACGCGCTCGGGCACCAGGGCATCCACCTCGCCGGCGGCCACCATCTCCCGCATCAGGGCCATGGTTTCCGGCGCCACCGTGAATTCGTGGAAACGTGCCGCAAAGCGCGCCACGCGCAGGATGCGCACCGGGTCTTCGCGGAAGGCCCCGGTCACATGGCGCAGCACCCGGGCCTGAAGATCGGCCTGGCCGTGGTAGGGATCGGTGATGGCGCTTTCACCATCCCAGTCCGCAGGAGCGGCCATGGCATTGATGGTCAGGTCGCGCCGGGCCAGATCCTGCTCCAGCGTGACATCGGGCGCCGCCTGCACGACGAAACCCCGGTACCCCAGGCCGCTCTTGCGCTCGGTACGCGCCAGCGCGTATTCCTCGTGCGTCTCGGGATGGAGGAAGACCGGGAAGTCCCGCCCCACAGGCAGAAAGCCGCGCGCGGACATTTGTTCGGGCGTGGCGCCGACCACCACCCAGTCGCGGTCATGCACGGCCCGCCCCAAAAGACGGTCGCGCACCGCGCCGCCCACCATGTACACCTGAAATTCGCTCATGCCGCAATGGTAGGGCCTGGGCGGTGACATGATGGCGGGCTGCCTCCACGCACCGATGGAGTGCCGAGCGCATGCTTTCTTCCGGATTCTTTCTAGAGACGAACTCAAGCAGCGCCAGCCGGACGGCCGCTGCACTGCCTCCGCAACCGCGGCATTGCGCAGGCCGCGCCCACCCCAGCGCAGCAGTGCTCCGACTTTTGCTGGTGCGCCGCTCAGCCGGCCGCAGGCGCGCTGCGGTAGGGTTCCTCGAACGGCCGGAAATCGTGCTCGGCCAGTGCGCCCTGCACCCAGTCCTGCACGCCCGGCAAGGCGCGCACGCGGCGCACGTAGGCGTCGATGGCCGGGGCCAGCGGCAGCTCGTAGGTCGTCAGGCGCATGCACACGGGCGCGAAAAAGGCATCGACGATGCTGAACTGGTCATACAGCATGGGGCCGCTGGCCGTGGACAGCAGCGGCTGCCACAGCTCGGACAGGTGCTGGACATCGTCGCGCAGGTCCGCGCGCTCGGCCCACAGCCGCGCGCCGACCTCGGGCAACTGGGCCTCGATATTCATGGGGCACAGCGAGCGCAGCGCGCCGAAGCCGCTGTGCATCTCGGCACAGAGGCTGCGCGCGCGGGCGCGGTTCAGGGCCAGGGTCGGCCACAGGTGTTTTTCAGGGAATTTCTCGGCCAGGTACTCGCAGATGGCCAGGCTGTCCCAGATGGCCATGCCTTCGTCCATGAGCACGGGAACGCGGCCCGAGGGAGACAGCGCGCGGGCGCGCTGCTTGAAGGCGGACTGCTCGTCGAAGCTGTCAAAGCGCAGCATGACTTCTTCGAAAGCAATGCCGGCCTGGCGCATCAGCACCAGGGGCGCATGGACCAGGATGAGTAATTCTTGTTGCCGATATAGAGCGTGAGCATGGCCGCAACCTCCGCGATAGGCCCTACAGCTTAGCAAGCATGGCAGGAAAACCCATGTAGGAGCCGGGCGCTGCCTGGGCGCGCTCTAATGCGTGCCATGCAAAACGATAGCTCTTCCCCCCAGGCGCCAGCGGGGCGCCACACGGCTGCGCTGGTCCTGTTTTCCGGCGGCCAGGATTCGACCACCTGCCTGGCGCAGGCACTGTCGCTGTACGAGCGCGTCGAGACCCTGGGTTTCGACTACGGCCAGCGCCACAGCGTGGAAATGCAGGTGCGCCAGCAGGTGCGCGAGCGGCTGGCCAGGGACTTTCCCGAATGGGCACCGCGCCTGGGTGACGACCATGTCCTCTCGCTGGACGTGCTGCAGCAGATCGGCGGCTCCTCCCTGACCGAGGACGTGGCCTTCGCCATGCAGGCCGACGGCCTGCCCAACACCTTCGTGCCCGGCCGCAACCTGCTGTTCCTGACCCTGGCCGGCGCGCTGGCCTACCGTCGCGGCCTGTCGGTCATCGTCACCGGCGTCTGCGAAACCGACTACTCCGGCTACCCCGACTGCCGTGACGACACCATGAAGGCCATGCAGCTCGCCCTGAACCTGGGCCTGGAGCGGCGCCTGCGCATCGAAACCCCGCTCATGTGGATAGACAAGGCCCAGACCTGGCAAATGGCCCACGACCTGGGTGGCGACACCCTGGTGGACCTCATCCAGCGCGACACCCACACCTGCTACCAGGGCACGCGCGAGACGCTGCACGACTGGGGCTACGGCTGCGGAACCTGCCCCGCCTGCGACCTGCGAGCCCGCGGCTGGCATCAATGGCAGGCGCAGCGCGAGACAGCAAACTAAAGAAGCACAGCGCTAAAAACCGGCGCGGCCAAAAGCGAGGGACACCGAGCAAGGGCCGCCCCGCAGTGAGGGTGTCGTCCCCCTCCCCCGCGAAGCGGGCAGAGAGGGGGAAGGCGCGCAGCGCCTCAGGGGGTGCTTGTTCTACACCGGCCAGACGACTCCGTGGTCGTTCAAGATGGCGTCCAGCGGCAGGTCATGCGGCTCGGGCTCGAACTCGTCCACATAGCCGCAGCCGTAGCCCAGACCCACGGTGAAGGGCCTGGGCTGCAGCTCGGCCAGGGTGCGGTCGTAGAAACCGCCGCCATAGCCCAGGCGGTAGCCACCGGCCGCGTAGCCCACGCAGGGCACGAACAGCAGGGTGGGGGTGAGGGTTTCGGTGTCCTTGGGCTTGGGGATGCCATAGGCGTCCTCTTCCATGGGACAGCCCGGGTACCAGGCGTGAAAGCTGAGTGTCTTACGCTGCTTGTCGATCACCGGCAATCCGATGCGGCGTCTTTGTGGGGTACCCTGTAGCTCGCCATCTTCCTTCCACCGGTGAAGCGCTGGCAGCGGGTCGAACTCCCCCTTGATCGGCCAATAGGCGCCGATGATGCTGTCGGGCCGCTGTATCAGCCAAAAGCGCATGACCTGCTGCAGCGCGTCGGCGCGCTGCAATCGGTCGGGAAGGTTGAGGCGCTGGTCTATCAAGCTGCGGCGCAGGGCTGCTTTGTCCATCAGATAATTTCCTCCATGCACTGGCTGAAGATTTTGACACCGCTTCTGGCGGCTTCCCTCTGGACCACCGCAGCCACGCCTGCGCTGGCGCAAAACCGTGGCGATGACGTCCTGCTGGAAATGCAGCAGGCCTTTCGCAAGGGCGACAAGGCCAAGCTCACGCAGCTGCTGCCTTCTGCGCGTGGCCATGTGCTCGAACCTTGGGCCGCCTATTGGGAACTCAAGGCCCGGCTCGAAGAAGCCAGTGCCGACGAGATTCTGGGGTTTTTCAAGCGCTGGCCCGGCACCTACCAGGAAGACCGGCTGCGCAATGACTGGCTGCTGCTGCTGGGGCAGCGGCGCGACTGGGGCATGTTCGATCAGGTGCACGGGGCGTTTCGCATGCGCGATGA
Source organism: Delftia sp. WSY_16 (assembly GCF_043104415.1). Taxonomy (NCBI): domain Bacteria; kingdom Pseudomonadati; phylum Pseudomonadota; class Betaproteobacteria; order Burkholderiales; family Comamonadaceae; genus Delftia; species Delftia sp. WSY_16. Next base: position 147,241 of record NZ_JBICKS010000003.1, on the reverse strand, counting down.
CCGTTCCGTCAACTGCTATGCCCTGCTGATCGACAACCTCAAGGGCCAGCCTGCTGCCAATCTTGGCCAGCAGGTCCGCGACCTGTGGTGGGCCCAGCGCGACGCCGACGACGGCTGCACCTATGCTGCCGGCGAGCTGTACGCAGCCAAGCAGATCAGCGAGCCCGAAGTCTGGCGCAAGGCACGCCAGTCGGCCGAGGCCAATCGCCAGAAGGCCACGCGCGATGCCGTGGCCATCGTCGCGCCCGAGGCCCTGCCCCAGGTGGCGCAGGTATTCGCCTCGCCGGCGAAATACCTTGCCGGGCAGACGCGCGTGCGCGGTGCCGTGCCCAAGGAACTGGCGCTGCTGGCGCTGATCCGCATGGCGTCCAGCGACCCGGCGGCGGCGGCCACCCAGCTGGAAGGCGGCTGGGGTGCCCGGCTGACGGCCGAAGAGAACAACTGGGCCTGGGGCGTGATCGGCAAGCAGGCCGCGCTCAAGCTGCAGCCCGAGGCTGCGGCCTATTTCGGCAAGGTGCGCAAGGACGGCGATCTCAGCGACGAACTGCTGGGTTGGAAGGTGCGTGCCGCGTTGCGTGCAGGCGACTGGCGCACGGTGCGCCGCGCCATCGACGCCATGGGGCCTGAGCGCACCGAACACACATGGACCTACTGGAAGGCCCGCGCCCTGCTGTCGGGCCGCCCCAGCGAGCAGGAGCGCTCCGAGGCGCGCCAGCTGCTGGAGGACATGGCCGGCCCCGGCAGTTTCTACGAGCAGCTGGCGCTGGAGGACATCGGCCAGCGCGTGACGGCCCCACCGCCGCCTGCGCCGCCCACGGCACAGGAGAAGGCCGCCGCCCGCGCCAACCCCAGCCTGGTGCGCGGCCTCTACGCCATCCAGAACGGCCTGCGCAGCGAAGGCGTGCGTGAATGGAACTACGCCACCAACCTGCACCAGGCCGGCGGCATGAACGACCGCGAACTGCTGGCCGCCGCCGACCTGGCCTGCCAGCAGCAGGTCTGGGACCGCTGCATCAACACCAGCGAGCGCACGCGCAGCTTTGCCGACTGGAGCCAGCGCTTTCCCATGCCCTTCCACGACACGGTGCTGGCGCGCTCGCGTTCCATCGGGCTGGACCCTGCCTATGTCTATGGACTGATCCGCCAGGAAAGCCGCTTCATCATGGATGCGCGCTCGGGCGTGGGCGCCTCGGGCCTGATGCAGGTCATGCCGGCCACGGCCCGGTGGACGGCGCGCAAGATCGGCATGACGGACTTTTCCCCGTCCATGATCAATGACCGCGATGTGAATATCACCATAGGCACCGCCTATCTGAAGCTGGCGCTGGACGATTTCGACGGCTCCATGGCGCTGGCTGCGGCCGGCTACAACGCCGGCCCCGGCCGCCCGCGCAACTGGCGCAACGGCCCGGTGCTCGACGCCGCCATCTGGGCCGAGAACGTGCCCTTCACCGAGACGCGCGACTATGTGAAGAAGGTGCTGTCCAACACCACCAACTACGCGGCGCTGATCACGGGCCAGCCCCAGTCGCTCAAGAGCCGCCTGGGCACCATCGGCCCGCGTGATGCGGCCACGCCCGACCCCAGCAAGGATCTGCCCTGAGCCGCACTTGACATTCCTGCGGGATGCGGCGATGCCTGTCGGCGCTACACTTGGTTACCGACTGGCGGGCCGCATGCCGCGGCCCCGGATACCGCAGGGGTTTCAAGAATGACAACAACAGGGAGCCGCGCGGCCTGGGTCGCGCTGGGTCTTGCATGGGCGTGCACGGCGGCGGCGCAGCCCGTCTACAAATGGGTGGATGCCGAAGGGCGCACGCACTACGGTTCGCAGCTGCCCGTCGACCAGGCCGATGCCGGCCAGATCAAGGTCTCGCCCAATGGCAGCTCGGGCGCAGGCTCGGGCCGGTTTGGCGAAGAGCGCAATCCCGACGGCACGAAGAAGCTGCCCAAGCAGGTGCGCGAGCTGGCGGACGGCGTGGCCAAGGGCCTGAGCAAGGTCGATTCCAAGGAGGTGCCGCTGAACTGCGCAGCCGCCGTGGACAACATCCGCAGCCAGGTGGACACCATGGTCGAGAACGGCCAGAAAAACCTCAAGGGCGGCTACATCACGCAGGCGCAGTTCGATGCAACCGCGGGCAAGTTCCGCGAGGCGCGCACGCACGCCACCGTGGCCGACTGCCAGGCCGCCACGGGCCGCTCCAAGGCCATGTACCAGTGCATGTCCAACAGCTACAACCACCTGATCGGCTGCGCGGAAAAGCACAAGCCCTGAAGGGATCCGATCCCTCAGGTCTCGGCCCACATGCGCAGAAGGTTGTGATATTGGCCCGCGAGGCTGAGGGTTTCATCGGTCTCGCCCAGTTTTTCGCGCAGGCGCTGGATGGTCTGGTCCATCTCGAACAGCATGGCCCGGCGTGTGTCGTCGCGCACCATGCTCTGTGCCCAGAAGAAGGCGCATACGCGCTCGCCCCGGGTGACGGGCTCCACGCGGTGCAGGCTGGTGGAGGGGTAGAGGATCAGGTCGCCGGCCGGCAGCTTGACCTCGTGCGTGCCGTAGGTGTCCACCACGACCAGCTCGCCGCCATCGTAGTCCTCGGGATCGCAGAGGAAGAGGGTGCAGGACACATCGGTGCGCATCCACTGCTGCGCGCCTGGCAGGCGCCGTGCCGCACCGTCCACGTGCAGGCCATAGGTTTCACTGTCCGCGTAGCGGTTGAACAGCGGCGACATGGTGCGCGCGGGCAGGGCGGCACTGAAGTACAGCGCATTGGCCGCCAGCGCCTGCTCGATGGTGCGGCCCTGCTCCAGTGCCACGGGCGAGTCTTCGGGCAACTGGCGGTTGCGCTTGACCCGGGCGCCCTGGCTGCCCGCCGTGGCACGGCCATCCACCCAGTCGGCGGCGTCGATGGCTGTGCGGATGGCAGTGACCTGCTGGCGCGTGAGCACGTCGGGAATGTGCAGCATCATGGTGCGGGTCCTCCTCGCATGGAAAAAGCCCCGGCGGGGCCGGGGCGGTACTGGGATTGTCGGCGCTCTGCGCGCGGCAAGGCCGGCGCGGCGGCCCGTCTTGCATTCACTCAGAAGCGGAAGTTCGCGGACACGCGCACGGAGCGCGGAGTGCCCGGGAAATAGCGGTAGCCGCTCTTGTTGATGGCGCCCACGTATTCCTTGTCGAACAGGTTGTAGAAGTTCAGCTGGATGTCGGCGTTCTTGTTGATGCGGTAGCTGGCCATGGCATCGAAGACCCAGTAGGCATCGGTGAAGTTGGGCGTGCCCACGGCTCCGTCGGTGCCACGCTTGAGTCCGCCCGAGTAGCGCGCCCCGCCAGCCAGCGTCAGGCCGAACGGGAACTGGTAGCTGGTCCACAGTGAGAAGGCGTTCTTGGGCGTATAGGTCAGGCCGCTGGAGCCGTCCTGCGCCACGGTGGCGCCCGTGTCCACCTTGGTGTCCTGCAGCGTGTAGCCGGCAGTCACGCCCCAGGCGGGCGTGATCTGGCCCGTGGCGCCCAGCTCCAGGCCCTGCACGATCTTCTTGCCGGTCTGTCCCACGGTGCCGTCGGGGTTGGTGACGATCTCGTTGGTGATCTCGGTGCGGAACAGCGCGCCTGTCAGCAGCAGGCGCTTGTCCATCAGCTCCCACTTGGTTCCCAGTTCGGCGGTCTTGGCCTTTTGCGGGTCCATGTTGGGGTTGTTGGCGTTGTTGGCGGCCGTGGACAGCGTGAAGTTGGCACCGCCCGGTGGCTGCTGCGACAGGGCGTAGTTCACGTACACGCTGCCATTGGGCGCGGGCTTGTAGAGGCCGCCGATCTTCCAGCTCAGCAGGGTGTCGGAGGCCTCCAGGCCCACGGCGCTGGGCAGCACGGTGCCTGCAGGATTGCTGCCGCAGGCCGGGCCGCTGCGGCCGCCGCAGACGGCGCGTGCGTCGTACTGCGTCTTGTAGCGGTCCAGGCGCAGGCCGGCGTTGGCCTGCCATTGCTCGTTGAACTTGAGCGTGTCGAAGGCGTACAGCGCGAAGGTGTCGGTCGAGCCCTTGCTGTCGGCGCCGTTGCGCGACCAGTTCAGGCCGGAGCTGGGCACCTGCGGGTCATAGAGGCTGGCATTGGGCCAGGCGCCCGTGGTGCCCGTGCCGTAGTTGCTCTGCTTTTCGCGCGTGATCTCCACCCCGGTGCTCAGCTCGTGCCGCACGCTGCCTGTCGCCAGCTTGGTCGTCAGGTTGGTCTGGTTGGTGACGATGTCGTTGACCTGGTTCTTGAAGGTCGGCAGGCTGCGTGACACGGTCCAGTCGGCGGGATTGCTGCTGTTGTTGCTGGACAGCGTCATGAAGGCCGTGAGCAGGTAGTCCTGCTTGGTGCGGCCCCAGCGCGTGGTGTTGCGCAGCGTGGTGTCGGGCGTGAAGTCGTGCTCCACGCGCAGCGTGACCATGTCGGCCGTCACGTCGTCGTGGTCGGCGCTGGTGCCGTAGAAGCGGCTGGGGTCCACGGGGCGGCCCGCGTTCAGGCGCGCATCGGTGTTGCTGTAGCCGGGCAGGCCGATGGTGGGCACGCCGCCGTCCGGCACATTGCTTTGCTTGACGTGCAGCACGTTCAGGTAGGTGCGCGTGTCGGTGTTCAGTCCGAAGGCGAACGACGGTGCGATGCCCCAGCGGTCATTGGCCACGCGGTCGCGGCCGGCGACGCCGGCGTCCTGCACCATGGCGTTGAGCCGGAAGGCCGCGCCGCCCATCCCGGTCAGGCTCTTGTTCCAGTCCACGGTGGAGCGCTTGTAGCTGCCCGAACCCGCGCCCACCGAGGCGCCGAAGCTGTCGGCCAGGCTGGGCTGCTTGGTGACCATGTTGATGGCGCCGGTGGGCGCGCTGCGGCCGTAGTCGGTGCTGGCGGGGCCCTTGGTGACTTCCACCTGCTCGGTGTTGAACACGTCGCGCGAGATGGATCCCACGTCGCGCACGCCGTCCACATAGATGCTGTTGGAGGTATCGAAGCCGCGCATGTAGATGGCATCACCCGTGCTGGTGTTGCCGTTCTCGCCCGCGTAGAAGGTGCCGGCGCCGGGCACGTTGCGCAGCGCCTCGGTCAGCGTGGTGGCGCCTTGTTCCTGCAGCACCTGCTCCTTGATGACGGAGATGGTCTGCGTCGTGTCCACCAGCGGCTGCGTGAACTTGGGGGAGGAGACCTGTGCGGGTTCGTAGCCGGTGCTGCGCGAGCCTTCGACGGTCACTTCCTTGAGGCTGGGTGCGGTCCTGGCGCCGGGCGTCTGTGTCTGGGCCACGGCCGGCAGGCCCAGGGTGGCCAGGGCCGCGGCTGCAGCGATGATGCCGGCCGACGGCGAGCGGCCAGCGCTGTCGTGTTTGCGGCTTTTGATGTACGAGTTGGAGTTCGCCATGGTTGAACGGAAAGCGGGATGGGCAGTGAACATGCTGGCTTGCTGGCCGGCGTTGCGCGGGCGGCTGGAGAGCTGTCTTGGCTTGCCGGTGCTGGCTGGATCAGGCAGTTTTGCCTGGATTGAGAATGGTAATGATTCCTAATAAAAATATAAGAATAATCTGATAAGTGAATGGATGGCCGTTGCCGCCCAGCAACAGCCCTGTCTCGGAACTTCAGCGCGGCGACCAGCCTGGCCGAGCGCGCCCCGCCCGGGATGTGGCGCGCGCCGCGCGCTGTTCAGGCTGGCGATGTAACGCTGGTTGGCGAGGTTGTAGACGTTCAGCTGCAGGCTCAGGTTCGCGCTGAGCTCCCAGGCCATGAAGGCGTACAGCGCAAGGGTCTTGGTGTGGCCTTCGTTGATCTGGCCGGCATAGCGGATGTCCTGGCCCGTGATCGCATCGCTGACGCCGGGATCGTAGAGATTGGCGGGCGCCAGGGCGCCTGCGCCCGTACTCGGAACCCGAGGCGCCCTTGACGATCTCGATGTCCTCGATGTTGAAGGTGTCGCGCATCGGGCTGCCCAGGTTGCGCACGCGGTCGATGAAGATGCTGCCCGTGGTGCCGCAGCTGCGCAGTGCTTGCGGCCGGTGATGTGATTGGCGTGGTTTGCGCCTATCGCGGATCTGTTTCGTTCAGGCGTTGTGAACCCATTCGCCCTCGCGCTGCGCCGCGCCCGATTGCACCAGCGCATCCACCAGCGTGCGGCTCCAGTGCTCGGCGGTCTCGTGGCTGAAATAGCCTGCATGCAGCATGCCGAAGTAGGGCGTGGCGTCCAGCCAGGCCAGCAGTTCAGTGGTGCGCACGCGCTGCCAGTCCAGCAGCCGGTACTTGAGCAGCACCTTGGCCGCGTAGAGGGCATGGCGCTCGGGGGCGCGCACAAAGCCGTCCAGGCGGCGGCGCGCCGTGTCCAGCGCCGCGGCCACGCCCGTGAAAACGCCGCCGTGGCCGGGGACGATGGTGAGCGGTGCCAGGGCCTCGATCACATCCAGCGTGGCGGCCACTTCCTCGAAGGCCTGCAGGCCCTCGATTTCGGGAAACACCACGCCGAAGCCGTTTTCCCAGAGCGCATCGGCCGAGATCAGTGTGCGGCTGGCAGGCTCGAACAGGATGATGGAGTGCGGGTCATGCCCCGGCGCGGCATGGATCTGCCAGTCGCGCCCGGCCAGCCGCACGCTGGCGCCGGGCTGCAGTACGCCGGTCAGCGCAAATGGCGGGCATTCCTGGCCGGTGGGGGTGTAGCTCAGCGCCTCGGGATTCCAGTGGCGCACGAATTCGGCCTGGCCCGGCGCGACATAGGTCCGGGCCTGCGGCCAGCGCGCCTGCAGTGCGGCATTGCCGCCGCAGTGGTCGCTGTGCAGATGGGTGTTGAGGATGCGCGCCAGCGGCTGGCCAGCCAGCGTCCGCTCGATCAGCAGCACAGTCTGATCGGCATGGCTGACGTAGCCGGTATCGACCACGGCCGCGCCGTCGTCCTGCGGATCGGCAGGGTCGGCCGCGAAGACGATGTTGTTGGCCGACAGCCAGCCGCGCTCCAGCACGGTCATGCCGCAGGGCAGCGCAGCGGTGGCGCTTGTGGGGGCGAAGGAGGTCATGGGGGGAGAAGCCTTTCCCAAGGCTAACAGCCGCAGGCAGCCACGGCTGACGCGTGGGCTACAGCTGCGGCCGTGCGGGTTTCAGGCGGGATCGCGCAGGGCGCGCCTGAGGATCTTGCCTACGTTGGTCTTGGGCAGTTCGTCGCGGAACTCCACCGTGCGCGGGCGCTTGTAGCCGGTGAGCTGGTCATGGCAAAAGCGCATCACCTGGTCCTCGGTCAGCGCCGGGTCGCTGCGCACCACGTAGACCTTGATGGCTTCGCCCTGGCGCTCGTCGGCCACGCCCACGGCCGCGCATTCGAGCACGCCGGGGCACATGGAGATCACGTTCTCCAGCTCGTTCGGATAGACGTTGAAGCCGCTGACCACCATCATGTCCTTCTTGCGGTCGATGATGCGGGTGTAGCCTTCCTGGTCCATCACGCCGATGTCGCCGGTGCGCATGTAGCCGTCGGCCGTGAAGGCCTTGGCGGTCTCGTCAGGCTGGTTGTAGTAGCCGCGCATGACGTTGGGGCCCTTGATGCACAGCTCGCCGGCCTCGCCGGCCGGGAGATCGCGGCCTTCGTCGTCCTTGATGGCGATGGAGATGCCCGGCAGCGGCAGGCCGATGGTGCCGCTGAAGGCGGTGGCGGTGACGGGGTTGTTGGTGCCGATGGCGCAGGTCTCGCTCATGCCCCAGCCCTCGATCATCACGCTGCCCGTGACCTGCTGCCACTGGCGCGCCGTGCCCTCGCTGGCGGCCATGCCCCCGGCCTGCGACACGCGCAGCTGCGAGAAGTCCAGCTCGCGGAACTGGGCGTTGTTGAGCAGGGCGTTGAACAGGGTGTTGACGGCCGGCAGGATGTGGAAAGGCCGTTTCTGCAGCACCTTGACGAACTTGGGGATGTCGCGCGGATTGGGGATCAGGCTCAGGCTGGCCCCCATGCGCATGGCGAACAGGCTCACCGTGAGGGCGAAGATGTGGTACAGCGGCAGCGCCGCGATGATGTGCGTGTCCTGCGCGCTGACGCGCCCGTGCAGGGCCGGCGTGAACCAGGCATGCGCCTGCAGCGTGGCGGCCACGATGCAGCGGTGGGTGAGCACGGCACCCTTGGACAGCCCGGTGGTACCGCCCGTGTATTGCAGGAAGGCCACCGAATCCAGTCCCGCCTGGCTGGGCCGCAGCTCTTTCTGGGCACCGCGCGCCAGCGCCTGGGAAAAGGTCGTGACCTCGCGCACGGTGCCGCCCTCACCGTCCAGCGGCAGGCTGTAGGCCGGCACCATCTTGGCCAGGTGGCGCACGGCGAAGGTGATCCAGCTGCCATACATGCCGCCCAGCAGATCGCCCATGGCCGTGACGCAGACATGGCGGATGGCGCTGCGCTCGATCACGTCGGCCAGGGTGTGGGCGAAGTTCTCCAGGATGATGATGGCCGTGGCGCCCGAGTCCTTGAGCTGGTGCTCCAGCTCGCGCGGGGTGTACAGCGGATTGACGTTGACGCAGGTGTAGCCCGCGCGCAGCACGGCCGCCATGCTCACGGCGAACTGCGGCACATTGGGCAGCATGATGGCCACCCGCGCATCGGGCTCCAGCCCCAGTCCCTGCAGCCAGGCGCCCAGGCGCGTGGACAGCTGGTCCAGCTCGCGGTAGCTCATCCAGCGGTCCATGCACACCGAGAAGGGCAGGTCCGCATGCTGGGTGAAGGCTTCCTCCAGCAGATGTGTGAGCGAGCGGTATTGCTCGGGATGCACCTCGTGGGGCACATCGGCGGGATAGTTCTTGAGCCAGGGCGCAGCGTCCATGCAGGGTACCTTGGGTTGCTGGTGAGACAGGGGAACGGCAAAGGGGCAGGCGCCGGTCGGCCGGCCACCGCTGCGGCTGATTCTGGTCAGGCGGGTGCTTTGCGGTCTACGCGGGGTTGTCCTAGGCAGGGGCCGCCGTCCCCCACGAAAGTGCGGCCGCTCTGTGCTACGTTGGCGTTTTTTTCAGGGAGGGCGGGCTGCCGTGAACGCACGCATTCTGCAAATGGTGGCGCTGGGCACGCTGGCCGGCGCCATGGCCTGGCTGGCATGGTGGTGGCCGGAATCGCGCGGGCTGGCGCTGGCAGGAGCGCTGCCGGGCCTGTGCTGGCCGGGCCTGCATCTGGGCCTGCAGATGGTGTTGATGCGCCGCGTGGTGCGCAAGGCCGGCGCACCCGTGCCCGCATGGCGCACGGTGGCGGCAGCCTGGCTCGCCGAGTGGGCATTGGCCGTGCAGGTGTTTGGCTGGCGCCTGCCCTTCCGGGTCCATGCCGAGGCCGACGGCTGGCCAGGTGACCCGGCCGCAGGACAAAACGCAAGCCCGGTCACAGGCCAGGTCGGCATGGTGCTGGTCCACGGTTTCTTCTGCAATCGCGCGGTCTGGGCGCCATGGCTGCGGCGGCTCAAGGAACGCGGCATTGCCTGCGCGGCCATGACGCTGGAGCCGGCGCACGGCGCATCCATCGACGCCATGGTGGCCGACCTCGATGCCTGCGCACGCCGCATGGCCCAGGCCACGGGGCGGGCGCCGCTGATCGTGGCCCACAGCATGGGCGGGCTGGTGGTGCGTGCCTGGCTGGGCCGGTTGTCCGCGCAGGAGCGCCGGCAACTGGCTGCCCATGTGGTGACCCTGGCCACGCCGCACCGCGGCACCTGGATGGCGCGCTTCGCCCATGGCCTGCCGGCGCTTCAGATGCGCGAGGACAGTCCCTGGCTGCAGCGCCTGGGGCCGCCGCCGCCCGAGGTGGCCTTCAGCTGCTGGTGGAGCTGTTGCGACAACATCGTCTTTCCCTTCCCCGTGGCCACGCTGCCAGGGCAGCACGCGCACCGCCTGGACGACGTGGCCCATGTGCAGCTGGTGTTCGACGAGCGCGTCTGGCGCTTTTGCCTGGAGCTGCGCGAGCGGCTTCAGGACGCGGAAGTCTGCAGGGCCACTTCACCGGGCAGCAGCGCATCGGCCGCGATGGTCGGCTGATCGCGCAGCTGGCGGTACAGCGGCTCGAAATCGGCGGCCGTGAGGTCGAACAGCTGCTGCAGGTCGTCGATCACGAAGTAGGTGTGCTGGTAGGTGTCAATCTTGTAGAGCGTGCGCATGGCGCGCTCCAGCGACAGCGGCAGGCGCTGCGGCTCGGGGCTGCGCACCGAGTAGTTGAGCTCACCCGAAGAACTCAGAATGCCCGCGCCGTAGGCGCGCAGGCCGCCCTGCTCGCGGATCAGCCCGAACTCGATGGTGTACCAGTACAGGCGCGACAGCATCTCGCAGGCGCCCAGCTCGGCGGCCTTGAGCCCGCCCTGGCCATAGGCCTGGATATAGTCGGCGATGACGGGGTTGAACAGCAGCGGCACATGGCCGAAGAGGTCATGGAAGACATCGGGCTCGACGATGTACTCGAACTCCTCGGGCTTGCGGATCCAGTCCGTGACCGGGAATTTGCGGTTGGCCAGCAGCGAGAAGAAGGGCACCTCGGGAATCAGGCCCGGCACGCCGACGATCTCCCAGCCCGTGGCGCGGCGCAGGCGCTCGTTGACTTCCTCGAAGCGCGGAATGCGGTCCTTGGCGCCCAGCGAGGGCAGGGCGTCGATGAAGTGCTGGCTGGCCAGTCCCGGCAGCAGGGCGGACTGGCGTTCGTACAGGCGCCGGTAGGTGTCGTGGTCGGCCTCGGTGTAGGCGTCGTAGTCCTGCGCGCAGGTGTAGTCGTCGCTGGCGCGGCTGTAGTCGCCGCGCGGCGGGCGGTCGGCCTGGCCGTAGACCACGGGTGCCACACCGGGGGCGGGGGCGTGGGACGAGGTGGGGGTCGCTGCGGTGCTCATCATGGTGCTCTCCAGGGATCTTGTCATTGCTGCCCCGGGCCGGGGGCAGGCAAGGCACCTGCGCGGCTCAGAGCTGGCGGATTCGGGCGGCCTGCACCAGCAGGCCGTATTTGCTGTGCTCGGAGCGCACAAAGCGCGCGAACTCCTGCAGTTGAAGGTCTTCGGGCAGCACGCCCATGGCGGTCAGCGTTTCCTGCACCGGACTGCTGCGCATGGCCTTCGAGAACACGGCGGCATGGCGCTGGGCCAGGTCGGCGGGCCAGCCGGCAGGCGCGAACAGGCCGAACCAGTTGGCGAGGTTGAAGCCCGGTACCGTGTCGTTGAGGCTGGGCACCTCGGGCAGCAGCGGCACGCGTTCCAGCGTGGTCACGGCCAGGGCCTGCAGCCGGCCTGCACGGATGTGCGGCAGCGAGGACGCCAGGCTGTCGAACAGCAGATCGGCCGATCCGTCGAGCAGGGCCGACAGCGCCGGCTGCGTTCCGCCAAACGGCAGATGCAGCAGCGGCAGCCGCGTGAGCATCTGGTACATCTCGCCCGACAGGTGCCCGCTGCTGCCCGGCCCGCCCGAGGCATAGCGCAGCGGCTGGCGGTGCTTGGCAAGAAAGCGCTGCAGGTCCAGCGCCGTGCGTATGCGCCACTGGCGCGCCAGATCGCTGCGCATCACCAGCACATTGGGCATGCGCGCCACCAGCACCAGCGGCTGGAAGTCGCGCAGCGGGTCGTAGCCCAGCTGGGGCTGCAGCCAGGGCAGCACGGCGTGCGTGGCGGCCGCGCCCATCAGCAGCAAGCGGTCCTGGGCCGTGGCCTGGGCCACCATGTTCGAGCCCTTGGCGCCGCCGTCGCCCGGCACGTAAAGAATGTGGATGGCCCCCAGCTTCGCGGAGCTGGCCTCGACCAGAGGACGCGCCGTGCGGTCCAGGGGCCCGCCGGCTGCATAGGGAACGATCAGGGTCAGGGCGTCGGATTTCGCGTCGCGCGCCGGGGCTGTCAAGGCTGTCGAGGCTGTCGGGGGCGGCTGGGGCTGTGCCGAAGCCGGCAGCCAGGGCAGGGCGGCCAGGGCCGCCAGCAGGCTGCGCCGCGCCATCCGGGCCGACGGCTGCGGGCCGGCTGCCGCAGGTGCACGTACTGGCGCAGATGCACGGGCATGGCGTGGCATGGCGCGGGTGGCGTCGTGGCGGGGCGTCATGGCGTGAAGCGAAATGGAGGCGATCCCCGCAGTATAGGCAGCGCCGACTGCCGCTGAGGCTGCACGCGCCCATGTCCTGCGCGCGCCGGGCCGTCTGTGCGCGGGCGGGGAACTGGGCCAGGTTCAGCGGGGCTTTCATGGGGGTCTCCGGCCTTTTTGTGCAGGACAGTGTTTCGGGCGCCCCAGGCATGGCCTGCGGGCTTGCGATCAGTGCTGTCACTGTAGGCGGGAGGGGCTTCAGCTTTTTGCCGTTTGCCCTTGGTGGGAAAATGCGGAATGCATGAAAATTGCGGAATTCTTTTGTTTATCGCAATTTAACTGGTTAATTCGGGTTAACCCTGAAGAAATCCGTACTTATTTACGAGTCCACCGCCATGAGCGCCACGCACACCATCGACAAACTGGATCGGGCCATTTTGCGCCGCCTGCAGGCCAACGGCCGGGAAACCTATGACGTCATCGGGGAGCAGGTCGGCCTGTCTCCCAGTGCCGTGCTGCGCCGGGTCAAGCGCCTGGAAGACAGCGGCGTGATCGACCGCTATGTGGCCCTGGTCCAGCCGGAGACCGTGGGCCTGGGGCTGACCGCCTATCTCAACGTGCGCCTGGAGAAGTACACCGAGACCAGCAAGCGCAACCCCATGGACGTGTTCCGCGCCAGCGTGCAGACTTGGCCCGAAGTGGTGGAGTGCGTGTCGCTGACCGGGGAGATGGACTATCTGATGCGTGTGGTCGTGGCCGACATGCAGCACTACACGCGCTTCGTCATGGACACCTTGCTCAAGCATCCCAGCGTGCAGGATTGCAAGACCAGCTTCGTGATGGACCGCGTCAAGGTGACCACGGCCGTGCCTTTGTAGCCTTCGGGCTCGACAGGCGCCAGGCCGTTGGGTGTTGCAGGGAGGGGGAATTGGTTTGCATGCCAAAACCTTACGGTTTTGTTGCATTGCAATATCTTCGTTGCTCGACCTCGGGTTTTTACCTATATTTGAGCCATGAATGCATCCAAAGACTGGTTGAAGGCGTCCTGGCAGGCCGGCCGGGACATGTTGCGTGCGAGCGCAGGCCAGCCGCACCGTCCCGATGGGCGCTCCGCGTCCATGGTGCCCATTCGTTCGCTGGGCCCGTCCCACCGCGAACGCGTGGTGGCGCATTTGCTCAAGCTCGATGAAGGCGACCGCTACCTGCGCTTCGGCTATGCCGCCAGCGACGAGCAGGTTCGCCGCTATGCGATGCAGCTTGATTTCGAGCGCGACGACATCTTCGGCATCTACAACCGCCGGCTCGAGCTGATCGCCATGGCGCATCTGGCCTTTGCCTCGCATCCCGAGCACAAGAGCTGCGCCGAATTCGGCGTTTCCGTGCTCAAGCAGGCACGCGGCCGCGGCTACGGCGGGCGCCTGTTCAACCGCGCGGTGATCCATGCACGCACCAAGGGCGTGTCCATGATGTTCATCCACGCGCTGTCGGAGAACACGGCCATGCTCAAGATTGCGCGCAAGGCCGGCGCCACCATCAAGCGCGATGGCTCCGAGTCCGAGGCCTACCTGCAGCTGCCGCCCGCCGGCATCGACACGCACATGGCGTCGCTGATGACCGAGCACATCGGCGAGGTGGACTACCAGCTCAAGAAGCAGGCCAAGCAGTTCTGGGATTTCTTGGCCGACGTGCAGGAAATCCGCCGTGGCGTGCAGGATGGCCGCCACCAGGCCGGCGAATAGGCGCAAAACGCCGCAAAGGGAATTGGCGCAGCGCATGCAGGGGTGACGGAGCAATCCGCTATCCTTGCGGCTTGTTTCACTACCGCACGTCCTGCACTCCAAGACAGTGTCCGACCCCCATCCTGCGCGCTCTTCCGAGAAGGAAAGCAAGCGAAGCTTCCTGCAAAAGGTGGCCGAGTTCATCCACCCGGCCCCTGACTCTCCTGACGAGCTGATCGAGACCCTGGCCGACGCCGAGGACAACCAGGTCATCGGCCCCGAGTCCCGCGTCATGCTCGAACGCGTGATACGCATGGCCGACATGACGGCCGGCGACGTCATGGTCGCAGCCCCTCGCATGGACCTGGTCAACATCGACGCTCCGTTCGATGAACTGCTGCACCAGGTCATCACCACTGCACATTCGCGTTTCCCGGTCTACCAGGGCGAGCGCGAGAACATCATCGGCATCCTTCTGGCCAAGGACCTGCTCAAGCTGCAGCGTTCACCGGACCTGAACATCCGCGCCCTGCTGCGCCCCGCCGCCTTCGTGCCGGAGAGCAAGGGCCTGAATGATCTGCTGCGCGAGTTCCGGGGCAACCGCAACCATCTGGCCGTGGTCATCGACGAGTTCGGCCGCGTGGCAGGCCTGGTGACCATCGAGGATGTGCTGGAGGAAATCGTCGGCGAGATCGAGGACGAGTTCGACATCCCCGAGGACGAGGGCGACATCTTCGCCCTGGCCGACAACAGCTACCGCGTGGCGGGCGACACCACCATCGAGCATGTGAACGAAGCCTTCGAGGTCGCCCTGCATGCCCGCGATCCCGAAGATGAGTTCGACACCATCGGAGGCCTGATCGCCCACGAAATGGGCCATGTGCCCAAGCGCGGCGAGCAGATCCATCTGGCCGGCCTGGAATTCACCGTGCTGCACACCAAGGGCGGCGCCGTGCGCTGGTTCAAGGTGGTGCGCGATCCCGCAGCCGACAGTCTGCTGCGCAGCTGAGGCTGCCCCTTTCTATCCCCACCGACATCTCTCCCGTACCTGGCCGATGCCCCTGTCCAGTTCTTCCGCTTTTTCGCAAGACGGCCGGCGCATGGGCCGGCTCGCCGTGGGCGTGCTGCTGCTGCTTGCGGGTGCAGCCCAGGCCCTGTCGCTGGCCTGGCCCTGGGCGCGCGGCCAGGGCGACGGGCCGCTGAGCCTGGTCGGCGGCTATGGCCGCCCGCTGTGGTGGCTGCAGATTCTGTCGCTGGCCGTGCTGGCACGCGCCCTGCAGACGGCACAGCGCCCGGCCCAGGCGGCGGGGCGGGCCATGCTCTATGCCACCGCCTGGCTGGTGGCCACCTTCTGGTGGCTGTTCATCTCCATGCATGTCTATGGCGGACTGCCTGCGCCGCTGGCCGTTGCCGCCGTGCTGGCGCTTGCGGCCTTCCTGGGCAGCTACTACGCGGTGGCCGCCTGGGGCTGGCACAAGCTGCGCCCCACCAGCACGGCGGGCGGCGCCTTGCTTTTCGCCGCCGTCTGGCTGCTGGCCGAATTGGCGCGTGGCTGGCTGTGGACCGGCTTTCCCTGGGGCGCGGGGGGCTATGCCCACGTCGAAGGGCCCCTGTCGGTGCTGCCGCGCTGGATCGGCGTCTACGGCACGGGGGCGGTGGCGTCCTGGCTGGCGTATTGGCTGGCCGCCTTGGCGGCCGGTTCGCGGGGCGGACAAGCCCTTCGGCCTGCACGGTGCGCGGCCACTGTGGCGGCCCTGGTTCTGGCCTGGGGCGGGCTGTGGTGGCTTCGCGATGCCGCCATCAATGCACCATCGGCCGAACGGCCAGCGCTGAGCGTGGCCATGCTGCAGGGCAATATCCCGCAGGATGAGAAGTTCGAGGCCGGCAGCGGCATTCCGCTGGCCCTGGGCTGGTACGGGCGGGAGCTGCGCGCGGCCACGGCGCAGCTGGTGGTCGCACCCGAGACGGCCGTGCCCCTGCTGCCCCAGCAGTTGCCCGAGGAATACCTGGACCTGCTGCGCGAACCATATCTGAAGAAGGATGGCCGGCAGGCGGCGCTGCTGGGCATCCCGCTGGGCTCGGAAGAGGCCGGCTATACGAACTCGGTCGTGGGCTGGCAGCCTGGCCAGATCCAGGACTACCAATACGACAAGCACCATCTGGTGCCCTTCGGGGAGTTCATCCCGCCGCTGTTTCGCTGGTTCACGCAGATGATGAACATACCGCTGGGCGATTTCAACCGCGGCGCGCTGGGCCAGCCTTCCATGGCCTGGGCTGGCGAGCGGCTGTCACCCAACATCTGCTACGAGGATTTGTTTGGCGAAGAGCTGGGTGCACATTTCGGCAATGCAGCGACGGCGCCCACGGTGCTGGTGAATTTCAGCAACATCGGCTGGTTTGGCGACAGCGTGGCGATCGACCAGCATCTGGCCATCAGCCGCATGCGGGCGCTGGAGTTCGAGCGCCCCATGCTGCGCGCCACCAATACCGGCGCCACGGTGGCCATCGACCACCGGGGCGTGGTGACGCACGCGCTGGTGCCTTACGAGCGCGCGGTGCTTGAGGCCAGTGTGCAGGGCCGCGAGGCCTTGACACCGTTTGCGCGCTGGGTGAATGCAGCAGGCCTGGTCCCGCTGTGCGCCGCTGCTGCGGCGGTGCTGCTGGTGGCCTGGATGGGCCGCCGCAGGGCCTCGGTTCAGGGGCTGTAGCCAAGTCCCGCGACCTGGGTCGGCGTGGCTTTTGTGGCAGAGTTTTGATGCGGCCTCGGGGTTTTGTTGCAGTCTGGCAACGTTCAGCCCCGATAATGCGCGGCTGCATGGTCCGCTGCGGGCCGCACCCATTCAGAGATAGAGGTGGCGTCAGTGCCGCCGTGGAGCAAGTTAGACAATGGCCGATTCTTTTTCGTATGAGCAACTGATCGCTTCGGGCGAAGGCAAGCTGTTTTCCGCAGACAGCGGGCGTCTGCCACTGCCTCCCATGCTGATGTTCGACCGCATCACGCACATCGACACGGATGGTGGCGCCCACGGCCTGGGCAAGATCGTCGCCGAACTCGACATCAAGCCTGATCTCTGGTTCTTCGACTGCCATTTCCGGGGCGACCCCGTCATGCCCGGCTGCCTGGGTCTGGACGCCATGTGGCAACTGATCGGCTTTTACCTGACCTGGCTGCGCCTTCCCGGCCGGGGCCGTGCGCTGGGCGCCGGCGAAGTCAAGTTCACGGGCGAAGTGGGTCCTGACGTCAAGCTCGTGACCTACGAAATCGACATCAAGCGCGTGATCAAGCGCAAGCTCAACATGGCCATCGGCGATGCACGCCTGCTGGCCGACGGCAAGGAAATCTACGTCGCCAATGACCTGCGCGTGGGCCTGTTCCTGCGCGAGGGTGAAGGCCAGGGAACGGCAGCATGACCAAACGTCGCGTAGTCATCACCGGCGCGGGCATTGTCTCGTGCATCGGCAACGACCTCGATACCGTGGAGACCTCGCTGCGCGAGGGGCGCACGGGCATCAAGGCCATGCCGAAGTTCACCGAACTGGGCATGCGCAGCCAGGTGGCCGGTGTGCCGGAGATCGACGTCGAGGCACGTATCGATCGCAAGCAGCTGCGCTTCATGGGCGATGCCGCTGCCTATGCGCAGATCGCGCTGGAAGATGCCATCGCCCAGGCCGGCCTGGCTCCCGAGCAGGTCAGCCATCCGCGTACCGGCCTGATCATGGGCTCGGGCGGCGGATCGCCGGCCAACCAGATCGAGGCGGCCGACACGCTGCGCGAAAAGGGCATTCGCCGCGTCGGGCCCTACCAGGTCACGCGCTGCATGAGCTCCACGGTGTCCGCCTGCCTGGCGACCAACTTCAAGGTCAAGGGCATCAACTACTCCATCACCTCGGCCTGCTCCACCTCGGCGCACTGCATCGGCGCAGCGGCGCAGCAGATCGCCTGGGGCATGCAGGATGTGATGTTTGCCGGCGGCGGCGAAGAGCTGTCCTGGGGCATGGCACTGCTGTTCGACGGCATGGGGGCCATGTCCAGCAAGTACAACGACCAGCCCGAAAAGGCTTCGCGCGCCTATGACGCCCACCGCGACGGTTTCGTGATCGCAGGTGGCGGCGGCGCGGTGGTGCTGGAAAGCCTGGAGCACGCCCAGGCCCGGGGTGCGAACATCCTGGCCGAAGTCGTGGGCTTTGGCGCCACCAGCGATGGCGAGGACATGGTCGCGCCCTCGGGCGACGGCGCCATCGCCTGCATGCAGCAGGCCCTTGAAGGCCTCGAAGGCGGCGTGGACTACATCAACACCCACGGCACCTCCACGCCCGTGGGCGACATGCAGGAAGTGCGCGCCATGCGCGCGCTGTTCGGCGACCAGGTGCCGCCGTTCTCCTCCACCAAGTCGCTGACCGGCCACTCGCTGGGCGCCACCGGCGTGCAGGAAGCCATCTACTGCATGATCATGATGAACAAGGGCTTCATCGCGGGTTCGGTCAACGTGGACACGCCCGATCCCGCGCTGAACGACATGCCCCTGGTCACGCGCACACGCGATGCCCAGTTGAACACCGTGCTGTCCAACAGCTTCGGCTTCGGTGGCACGAACGCCTCGCTGGTGCTGCGCCGCTGGCAGGGCCAGTGAATACGCCCTGGTGTGTAAAAGGCGTGTCCTGAAGGAAAAAGCCCGCCTCCTGCGGGCTTTTTCACTGGTGAACGCCGACAATGCCCAGGTCGCGCGGGAGGCAGCACTGCAGGCTGCTGCCTGAACCCCGAACCAAGAACAATGAAATTTTGCAAGGTTGAACCATGATTCTTGTCACAGGCGGCGCCGGCTTCATCGGCGCCAATTTCGTGCTGGACTGGCTGGCTGCCGGCGATGAGCCGGTGCTCAACGTGGACAAGCTCACCTACGCGGGCAACCTCAAGAGCCTGGAGAGCCTGCAGGGCGATGCGCGCCATGTCTTCGTGCAGGCCGACATCGGCGATGGCGAAGTCCTGGCCCGCCTGCTGGCCGAGCACCAGCCGCGCGCCGTGGTCAACTTTGCGGCCGAAAGCCATGTGGACCGTTCCATCCACGGCCCAGAGGACTTCATCCAGACCAACGTGGTCGGCACCTTCCGCCTGCTCGAGGCCGTGCGCGGCTACTGGAGCGCGCTGGATGCCGAGGCCAGGGCGGCCTTCCGCTTCCTGCATGTCTCCACCGACGAGGTCTATGGCAGCCTGGCGCCAGCGGCACCGGCCTTCACCGAAGACCATAACTACGAACCCAACAGCCCGTACTCGGCCAGCAAGGCCGCCAGCGACCACCTGGTGCGCGCCTGGCATCACACCTACGGCCTGCCTGTGCTGACCACCAACTGCAGCAACAACTACGGCCCGCTGCATTTCCCCGAGAAGCTGATCCCCCTGATGATCGTCAACGCCCTGGCCGGCAAGCCTTTGCCCATCTATGGCGATGGCATGCAGGTGCGCGACTGGCTCTATGTGCGCGACCATTGCAGCGCCATCCGCCGCGTGCTGGAGGCCGGCAAGCTGGGCGAGACCTACAACGTGGGCGGCTGGAACGAAAAGCCCAACGTCGAGATCGTGAACACCGTCTGCGCGCTGCTCGACGAGCTGCGCCCCAAGGCCGATGGCACCAGCTACGCTGCCCAGATCACCTATGTGCAGGACCGCCCCGGTCACGACCGGCGCTATGCCATCGACGCGCGCAAGCTCGAGCGCGAACTGGGCTGGAAGCCCGCGGAGACCTTCGAGACCGGCATCCGCAAGACCGTGCAGTGGTACCTGGACAATCCCGAGTGGGTGGCCGATGTGCAGTCCGGCGCCTACCGCGAATGGGTCAGCCGCCAGTACACGGAGGGAGCCGGCGCATGAAGCTGCTGCTGCTGGGCCGCAATGGACAGGTGGGCTGGGAGCTGCAGCGCAGCCTGGCGCCGCTGGGCGAGTTGATTGCGCTGGACCGCCAGGACGACGCCGGTGGCCAGGGCCTGTGCGGCGATCTCTCTCGCCTCGATGAACTCGCACGTACCGTGCGCGCTCTGCGTCCCGATGTCATCGTCAATGCCGCCGCCCACACGGCCGTGGACAAGGCCGAAAGCGAGCCGGAACAGGCGCGGCTGCTCAATGCGCTGGCTCCCCAGGTGCTGGCCCGCGAGGCGGCGCAGACCGGCGCGCTGCTGGTGCACTACAGCACGGACTACGTCTTCGACGGCAGCGGCAGCGCTGCGCGCACGGAGACCGAGGCCACGGCGCCGCTGTCCGTCTATGGCGGCAGCAAGCTCGAAGGCGAGCAGCTGATCCAGGCTTCGGGCTGCCGCCACCTGATCTTTCGCACCAGCTGGGTCTATGCGGCGCGCGGCGGCAACTTCGCCAAGACCATGCTGCGCCTGGCCCAGGAGCGCGAGGTGCTGAGCGTGATCGATGACCAATGGGGCGCGCCGACGGGAGCAGACCTGATCGCCGACGTGACGGCCCATGCCATCCGCCAGGTGCTGCGCCAGTCCGGCGGCGAAGGCCTGCACCATCTGGTGGCCGGTGGCGAGACCACCTGGCATGCCTATGCCAGCCACGTGATCGCCCGCGCCCGCGAACTCGCGCCCGAACGGCCCTGGAAGGTGCGGCGCATAGCTGCCGTGCCCACCAGCGCCTTTCCCACCCCGGCGCAGCGTCCGCACAATTCCCGCCTGAACACCGACCGGCTGCAGCAGACCTTCGGCCTGCGCCTGCCCCACTGGCAGGCAGGCGTGGACCGCATGCTGCAGGAAATCATCTGAGCGCGGTCTTGCGACTCAGCACGAACGACAGGACCCACCCCATGAACGCGCAACGCAAAGGCATCATCCTCGCTGGCGGCTCCGGCACCCGCCTGCACCCGGCCACGCTGGCCATCAGCAAGCAGCTGCTGCCGGTCTACGACAAGCCCATGATCTACTACCCGCTGAGCGCCCTCATGCTCGCGGGCATCCGCGAGATCCTCGTGATCAGCACCCCGCAGGACACGCCGCGCTTCGAGCAATTGCTGGGCGACGGCTCGCAGTGGGGCCTGAAGCTGGAGTACGCCGTCCAGCCCAGCCCGGATGGACTGGCCCAGGCCTTTTTGATCGCCGAGGACTTCCTGGCCGGCGCCCCCAGCGCCCTGGTGCTGGGTGACAACATCTACTACGGACACGACTTCCCCCGCCTGCTCGAACGCGCTGACGCGCGCAGCGAGGGCGCCACGGTGTTTGCCTACCACGTGCAGGACCCCGAGCGCTATGGCGTGGCCGAGTTCGACGCCCAGGGCCGCGTGCTTTCCCTGGAGGAAAAACCCAGGCAGCCCAGGAGCAACTACGCGGTCACGGGCCTGTATTTCTACGACAGCCAGGTCGTTGAGCTGGCAAAGTCCATCAAGCCCTCGGCGCGCGGAGAGCTGGAAATCACCGACCTCAACCGCCTGTACTTGGACAAGGGCCAGCTCAATGTGGAGCTCATGGGCCGTGGCTATGCCTGGCTGGACACGGGCACGCACGACAGCCTGCTGGAAGCAGGGCAGTTCATTGCCACGCTGCAGCAGCGCCAGGGCCTGAAGGTCTCCTGCCCCGAGGAGATCGCCTTCCGCCAGGGCTGGATAGACCGTGCCCAGCTCGAGACGCTGGGCCAGGCCCTGGCCAAGAATGGCTACGGCCAGTACCTGCTGCAGATCCTCAAGGAAAAGGTGCACGCATGAAGGCAACACCCCTGGCCATTCCCGAGGTGATGCTGATCGAGCCCAAGGTCTTTGGTGACGATCGCGGCTTCTTCCTCGAAAGCTTCAACCAGCAGGCCTTCAACCAGGCCACGGGCACGGACCACCAGTTCGTGCAGGACAACCACAGCCGCAGCAAGAAGGGCGTGCTGCGCGGCCTGCACTACCAGCTGCCTCCCCATGCCCAGGGCAAGCTGGTGCGCGTGGTGCGCGGCGCCGTGTTCGATGTGGCCGTGGACATCCGCAAGGGCTCGTCCACCTTCGGCCAATGGGTGGGCGCCGAGCTGACGGAAGACAACCACCGCCAGCTGTGGGTGCCCCCAGGCTTTGCCCACGGCTTCATGGTGCTCAGCGACAGCGCCGACTTCCTCTACAAGGCCACGGCCTTCTACGCGCCCCAGGCCGATCGCGGCATTGCCTGGGACGACCCGGCCATCGGCGTGCAGTGGCCGCAGCTCGATGTGGAGCTGTCGCTGTCGGACAAGGACCTCAGGCAGCCGCTGCTGGCGGATGCCGAGCTGGCCTGAGCCAGTTCACATCTGGTCCGGCAGCACCCCGCCCGGCACGGCTTCCTCCAGAAAGCCGGCGATCAGCCGGGCCTGGCGGCGTTCGCGCAGGCAGTACAGGTATTCGGGCAGGCGCGGCACGGGGCCTGCGAAGGGCAGGACGACGATGTCGGGGTGCGCCGAGGCTTCATGCCGGGCGAAGACGCTGATGCCCATGTCGCGGATCACGGCCTCGCGGATGGCTTCGCGGCTGGCGATTTCCATGATGTGGCGCGGTGCCAGGCCGGCGGCGGCCAGCATCTGTTCGGTGAGCTGGCGCGTCATGGAGCCGCGCTCGCGCAGGATCAGCGTGTCTTGCACCAGATCGGACGCCTGCACCATGGTGCGCTGCGCCAGCCGGTGGCTGCGGTGCACCAGCAGGGCCAGCGGGTCCTGGCCCAGTTCCACGCGCAGCAGGCGCGGATCACCTTCCAGGTGCGATGAGGTCGCCAGGTCCACCTGGTAGTCCACCAGCGCCTGCACCATCTGGCGCGAGTTGCCGCCCACGATGGCCACTTCCACCCGCTCGAAGCGCCGCTGGTAGCGCTTGACGATGTCCAGCACGTAGTAGGGCGCCGTCGCACCGATGCGCAGCTGGCCCTGGCTGGCATCGCCCGAATGGCGCAGCGCCGACTCCAGCTGGATGGTCTGCAGCAGCAATTGCTCGACCTGGGGCAGCAGGCGCAGCCCGGCATCGGTGATGGACAGGCGCCCGCCCTGGCGATGGAACAGCTCCACGCCGTAGTGCTCTTCCAGCGCGCGGATCTGGGTGGTCACGGTGGGCTGGCTCAGCGAAAGCTGGCGTGCCGCCTGCGTGATGCTGCCCAGGCGGGCCACCCAGAAGAAGGACTTGAGCTGCGTGACGAACATGGCGGGGTGTTGGGGTCAGGAATGCCTGGCGCCATTTCAACATGGCGCCGTGATGCGCAGGGCCGGCGTGGCCGGGTATGTCCCTGGAAACAACTCCTGCGCCTGAAGGCACACTTCTTGCATACCAGTTTGCGTGCCAGCTGATTCATGGGTCTCGGCTGGTCTTGTGTCAGTGATTGCTCGTGATCAAGGAGCGCAGCAATGGATATTCGCAATCCTTCGCCGGGTCTTTACAACGAAGACCTGGCGCCCACCAAGGACCGCCGCTGGGGCGCCTTCAGCATTTTCAACGTCTGGACTTCGGACGTGCACAGCCTTTGGGGCTACTACCTGGCGGCCAGCCTGTTTCTGCTGTGCGGCAGCTTCGTCAATTTTCTGATCGCCATCGGCATCAGCTCCCTGGTCATCTTCTTCTTGATGAACCTGGTGGGCTATGCGGGCGAGAAGACCGGCGTGCCCTATCCGGTGCTGGCGCGTGCGTCCTTCGGGGTATGGGGCGCGAATCTGGCTGCCCTGGTGCGAGCCATCGTGGCCTGCTTCTGGTACGGGGCGCAGACGGCGGCCGCCTCGGGCGCCATGGTGGCGCTGCTGGTGCGCAATGAGGCGTTGCTGTCCTTCCACCAGACCACGCACTGGCTGGGCCATTCGGGTCTGGAGGTGATCTGCTACGTGGTCATCTGGGCCTTGCAGCTGCTGATCATCCAAAGGGGCATGGAGACCGTGCGGCGATTCCAGGACTGGGCCGGGCCTGCCGTGTGGATCGCCATGCTGGTGCTGGCCATCGGCCTGTGCGTGAAGGCCGGTGGCTTCAGCTTCGACCACGGCATTCCCGTGGATGTGCTGCTGGACAAGACCAAGGATGCGGGGGTGAGCGGCGCGCCGGGCAGCTTCTGGGCGCTGATGGCCGTGGGCGCGACCTGGATCACCTACTTTGCGGCGCTGTACCTGAACTTCTGCGATTTCTCGCGCTATGCGAAGAACAAGGAGGCGGTGGCCAAGGGCAACCTCTGGGGCCTGCCCGTGAATCTGATCGCTTTCTCGCTGGTGGCCGGCATCACCACGATTGCGGCCTTCAAGGTCTATGGCGAGGTGCTGCTGCACCCCGAGCAGATCTCGGCCAAGTTCGACAGCTGGGTGCTGGCCCTGCTGGCCGCCGTCACCTTTGCCGTGGCCACGCTGGGCATCAACGTGGTGGCCAACTTCGTCTCGGCGGCGTTCGATATTTCCAACGTGTTTCCCAAGCGCATCGACTTCAAGCGCGGCGGATACATCGCCGCACTGATTGCCCTGGCTCTCTATCCCTTTGCACCATGGGAGGGCGGCGCTGCCCACTTCGTGAACGCCATCGGCGCCACCATGGGGCCGCTGCTGGGCATCATCCTGGTGGACTACTACCTGGTGGCCAAGGGCAACATCAACGTGGCCGCGCTGTATGACGAACATGGCGAGTACCGCTACGAGGGCGGCTGGAACGTCAACGCGCTGATCGCCACCGGCATCGGCAGCGTGTTCTCCACCATCCTGCCCAACTTCACCAGCCTGCTGCCGGTCTGGTGGGGCACCTACGGCTGGTTCTTCGGCGTGCTGATCGGCGGCAGCGTGTACTGGGTGATGGCCACGCTGCGCCCGCGCCGCATTCCGGCCGCGGCCTGAGGAGGCCGCCATGTCCGAGCCGCAGGATGCGCCGGCCACCGGGCCGGCCTTGATCGCCGAGCGCGTGATGCGCTCCATCGTCGAGCGCAAGCTGCGTCCTGGCGAACGCCTGGGCGAAAAGGAACTGGCCGAGGTCTTCGGCGTGAGCCGCACCATGGTGCGCGAGGCGCTGATGCAGCTGCAGGCGCGCGGCTTCGTCGAGGTGCGCTCGCGCCAGGGCTGGTACGTGGTCGAGCCCTCGTTCGAGGAAGCCCAGGAAACCTATGCCGCGCGCCGCGTGCTGGAGTCCGGCATGCTGCGCGACGCGGGCCGGCCGCTGCAGGCGGCCATACGCACGCTGCGCGAGCATGTGGCCCAGGAGCGCGGCGCCATCGCAGAGGCCGACAACGCCGGCCAGCGCAGCGTGCTGCTGGCCGACTTCCACGTCTGCCTGGCCGAGCAGATGGGCAACCGCTTTCTCACGGCCATGATGGCCGACCTGTCGGCGCGCACCACCCTGGTGTCTGCGCTGTACCAGTCGCAGACCGAGGCACAGCACTCCAATGCCGACCACGAGGCCATCGTCGATGCGCTGGCGGCCGGCGACATGGCGCGCGCCGAGCAGTTGATGCGCGAGCACATCGACGCGCTGGCCGCCAGGCTGGATCAGAACCTTGCCCACCGCGCGCGCCTGCAGGACCGGCTGCTGGATGCGCTGCAGCCGCAGACGGCCCAGGCTGAGCGCCCGGGCAGGGTAAAGCCGCGCCGCTGAAGAAGGCGGGAGCGGGGCGAGGGGGCGCCGAGGGGCGGAGGGCACCCAAATCCGCCAATACCCGCTTCGCCAAATTTCCGTTGTGTGACACGGACGTTTCACCTGCGCTTTCTACAGTGGGTGTCAGAGGTGGCGACCCTGCCGCCTGTCCACGAACCCACAACGGAACTGACACGCCATGCGCCACACCCTTGCCTCCCTGGGCCGCCGCCTTGCCATTGCCTCTGCGGCGCTGACCGTCGCCTCCTTCGCCTCCCTGGCCCATGCGGCCAAGACCGAGCTGCTGGTCTACAGCGCGCTGGAGGCCGACCAGATCAAGGCCTACAAGAGCGGCTTCGAGAAGGCCCATCCCGAGATCGAACTCAAGTTCGTGCGCGACAGCACGGGCATCATCACGGCCCGCCTGCTGGCCGAAAAGGCCAATCCCCAGGCCGACGTGATCTGGGGCGTGGCCGCCACCTCGCTGATGCTGCTGGACAAGCAGGGCATGCTGCAGCCCTATGCGCCCAAGGGCCTGGACAAGGTGCGCGCCAACATGCGCGATCCGCGCGCCCAGCCGACCTGGGTGGGCATGGACCTGTGGTCGTCGGCCATCTGCTTCAATACCGTGGAGGCCGGCAAGCGCAAGCTGCCGGTGCCCGCCAGCTGGGCCGACCTGGTCAGGCCCGAGTTCAAGGGCACGATCACCATGCCCCACCCGGCCTCCAGCGGCACGGGCTACCTGATGGTCGCGGCCTGGCTGCAGATCATGGGCGAGGACAAGGGCTGGGCCTACATGGACGGCCTGCACCAGAACATGGGCGTGTACACGCACAGCGGCTCCAAGCCCTGCCGCCAGGCGGGGGCCGGCGAGTTTCCCGTGGGCCTGAGCTTCGAATACCGCGCCAGCAAGACCAAGAAGGATGGTGCGCCCATCGACATCGTTTTTCCCCGGGAAGGCCTGGGCTGGGATGTGGAGGCCACGGCCATCCTCAAGACCAGCAAGAAGCAGGAAGCCGCCAAGGCCCTGGCCGACTGGGCCGTCACGCCCGAGGCCAACAAGCTCTACGCCGCCAACTTCGCCGTGCTGGCCTTGCCCGAGGCGCAGGAAAAGCTGGAGTTCATTCCTGCCGACCTCGAAAAGCGGCTGGCGAAGAACGACTTCGATTGGGCCGCGGCCAACCGCGAGCGCATCCTGGCCGAGTGGAGCCGCCGCTACGAAGCCAAGGCAGAGAAAAAGTAAGCCGGAGCCACGCCATGCTGCGCATAGACCATATCGCCAAGCGCTACCGCGAGCAGCAGGTGCTGCGCGGCATTGACCTGAACGTGGAGGCGGGCGAGTTCGTCAGCCTGCTCGGCCCTTCGGGCTGCGGCAAGACCACGCTGCTGCGCATCGTCTGCGGCATCGACATGCCTGACGAGGGCAGGGTGCTGTTCCAGGGCGATGACATCACGCGCTGGCCGGCCGCGCGCCGTGGCTTCGGCGTGGTGTTCCAGAGCTATGCGCTGTTTCCCAACCTGACGGCCGCGCAGAACGTGGCCTTCGGGCTGAACGGGCAGCCTGCGGCGCAGGCGCGCGAGCGCGTGGCCGAGATGCTGTCCCTGGTGGGTCTGGGCGCGCAGGCCCAGCGCTACCCGGCCCAGCTGTCGGGCGGCCAGCAGCAGCGCGTGGCACTGGCCCGCGCGCTGGCGCCCCGGCCGCGCCTGCTGCTGCTCGACGAGCCGCTGTCCGCGCTCGATGCCCAGGTGCGCACCGAGCTGCGCAGCGAGATCCGCCAGCTGCAGCGCCAGTTGGGCATCGCCTCCATCATGGTCACGCACGACCAGGAAGAGGCCTTGTCCATGGCCGACCGCGTGGTGCTCATGCACCAGGGCCGCATCGAGCAGCAGGGTTCGCCCGAGCAGCTCTATGCCCAGCCCGTGAGCCAGTTCGCGGCCGGTTTCGTGGGCCGCATGAACCTGCTGCCGGCCACGGCCGAGGGGGCGGACCAGGTGCGCATCGGCGAAGCCAGCCTGCGCTGTGCGCTGGCCGGCTTCGAGCGTGGCGACGCGCTGCTGGTCGGCGTGCGTCCGGAAAGCGTGGTGCTGCACCCGGCCCAGCCCACGGCGTTGCCCAACCTGTTGCGCGCCCGCGTGGTGGAGACCTCCTTCCTCGGATCGATGGCCCTGGTGCGCCTGTACAGCCCCACGCTGCAATGCCAGGTTGACGCCCAGTGGCCCCTGCGCCACGACGTGGGCCTGCCCGACTGGCTGCAGGGCGAGGTGCTGATGGAGCTGCCCGCCGCTGCGCTGCAGCCGTTGGCGGCGCCCGACGCGAGGAAGGCCGCATGAGCGCGCATCCCATGGACACGGCCGTTTCCGTGCCGGTGCCGGTGCCGGTGGACCGCTCCGCTTGCGCCCGCCGCAGCGCGCCTGCAGGGCCCGTGCGTCCGCAGGGGCGCAGCGCAGGCTGGGAGCGCTGGTGGCTGGGCGCCCTGGTGCTGGGCGCACTGGCCTGGCTGCTGGCCACCATCGCCCTGCCGGTGGCCAGCCTGCTGGGCAGGAGTTTCTGGGACGACACGGGCCGCTTCACGGGCCTGGCCCAGTTCATCACCTATGCGCGCATGCCGGGCGTGGCGCAATCGCTGTTCAACAGCCTGTGGCTGTCGGCCGTGAGCAGCACGGTGTGCGTGCTGCTGGCCTATGCCTACGCCTATGGCGTGGTGCGCAGCTGCATGCCGCTGGCGCGCTGGTTCCGCGCGCTGGCCCTGGTGCCGCTGCTGGCGCCTTCGCTGCTCATGGCCATCAGCCTGATCTACCTGTTCGGCAGCCAGGGCCTGCTCAAGGGCTGGCTGCAGGGGGGCTCGGCCTACGGGCCCTTCGGCATCATCGTGGGCTCGGTGCTCTGGACCTTTCCGCATGCGCTGATGATCCTGTGCACCACGCTGGCCTCGGGCGATGCGCGCCTGTACGAGGCGGCCGCCACGCTGGGCGCCAGCCGCTGGCGCAGCTTCCGCCAGGTCACGCTGCCGGCCAGCCGCTACGGGCTGATGATTTCGTGGATCGTGGTTTTCGTGCTCGTGGTGACCGACTTCGGCGTGCCCAAGGTCATTGGCGGCAACACGGCCATGCTGGCCACCGACATCTACAAGCAGGTCATCGGCCAGCAAAACCTGTCCATGGGTGCGGTGGTGGCCATGCTGCTGCTGGTGCCGGCCGGCCTGGCCTTTGCGGCCGAGCGCCATTTGCGTGCGCGCCAGGCGGCCACCATGGGCGTGCGCTCCGTGCCGCTGGTGCCCCAGCCCCATGCGCCGCTGGACCGCGCGCTGTTCGCCTACTGCGCGCTGGTGGCGCTGGCGCTGCTGGCCGTCATGGGCACGGCCGTGCTGGCCTCCCTGGTCAGCTACTGGCCGTACAACCTCACGCTGACATTCAAGAACTACCGCTTCGACATGATGGACGGCGGCGGCTGGGCCAGCTATGGCAACTCGCTGTCCATGGCGCTGGCCACGGCCGTGCTGGGCGCGGTGCTGAGCTTTGTGACCGCCTACCTGGTGGCCAAGCCCGTACGCTGGGCGCGCACGCGCCAGTGGCTGCATGCCGTGGCCACGCTGCCCATGGCCGTGCCGGGGCTGGCGCTGGGCCTGGGCTACATCCTGTTCTTCAATGCCCAGGGCAATCCGCTGCACTTCCTGTACGGCAGCATGGCCATCCTGGTGCTGTGTTCGGTGGCGCATTTCTTCTCGGTGGCGCACATCACGCAACTGGCCGCGCTGCAGCAGCTCGATGCCGAGTACGAGCGCGTGGCCGATTCCATGGGCGTGGCCTTCTGGACGCTGCTGTGGCGCGTGCACCTGCCGGTATGCCTGCCCGTGGTCATGCAGGTGGCCGGCTATTTCTTCGTCAACGCCATGACCACGGTGTCGGCCGTGGTGTTCCTGTACTCGCCCGAGACCACGCTGGCCTCGGTGGCCGTGCTGGCCATGGACGACGCGGGCGACACCGCGCCGGCCGCCGCCATGGCCACGCTGATCTTTGCCACGGCCGCTGCGGGCCGGCTGCTGATCGCGGCGCTGGATGCCTGGGTGCAGCGGCGCACGCAGCGCTGGCGCCAGCGCTGACTTTTTTCCTTTCCCTCTCCTCTGTTTTCTCCCATGAAGAACTACGACCTGATCGTGGTGGGGGCCGGCATTGTCGGCCTGGCCCACGCCTATGCGGCTGCGCGCCGTGGCCGCAGCGTGCTCGTCATCGAGCGCGACGCGGCCTGCATCTCCGCCTCCATCCGCAATTTCGGCTTTGTCACTGTCACGGGGCAGCAGGCGGGCGCCCACTGGCAGCGGGCCATGCGTTCGCGCGATACCTGGGCCGAGATCGCGCCGCAGGCCGGCATCGAGGTCGTGCACCGCGGGCTGTGGCTGACGGCGCGCCGGGCCAGCGCCGAGGCCGTGCTCCACGCCTTTCTGAGCACCTCCATGGGCGAGCGCTGCGAGCTGCTCACGCCGGCCCAGGCCGCCGAACGCCACCCGGCACTGCGCACCGAAGACCTCAGCGCCGTGCTCTACAGCCCGCATGAGCTGCGCGTGGAGTCGCGCACAGCCATTGCCAGGTTGGCGCAGTGGCTGGAGCAGGCCATGGGCGTGGATTTCCGCTTTGGCGAGGCCGTGCTCGAGGTGGCAGCACCCCGGGTGCGCAGCGCCCGCGCCAGCTACCACGGCGAACGCGTGGTGGTCTGCAACAACGCCGACCCGGGCGGCCTGTTCGCCGGCCTGTGGACGCCGCACCGCATCCAGCTGTGCCAGCTGCAGATGCTGCGCGTGCGGCCGCAGCCGGGCTTGCAGCTCAAGGGCTCGGTCATGGGGGACCTGAGCATGGTCAGATACGAGGGCTACAGCGCCCTGCCCGAAGCCGCCGCGCTGCGCGCCGAACTGGAGCGGGAGGAGGGCGAGAGCCTGGCCCACGGCATCCACCTGATCGCCGTGCAAAGCGCCGACGGCAGCCTGGTGGTGGGCGACTCCCACCACTACGGCGCAGCGCCCCAGCCCTTTGCCAGCGAAGCCGTGGACCGGCTGATGCTGCGCCACATGAACGAGGCCCTGCACCTGCGCGATGCCCAGGTGGTGGAGCGCTGGGTGGGCGTCTACCCGAGTGCGCAGGACGCGCCCTGCGTGGTGCATGCGCCCGACGAGGCCACGCGCGTGGTCGCTGTGACGGGTGGGTCCGGCGCCAGCACGGCGTTCGGTCTGGCCGAGGAGGTCTGGAGCGCGTGGTGAGCGGCAGCCGGCCTACTTACTGGCCGAACATCACCCACAGCAGCGCCAGCACCATGATCGTGGCCAGCACGGCCAGCGTGATCTTGAGGGCGCTGTAGGGGCGCTCGCCCGCGATCTGGCCCGTGTAGCCGTTGGCGATGATCTGGAAGGTCCTGCTGCCGTAGGTGTAGCCCACCAGCCAGACCGGCACGAGGATGTGCTTGAAGGTGCGGCCTTGGTACTCGCGCTGCATCTGCAGGTTGCGGTAGGTGTCGCCGGGCACCTGGCGCGCGCACAGGGCGCGCAGCTGCTCGTCCATGTCCTGCACGTTGACCTGCGCGGCCTTGCCCAGGTCGATCTGGTAGCGCTCCACCGTCCAGCCGCGCACGAACTCGGGCGTGTAGGGCTTGAGGTCGGTGGTGGTGGGGAAGGGCTCCACCTGGCGCAGCAGGTTGGCGTGCACGCCCACGGTGCCGGGCACCAGCTCGTCGTCGAAGAAATGGGCGAGGCTGCCCGAGGCCGGCTCCCAGCGCACATGGCGCACCTGGCGCGTCTGCACGTTGCCGTTGCTGTCGCGGTAGGACTCGGTGGTGTAGTAGTAGAAGCCCGCCTCGGCCTGCCAGTCGGCGCTGGCGTGGGCGTCGAAGGTCCAGTACGGCAGGTACACGCCGTGCAGCGTGTCGGTCAGCGCGGCGGACTTCAGGCGGTTGGGCGCGAACCAGCGGCTGCCGTACCACTGGCGTATGCGGTCGCGGATCTGGCCGTCGCTGATCTTGAAGGGCAGGATGCTCTGCGGCGTGATGGCATCGCCCTGGCCCTCGTGGGCCACGATGGAGGGCGAGCCGCAGAAGTCGCAGCGCTGGGCCACGGTGCGGTTGACGAAGACCGAGATCGCGCGGCAGTTCTGGCACTGGACCTCGTAGCGGTCCTCCGTGCCCCAGCCCCGGCCGGACTTGGGGTTGCGCAGTGCCTCGGCCAGGTCCTGCTCGACCACATCGCGGCCCAGTTCCTCGCGCGTTTCCTCGCTCCAGGGCACCGTGGTGCCGCAGTACGGGCACTTGAGCGCCTGGGCCTGGGCATTCCATTCGAGGTTGGCGCCGCATTCGGGGCAGGGGTGCTTGCGCACCATAGCCGGCGCGGCGGCAGCGGCCTCCCAGGAACCGGAGGCGGGGGAAGTCGAGGTGCTGGAGGAACTGGAGGAGGGCGCGCTCACGGCATCGGTCCTGGAAAACGGGACGCGGCGCCAAGCAGGGCCTGGCGCCGCAAAGGGTCAAACCACGGAAATGTCAGCCGCGCAGGAAGTCATCGAGTGCGGCTTGCGCAATGCGCCACTGGCTGCCGATCTGGCGCGCCTTGAGGTTGCCGGCCTGGATCTCGGCCAGCACATCGGCCTCGCTGACACCCAGCACCTGGGCCGCCTGTGCCGGAGTCAGCACCTGCAGGCCACCGGCGGCGGGCGCTGCCGGCGCCTGGGCGGCCTGGGCGGCGGCAGGCGAGAACGGGTCGGAGGCCTGGCCGGCCGGTGCGCCACCGGCGCCGCCGCCGTTTTGCATGCTCTTCATCATCTCCTGCGCCATGCCGAAGCCCATGGCCATGGTGGCGGGCAGGGTGGCTGCGGCAGCGCCTTCGCCGCCCGTGGTCATGGCCTGGCCCATCTGGTACTTGACGTAGTCGTTGAGGTTGCCGATGGCCGTCATGCTGGAGCGCTTGTCGATGGCCTGCTCCACCTCGGGCGGCACGGACACGTTCTCCAGCACGAAGCTGGTGATCTCCAGGCCGTACTTGTCCGTCATGGCCGGGTTGATCAGCGGCAGCAGCGCATCGCCCAGCTCGCCATAGCGCTGGGCCACGTCCAGCACGGGCACCCGGGCCTTGGCCAGCGACTCGGTGAACACGCTGATGATGCGCGAGCGCATGGTGTCGGCGAACTCGTCGATGCGGAAGTTCTGGTCCGTGCCCGCCACTTCCTTGAGGAACTTGGCCGGCTCGACGATGCGGAAGTCATAGGTGCCGAAGGCGCGCAGGCGCACGGCGCCGAAGTCCTGGTCGCGCACCATCACGGGGTTGGAGGTGCCCCACTTGTTGCCCGTGAACAGCCGCGTGTTGATGAAGTAGACATCGCACTTGAACGGCGAGTTGAAGCCGTACTTCCAGCCCTGGATGGTGGACAGGATGGGAATGTTCTGCGTGGTCAGCGTGTGCTTGCCGGGGCTGAACAGGTCGGCGTACTGGCCGGCCGAGACGAACTGCACCTGCTGCGACTCGCGCACGATGAGCTGGGCGCCGTTCTTGATTTCCTTGTCGTCGTCGGGCCAGCGGTAGGAGAGCGTGTCGCGCGAGTCATCGGTCCACTCGATGATCTCTATCAGTTGCTTGGTGATGATGTTCATCAGGTTCATGGCAGGCTCCGAAACGGTGTTGGTCCACGACAAAAAAGGTCAATGGGCCATTCTAGGCGGCGTGCATGGCGGCGGGGAGAACGGCCACCGGCCGCTGCCCCGGTGAATTGTCAAAAAATGATCCGGATGCGTCGTGCAAGGCGGGCTTTCGGGTCTTCGCGCGCCACGGCCTTTGCCGGCATGTGTCGCCTGCTCCGTTTTTTGATGCAGATCGCCCTGTGGAGCGTCTGCCGTGGGGCCGCAGGCCCGCGCCACGGCGCAGGGCCGGGCGGCGCCTTAAAATCGTCGTTTGCGCGGCGCGAGCCGCCTCTCATTCACCGGCGCGGCCCCGGCCTGCGTGCGACGCCTGAAACAAGTCATGCTCACTTTCCAACAAATCATCCTCAAGCTGCAGTCCTACTGGGCCGACCAGGGCTGCGCGCTGCTCCAGCCCTATGACATGGAAGTGGGCGCGGGCACCTCGCATACCGCCACCTTCCTGCGCGCCCTGGGCCCCGAGCCCTGGAAGGCCGCCTACGTGCAGCCCAGCCGCCGCCCCAAGGACGGCCGCTACGGCGACAACCCCAACCGCCTGCAGCACTACTACCAGTTCCAGGTCGTGCTCAAGCCCGCGCCCGACAACATCCTGGAGCTGTACCTGGGCTCGCTCGAGGCCCTGGGCTTCGATCTCAAGAAGAACGACATCCGCTTTGTCGAGGACGACTGGGAAAACCCCACGCTGGGCGCCTGGGGCCTGGGCTGGGAAGTCTGGCTCAACGGCATGGAGGTGACCCAGTTCACCTACTTCCAGCAGGTCGGCGGCATCGACTGCAAGCCCGCCACCGGCGAGATCACCTATGGCCTGGAGCGCCTGGCCATGTACCTGCAGGGCGTGGACAACGTCTACAACCTGACCTGGACCGACGGCCTGAGCTACGGCGACGTCTACCACCAGAACGAGGTGGAGCAGTCCACCTACAACTTCGAGCACTCGGACGCCGACTTCCTGTTCACCGCCTTCAGCGCCCACGAAAAGCAGGCCAACCACCTGATCGGCGAACAGCTGGCGCTGCCGGCCTACGAGCAGGTGCTCAAGGCCGCCCACACCTTCAACCTGCTCGATGCGCGCGGCGCCATCAGCGTGACGGAGCGTGCCGCCTACATCGGCCGCATCCGCAACCTGGCCCGCGCCGTGGCCAAGGCCTATATGGACAGCCGTGCGCGCCTGGGCTTCCCCATGGCGCCCAAGGCCCATGCCGACGAAGTGCTGGCCGAGCTGGCCAAGGCCGCCGAACAACAGGGCAAGAAGGCCGCCTGAGGCGGACACCGCTGCACCGAGAGAACACCAGACCATGAACGCATCGAATCTTCTTGTTGAACTGTTTGTCGAAGAGCTGCCCCCGAAGGCGCTGCAAAAGCTGGGCGACGCCTTTGCCGGCGTGCTGTTCGAGCAGCTCAAGGCCCAGGGCCTGCTGGCCTCCAGCGAAGCGCGCCTGACGGCCTATGCCTCGCCGCGCCGCCTGGCCGCCCACATCACCGAAGTGCTGCCCCAGGCCGAGGACAAGGCCGTGTCGCAAAAGCTCATGCCCGTCTCCGTGGGCCTGGACGCCGACGGCAAGCCCACGCCCGCACTGATCAAGAAGCTGGCCGCCCTGGGCGCCGGCGAAGAAGCCGTTGCCAGCCTGACCCGCCAGGGCGAAGGCAAGGCCGAGGCCCTGTTCCACGCCTCCACCGTGCGCGGCGTGATGCTGGCCGACGGCGTGCAAAAGGCGCTGGACGAAGCCATTGCCCGGCTGCCCATCCCCAAGGTCATGCGCTACCAGCTGGCCGACGGCTGGAGCAGCGTCCATTTCGTGCGCCCGGCCCACGGCCTGGTGGTGCTGCACGGCACCGAGGTGCTGATCGGCGTCAAGGCCCTGGGCCTGACGGCCGGCACGGCCACGCATGGCCACCGCTTCGAGGCGGCGGTCGATCCCGTGGTCATCCGCTCCGCCGATGACTACGCCGCGCAACTGCGCGAGGAAGGCGCCGTCATTGCCAGCTTCGCCGAGCGCCGTGCCGAGATCGCGCGCCAGCTGCAGGCCGCTGCCGAGCGCGTGGGCGGCGGTGTCCGTCCCATCGAGGACGATGCCCTGCTGGACGAAGTCACGGCCCTGGTCGAGCGCCCCAATGTGCTGGTCTGCGAGTTCGAGAAGGAATTCCTCGACGTGCCGCAGGAATGCCTGATCCTCACCATGAAGGCCAACCAGAAGTACTTCCCGCTGCTGGACGCCGCCGGCAAGCTGACCCACCAGTTCCTGGTGGTCAGCAACATCAGCCCCCAGGATGCCAGCGCCGTCATCGGCGGCAACGAACGCGTGGTGCGCCCGCGTCTGGCCGACGCCAAGTTCTTCTTCGACCAGGACCGCAAGAAGACCCTGGCCTCCCGCGTGGACGGGCTGGGCAAGGTGGTCTACCACAACAAGCTCGGCACCCAGGGCGAGCGCGTGGAGCGCGTGCGCTCCATCGCCAAGAGCATTGCCCGCCAGCTGGGCGACACGGGCCTGGCCCAGCAGGCCGACCTGGCCGCGCAACTGGCCAAGACCGACCTCGTGACCGACATGGTGGGCGAGTTTCCCGAACTGCAGGGCACCATGGGCCGCTACTACGCGCTCAACGACGGCCTGGACGTGGCCGTGGCCGATGCCATCGAGGACCACTACAAGCCCCGCTTTGCGGGCGACGAACTGCCGCGCGGCAACGCCGGCGTGGTCGTGGCCCTGGCCGACAAGCTGGAAACCCTGGTCGGCATGTTCGGCATCGGCAACCTGCCCACGGGCGACCGCGACCCCTTCGCGCTGCGCCGCCACGCCCTGGGCGTGATCCGCATGCTGGTCGAGAAGGACCTGGCGCTGGATCTGGAAACCCTGCTGGTCAGCGTGCTGCCCGCCTTCGGCGACAAGATCGAGGACGCCACGCCCCAGCTGGCCGACTTCATCTACGACCGCCTGGCCGGCAACCTGCGCGAGCAGGGCTTCTCGGCCCAGGAAGTGGACTCCGTGCTGGCCCTGCGCCCGCAGCGCCTGTCCGACGTGCAAAAGCGCCTGGAAGCCGTGCGCGCCTTCGGCGAGCTGCCCGAGGCACCGTCCCTGGCCGCCGCCAACAAGCGCGTGGGCAACATCCTCAAGAAGACCGAGCAGGCCGTGCAGGCCCAGGTCGACGCGGCCGTGCTGGCCGAGGTGGCCGAGAAGGACCTGTACGCAGCCCTGCAATCGGTGGCGCCCAAGGCGCAGCAGCAGTTTGCTGCCGGCGACTACACGGCCAGCCTGCAGACCCTGGCCGCGCTGCGCGCCCCGGTCGATGCCTTCTTCGAGCATGTGATGGTCAACGCCGAAGACCCGGCGCTCAAGGCCAACCGCCTGGGCCTGCTGGCCACGTTGCACGAAGCCATGAACCGCGTGGCGGACCTTTCGCGACTGGCGTGAATGGAGCACCCCCTGAGGCGCTTCGCGCCTTCCCCCCGTGGCACGGCGCCTCTCTACTTGCTTCGCAAGGGAGGGGGACGACACCCTCGGTGCGGGGCGGCGCGGCCGGCCTAGGCCCTTCCTCGGTGTCCCTCGTCTTGGGACGCGCGCAATTGAGTTCTGACATTCTTGGGACCCGACCATGAAAATTGCGATCCTGGACCGTGACGGAACCCTCAACCAGATCGGTGAAGAGGGCTTCATCGGCTCGGCCGAGGCCTGGAAGGCCCAGCGCGGTGCGCTGGAAGCCGTGGCGCGCCTGAACCGGGCGGGCTGGCATGTGGTGGTCGCCACCAACCAGCCAGGCCTGGGCCGGGGCCTGTTCGACGTGACCGAGCTCAATGCCGTGCACGCGCGCATGCACCGCGAAATGGCGGCGGCAGGCGCGCGCGTCGATGCGGTTTTCTACTGCCCCCATGCGCCGGACGAGGAATGCCATTGCCGCAAGCCCGGCACGGCGCTGTTCGAGCAGATTGCCGAGCGCTTCGGCGTCGAGGGGCATCAGCTGTGGGTGGTCGGCTCCTGCGTGGCCCACCTGCAGGCCGGCGCCGCCATGGGCGCGCGCCTGCACCTGGTCTGCACGGGCGCCAGCGCCGGAGTGTCTCTGGACGGGGCGCTGCCGCCTGGACTGCCGCCCGGCACCCAGCGCCATGCCAGCCTGGCCGCGCTGGCCGATGCGCTGGTTCCGGCAGATGCCGCACCCGCTCCCTGAACGCCTGAACGTCCGAATGGCGCTTTGCCCATGCGCCGCCGGCCTGCCGTCCTGCGCACAATGCTATCTTTGTGAATTCCGATTCCTGAGGGCGCAAGGCCCGGGCCTGCCGCCCGGCCCCTGCGCCGCTTTCTGCACCACACTGCCGCCATGTCCCTGATCCGCTCCACCCTCCACATGCTCTGGATGGGCATCACCGTGATCCCCTACACCCTGGCCGTGCTGCTCACGCGCTGGCTGGGCGGCGGGCCGCGCCGCGTCTATGCCGTGGCGCGCGCCTGGCTCAAGCTGTCGGTGGACAGCGCCCGCGTGATCATGGGCGTGCGCCACCGCGTGCAGGGCATGGAGAACCTGCCCACCGATCCCAAGCAGGGCGTGGTGCTGCTGGTCAAGCACCAATCCACCTACGAAACCTTCCTCATGCCGGCGATCATGCCGCGCCCGCTGGCCTATGTGTTCAAGAAGGAACTGCTCATGGTGCCCTTCTTCGGCTGGTCCATCGGCAGCATGGACATGATCCATATCGACCGCAAGCACGGCTCGCGCGCATTCCACAAGGTCGTGGAGCAGGGCCGGCGCCTGCTGGCCCAGGGCACCTGGGTCATCATGTTCCCCGAAGGCACGCGCATCCCGCGCGGCGAACGCGGCGAGTACAAGACCGGCGCCACGCGCCTGGCCATCATGACCGGCGTGCCCGTGGTGCCCATTGCCGTCACCTCGGCCAAGTGCTGGCCGCGCAAGGCCTTCATCAAGACCCCGGGCGTGGTCGATGTCTCCATAGGCAAGCCCATCCCTTCCGTGGGCCGCAAGCACGAGGAGCTGATGGTGGAAGTCGAAAACTGGATCGAATCCGAGATGCAGCGCCTCGACCCCGAGGCCTACCGCGCCTGAGGCAGGAGTCGGCATGGCGGACACGGCACAGCGTTCCTGGGACTGGTTGGTGCCGCCCGCCGTGGAAAGACAGGACGGCGGGCTGAGGCCGCGCCGTGAGCGATCCGCTCAACCCGAAGCGCCGCAGGCTTTGCCTGCACCTGCACCTGCACCTGCACCTGCACCTGCACCTGCACCTGCACCTGCACCTGCACCCACCCCGCCCGCCGGCTCCGTGCACAGTTCCTTCGTTCATCCGCAAGCCAACCAGCAGGCGGTTCTCCAGGGGCAGGTGCTGCACTATCGGTTGCAGCGGTCGCGCCGGCGCACCATAGGCTTCACCATCGGCGCACAGGGGCTGGTGGTCAGCGCGCCCGCATGGGTGAGCATGACGGCCATCGGGCAGGCACTGGATGCGAAGTCGGGCTGGATACTGCGCAAGCTCCAGGAGGCCGGGCAGCGCCAGCGGGCCCAGCAGTCGGCACGCATCCGGTGGGAGCACGGCGGCGAGATCGACTATCTGGGGCGTCCCCTGGCACTGCTTCTCACCGGTGGCGAAGCCCAGCCGCTGCGCACCCGCCAGGTCCACCGCGAACAGGCGGCCGACGGCAGCCAGTCCCTGCACCTGCCCCTGGCGCCAGACGCATCAGCTGCCGAGGTGCGTGCCTGCGTGCAGGCCTGGATGCTGCGCGAGGCCCGCTCCTGGTTCACGGCCAGCCTGCAGCGCCATGCGCCGCTGCTGGGCGTGCAATGGACCAGCCTGCGCCTGACCAGCGCGCGCACGCGCTGGGGCAGCGCCAACACCGCAGGGGCCATCCGCCTGAACTGGCGGCTC
Source organism: Delftia sp. WSY_16 (assembly GCF_043104415.1). Classification (NCBI taxonomy): domain Bacteria; kingdom Pseudomonadati; phylum Pseudomonadota; class Betaproteobacteria; order Burkholderiales; family Comamonadaceae; genus Delftia; species Delftia sp. WSY_16. Next base: position 108,495 of record NZ_JBICKS010000003.1, on the reverse strand, counting down.
ATGCAGCACACGCCCGAGGTCATCGACTACGTGGTCGTGCACGAGCTGTCCCACCTGCGCCACATGGACCACAGTCCGCGCTTCTGGGCCACGGTGGCCAGCGTGATGCCGGGCTGGGAGGCGCAGCGCCAGGTGCTGCGTGACAAGCTGCTGCCGCCCTGGGAGTAGGCGATCCGGGCACCGGCGAGGCGGCGCCAGTCGGGCTGGACGGTTATTCTTGCCGGGCACACAACCGCGTCCTATCAAGAAAGCCCATCCATGTCCGCAAACGCTCCCGTTCCCGCAGCCATTCCCCTGACCGTCCAGCCCGCACAGGGCTATGCCGGCGACATTCCACCCGAACTTGCCTGGCAATGGCTGCAATCCGGCGAAGCCGCGCTGGTGGACGTGCGCACCGATGCCGAGCGCGAGTGGGTGGGCCGCGTACCCGGCGCCGTGGCCGTGGCCTGGAAGCAGTGGCCGTCCATGGCCATGAACCCCGATTTCGATAGCCAGCTGCGCGCCGCCGTGCCTGAAGGCGGCAAGGTGGTCCTGCTGTGCCGCAGCGGCGTGCGCTCGGTGGCCGCTGCCCAACGCGCAGCGCAACTGGGCATCGAGGCCTACAACATCCTCGAAGGCTTTGAGGGCGATGTGGACGCCAGCGGCCAGCGCGGCCATGTCGGCGGCTGGCGCCTGCGCGGCCTGCCCTGGCGCCAGTAAGCCGGCGCCAGCCTGTCGTCGCTCAGCGCTGCGGCTGCGCGAACCCCAGCGCCGCCGCCCGGGCGGCCACCATGTCCACCAGGGCCTGGGCCGGTCCCGACAGCGTGGCCTGCGAGCGCATGGCCAGCAACAGCCGGCGCCGGGTGTTGAGCGCCCCCAGCGGGCGCAGCCGCAGTGCCCGCGCGGCCAGGTGCGGCGCGGTGGCCGCGCGCGGCAGGATGGCCAGGCCCAGGCCCACCGAGACCATGTGGCACATGGCATCGAAGCTGCGCACCTGGATGCGGATCCGCACGGGCCGGTTGATGGATTCGGCCTCGGCCGCAATGCGCCGCATCAGCGAGGTGGAGCGGGCCAGGCTCACGAAGTCGTGGTCCAGCACGGTGGCCAGGGGCACGGGGGAGTCGTCGTCCGTGTCCAGCGCATGGCCGCGCGGCATGACCAGCACCAGCTCGTCCACATCGCAGACCTGGGTGCTCAGCCCTTCCAGGGGCGTGTTCTCCCCGATGATGGCCAGCTCGGCCACGCCGCTGAGCACAGCGCGCACGGATTCCTCGCTGAGCGCGTCTTCCAGGTCCACCGACACACCCGGGTGGGCCGCCATGAAGTCGGCCAGCAGCCGGGGCAGAAAGCCTGCGAACGCCGAGTTGTTGGCCCACAGGCGCAACTGGCCCGTGGCGCCGCTGCGAAAGTCGTCCATGGCCAGGGCCAGATGTTCCAGCCGGGCCACCACGTCCACGGCATGGTGGTACATGCTCTGGCCGGCGGGCGTGGGCGTGACGCCGCGCTTGCTGCGCACCAGCAGGGTCACGCCGCAGTGCTGCTCCAGCTCGGCCACGCGCTTGCTGGCGGCTGCCAGTGACAGCCCCAGCGTGCGCGAGCCCGCCGTCAGGCTGCCGGCATCGACCACGGCCACATACAGGCGCAGCGTCAGCAGATCGAATCGGTGCAGGTTGATCATTCGCATCCTCCACCAGAGACGAAGGATGGATCAACGAGATACGGCTGTTCGACCGCGAGCAGGCCCGCAAGAATGCGCCGGTACAAAGAGAACATGGAGACAAGCATGAATCGACGCATTGTGCTGCAGGCCGCCGGCCTGGCAGCGGCCGCCCTGCTGGGCGCAGGAACCGTCCAGGCCCAGGCCTTTCCAGCCAAGTCCATCACCCTCGTGGTCCCCAATCCGCCCGGAGGCGTGGTGGACACGGCGGCACGCCTGGCGTCCGATCCGATGTCGCGCCTGCTGGGGCAGTCGGTCGTGGTGGACAACCGGGGCGGGGCCAGCGGCAACATTGCCTACCAGATGGTGGCCAGGGCACCCAAGGACGGCTACACGCTGCTGGCTTCGTATTCGGCCTACCACGTGGGCAATCCGGCGCTGTTTCCCAAGCTGCCCTGGGCCCAGTCCGAGCTGGTGCCCGTGGGACTGATCGTGGCCGCCACCAATGTGATCGCCGTCCATCCTTCGGTGCCGGCGAACAGTCTGCAGGAATTCATTGCCTACCTGCGCAAGAACCCGGGCAAGGTCAACTATGCGTCGCAGGGCAATGGCTCGCTGTCGCACGTGGGCACGGCCGTGTTCGCCCAGGTGACCCAGACCCAGATCACGCATGTGCCCTACAAGGGGTCCGGCCCGGCCATCCAGGACGTGCTGGGCGGCCAGGTGCAGATGTTCATCACCACGCCGCCTTCGGTGCTGGGCCATGTGCAGACGGGCAAGCTCAGGGCCCTGGCCGTGACCAGCAAGACGCGCCATCCCATGCTGCCCGATGTGCCCACCACCGCAGAAGCGGGCCTGCCGGGCTTCGAGCTGGAGGCCTGGGTCGGCCTGTTCGCGCCTGCGGGCACACCGCCCGACGCCATCGCCAGGCTGTCGGACGCGCTCAAGACCTCCCTGGAGTCGCCTGACGTGCAAAAGCGCGCGGCCCTGCAGGGCGTGGAGCCGCGATTCCTCGGCCCGCAGGCGCTGGCCGCCCTGGTCCAGCGCGAGACGGACCACTGGGGCAAGGTCATCAAGGCCAACCACATCACGATGGATTGACATGACAGCCAAAAACCATTTCCGTATCGGGCAGATCGTGCCCAGCTCCAACACCACGATGGAGACCGAGATCCCCGCCATCCTGCGGGCCCGCGAGGCCCTGGCGCCCGAGCGTTTCACCTTTCACTCCAGCCGCATGCGCATGAAGCATGTGACCAAGGAGGAGCTGGCTGCCATGGACGGCGACAGCGACCGCTGCGCGCTGGAACTGTCGGATGCGCGTGTCGATGTGCTCGGCTATGCCTGCCTGGTGGCCATCATGAGCATGGGGCGCGGCTACCACCGTGTCTCCGAGACGCGCCTGCACCAGCGCACCGTGGACAACGGCGGCCCCGCGCCTGTGGTCACCAGCGCCGGCGCCCTGGTCGATGGCCTGCACGCCATCGGCGCGAAGAAGGTGGCGCTGCTGGCGCCCTACATGAAGCCGCTGACGCAGCTGGTCATCGACTACATAGAGAACGAAGGCATCGAAGTGGTGGACAGCATCTCGCTGGAGATTGCCGACAACCTGCAGGTGGGCGCCCAGGATGCGCGCGCACCCATCGAGATCACGCGGCGCCTGAACACGGCCAATGCCGACGCGGTCATCGCCTCGGCCTGCGTGCAGATGCCCTCGCTGGCCTCGGTGCAGCCCATCGAGGACCGCGTGGGCCTGCCGGTACTGTCTTCCTCGGTGGCCACGACGTTCATGATGCTCAAGCGCCTGGGCTTGCCGACAGCCGTTCCGGGATTCGGTGCGCTGTTGAGCGGTAAATACTGAATCTTTCATTGAGAAAGGCCGCTATTGCGGCCTTTCTCGGAGCGGGGTAGGTCTAATTCGCGGCATCCAGAACTGGCATGAGCCAGGTCAGAGACACCGAGCAAGGGCCGCCCCGCCGCGAGGGTGTCGTCCCCCTCAGGGGGAAGCGGCGACGCCGCTCAGGGGGGGCTTAGATTGCCGGAATGCGCAGCTTCTGGCCGGGGTAGATCTTGTCGGGGTGGCTCAGCATGGGCTTGTTGGCCTCGAAGATCACCGGGTACTTGTTGGCATCGCCATAGAACTTCTTGGCAATGGCCGACAGCGTGTCGCCGCGCACCACGTCGTGGTACTGGGCTTCGGGCTCGGGGTTGGTCACCGTCATCTGGTTGTCCACGGACTGCACGCTGGAGACGTTGCCGCAGCACAGCGTCACCTTTTCCTTGGCCGCCTGGGTAGGTGCCGTGCCCAGCACCGTGACCTTGCCCTGCGAGCCGTCGAACTGCACCTTCACGTCACTGACGCCCAGGTTCTGCGTGCCGATATAGGTCTCGATGGCCTTGGCCGCCTTGGCATTCAGGTCTTGCGCAGGCTCGGCTGCCTGTGCGGCGCTGCCGCCGAACAGCTTTTCGCCGGCTTCCTTGATGAAACTGAAAAGTCCCATGGGTGACTCCTGTTGGTGGGTGGAAAAACGGAAAGGCCAATGTAACGCCTAACAGTGGCAGCGCGCGCTGCCGGGCAGGAGCGCTCCCGGATTTTTGACATTTGCGCCATTCTTGCGTTCACGTCCTCACTCAGTTGTCGTCCATGGCTGACGCTATCCTCCGGAAAACTCCGATAATCCCGCCCATGACTTTTTTGGCCATAGACATCGGCAACACCCGCTTGAAATGGGCGATGTACGACGCGCATCGGCCTGGCGCTGCCCTGTTGGCGCACGGCGCCGAGTTCCTTGAGCACATCGAGCACCTGGCCGAAGGGCCGTGGAGCGACCTGCCCACGCCCACGCGCATGCTGGGCTGCGTGGTGGCTGGCGACACGGCGCGACGGCGCGTGCACGACCAGATCGACATGATGCTGGGCTGGGATTTCGAGCCGCAGTGGGCCGTGCCCAGCGCAGCCGAGGCCGGCGTCACCAATGGCTACGATTTTCCGTCGCGCCTGGGTGCGGACCGCTGGGTGGCCATGATCGGTGCGCGCCAGCACATCCTGCAGCGCGGCCCCGAGCGGCCCCTGATCGTGGTCATGGTCGGCACGGCCGTCACCGTGGACGCGCTGGACCAGCATGGCCACTTCATGGGCGGGCTGATTCTTCCGGGCCACGGCATCATGCTGCGCGCCCTGGAAAGCGGCACGGCCGGCCTGCATGTGCCTACGGGCGCGGTCACGCCATTTCCCACCAACACCAGCGACGCCCTGACCAGCGGCGGCACCTACGCCATCGCCGGTGCCGTGGAGCGCATGTACCAGCATCTTTACATGCACTGCAGCATGGAGCCTGCCTGCGTCATGGCCGGCGGCGCTGGCTGGAAGATGGTGCCCAGCATGACGCGGCCTTTCGAACTGGTGGACAACCTCATCTTCGAGGGGCTGCTGGTCATGGCCCAGCGCCGTTGGGGTGATGCCAGCGGCCTGCCCGCGGAGGCGGTGAAGGCGGCCTGAAGCCGCCTTGAACCACCTGACAACGCCTGAAACCGCCTGAGGCCACTTTTCATCGTGCAGCGCAGCATCGCGCCGCACGATTGCGCACGTAACAGTTGATGACGGGAAGGCGGCGCCCCTGGGTGTCGCATGCTATGCCTTTGGCGGGGGATGCGGCGACAGTGGATAATCCGCGGCAATGTCTTCCACCAATCACCTCATGGAACCGATTGCCGCTGTCGAAGCCCCGATCAAGGGGCGGCTGGGCGAACGCCTCCTTTCCGCCGGCAAGCTGAACGAGCGCGATCTGCAAAACGCCCTGCAGGCGCAGCAGGAGTTGGGCGGCTACCTGGGCCAGGTGCTGGTACAGCTGGGTGTGGTGGCGGAAACCGACGTGGCCCAGGCGCTGGCCGAGCAACTGCAGATGCGCTGGCTGCGTGCGGAAGAGTTTCCCGACCTGCTGCCCGACGTGCCTGGCCTGCTGGCCAGTTTTCTGGATGCGCAGTGCGTCTGCCCGATTTCGCTGCAGGACGGCGTGCTCGAAGTGGCCATGTCCGTGCCGCAGGACCCCTTCATCACCAAGGCGCTGCGCCTGGCCACGGGGCTGCAGATCAAGCCCGTGCTGGCGCTGGAGGCCGACATCCGCAAGGCACTGTCCGAAGCAGGCCAGGAACCCGAAGGGGAAGAAGGCCAGGACTGGGAATCGGACGCCACGGGTGGCGACTTCGTCGAACATCTGAAGGACCTGGCCAGCGAGGCGCCCGTCATCCGCTTGGTCACAGGCATCATTTCCCGCGCCATCGAGCTGCACGCCTCCGACATCCACCTCGAGCCCTTTGAAGCCGGCCTGCAGGTGCGCTACCGCATGGACGGCGTGATCCACGCGGCCGAACTCGTGCCGCCGCGCCTGAGCGCCGCCGTCGGCTCGCGCGTCAAGCTGCTGGCCCATCTGGACATTGCCGAGCGCCGCCTGCCGCAGGACGGCCGCATCAAGACCCGCGCCAAGGGCCGCGAACTGGACCTGCGCGTCTCCACCGCGCCCACGGTGCATGGCGAGAGCATCGTCATGCGGGTGCTGGACCGCGCCAGCGTGAGGCTGCGCCTGGAAAGCATGGGCTTCGAGGCGGACACGCTCGAGAAATTCAACACGCTGCTGGCCAAGCCGCACGGCATTGTGCTGGTCACGGGCCCCACGGGCTCTGGCAAGACCACCACGCTGTATGCAGCCCTGTCCAAGATCGACGCGGTTTCCAACAAGATCATCACCGTCGAGGACCCGGTCGAATACCAGCTCGACGGCATCAACCAGATCCAGGTCCATCCCCAGATCGACCTGACCTTCGCCAACGCCCTGCGCTCCATCCTGCGCCAGGACCCGGACATCATCATGATCGGCGAAATGCGTGACGGAGAAACCGCGCAGATCGCCGTGCAGTCCGCCCTGACAGGTCACCTGGTGCTGTCCACGCTGCACACCAACACCGCCGCAGGCGCAGTCACCCGCATGCGCGACATGGGGGTGGAGAGCTACCTGATCACCTCCTCGGTCAACGGCGTGCTGGCCCAGCGGCTGGTGCGCACGCTGTGCTCGCGCTGCAAGCAGCCCGACACACTGCCGACGGCCGCCATCGAGGGCAGCGGCCTCAAGCGCTTTCTGCGCGAGGGCTCGCCCATCTACCGCGCCGTCGGCTGCGAGCACTGCCGCGGCACGGGCTACAAGGGGCGTACCGGCATCCACGAACTCATGGTCATCGACGAGCCGCTGCGCCGCGCCATCATCGAAGGCCAGGATGCCAACGCCCTGCATGCCATGGCCGCCAAGAGCGGCATGCTGAGCCTCTATGACGACGGCCTGCGCAAGGTGGCTTCGGGCGTCACCACGCTCGACGAAGTGCTGCGCGTGACCCAGGACCAGAGCGATGCCTGATTACAGCTGGGAGGCCGTGGACAGCCGCGGTCAGATGGTCAAGGGCACTTTTTCCGCTGCGGCCGTGGCCGAGGTGGTGGTGCACCTGCGCAAGAGCCGCCTGTCGCCCATCAAGGTCGAGGAAGCCGCAAGCCTGGGCAATGTGCCGCTGGCGGCGCGTGCGCTCAAGAAAGGCCGCATCAAGGCCGACGACATCCAGGGCATGACCACCGAACTGGCCATCATGATGCGTGCCGGCCTGTCGCTGGACAATGCGCTCAAGGTCCTGGTGGAGATGAGCCACAAGGTGCAGATGCAGGCCATGCTCCAGTCCGTGCTCGACAGCGTCAAGGCCGGCATGCCGCTGAGCCAGGCGCTGGGCAAGCACCATGACCTGTTCGGCGACTTCTATATCAACATGGTGCGCTCGGGCGAGGCCAGCGGCCAGATGTCGGGCGTGCTCAACCGGCTGGTGGAACACATGGCGCGCCAGCGTGCCCTGCGCGACAGCGTGGTCTCGGCCACCATCTATCCGGCCATCCTGCTGGGCGTGGCCGTGCTGTCCCTGGTGGCCATGCTGGGCTTCGTGGTCCCGCAGTTCGAGCAACTCTTCAACGACATGGGCGACGCGCTGCCCCTTCCCACGCAGTTCGTGATGGGGTTGGGCCATGCGTTTCGCAGCTACGGCTGGGCGGTGTTCATCGTGCTGGGCGCGCTGGGCTGGGCCTTTTCCCGCTGGGTCAAGAGCCCCAAGGGCCGCCAGACTTGGCAATCGTGGCTGCTGGGCCTGCCGGGCCTGGGTGGCGTGGTGCGCAAGTACCAGCTCACATTGTTCAGCCGATCGCTGGGCACGCTGCTGGGTAACGGCGTCACGCTGCTGACCGCACTGCGCATTGCCAGCGACACGGTCTCCAACGTCGCCATCCGCGAGCGCCTGGAAAAAATGGGTCCCATGGTCAAGGAAGGCCATCGCATGGCCCATGCTGCCCAGAAAACCGGAGAATTCGAGCCCCTGGCCCTGAATCTGGTGCGGGTGGGCGAGGAAACCGGCCGCCTGGGCGACATGATGCTGGAGCTGTCCAACATATTGAACCGCGAGGTCGAAAACGCGATCAAACGCCTCCTGACCATGCTGGAGCCGGCGCTGATCCTGGTCCTCGGTATCCTTATCGCCTCCATCATCGTGTCGATCCTGCTCGGAATCCTGTCCGTCAACGATCTGGCCGTCTGATGAATCTGAATTGTCTGAAAGGTATGTAGAAGATGATGCGCATGCAAAAGCAACTGTCCTCCCGCGCCCGCAAGCGTGGCTTCACGCTGATCGAACTGCTGGTCGTGCTGGCCATCCTGACCCTGCTGGCCGGCCTGGTCGGCCCCAAGGTGCTGAACCAGTTGGGTGGAGCCAAGACCAAGACGGCCGGCGTGCAGATTGCCGACATCGAAAAGGCGCTGGAGCTGTACAAGCTCGACGTGGGCCGCTATCCCACCTCGCAGCAGGGCCTGGACGCGCTGGTCAAGCAGCCGGCAGGTGCAGCAGGCTGGGCTGGCCCCTACCTCAAGGGTGGCGTGCCCAACGACCCCTGGAACAATCCCTACCGCTACACCTATCCGGCTGCCAACGGCGATGTGGAAATCCTCTCGCTGGGCTCGGACGGTGCTCCTGGCGGCGAGGGCGAGGCCTCTGACGTGCGCAACACCAAGTAACGCGTTGCGCAACACCCTTTCAGCAGCAGCCGTTGCCGTACCGTTTCGCCAAGGATGAGTCTTGAATCGCGTCCAGGGTTTCACGCTGATCGAACTGCTGGTGGTGTTCGCCATTCTCGGCGCGATCATCGGCATCATCCCGCCTGCCATGGGCAAGCTGCGCGATGCCGTGGACTACCGACAGACCGTACAGGATGTCACGGCCCTGCTGCGCAAGGCACGCCAGCAGGCCACGCTGCAGGGCATGCCCGTGACCTTTGCGGTCAATACGAATAGCCGCCAGTACGGTATCGCCGGGCAGGCCTCGGTGAGGCTGCCGGACAGCCTGACCGTGCAACTGACCACGGCGGCGGGCATGGCCCTGGCCGACGGCAGCCAGACCATCGTCTTCCTGCCGGAAGGCGGTGCCACGGGGGGCAGCATCTCTCTGGCCCGCGCGCAAAGCGGCGGTGGCGTGCGCCTGCGCGTTGACTGGCTGTCCGGCCAGGTCACCAAAGAGGCCCTGTAGTGAGTCGGCACGCCGGTTTCCGCCCCAGGATGCGGGGCATGACCCTGCTGGAGTTGCTGGTGGCGCTGTCCATCATGGCCCTCTCACTGGCCCTCATCTATCGCGCGGTCGGCGGCTCTGCGCGGGGCGTGGCCAAGCTGGAGCAGAACCAGGGCGTGGCCCTGCTGGCAGATTCGCTGATGGATGCATTTCCCATGGTAGATCCTGGAGGCACGCAGGCTTCGGGCCAGGATGGCGCCTATGCATGGCAGGTGGCCTCGGCACCTTTTCCCGTGGCCGATCTGCCCGAGACCGCAGTTCCGCTCCATGCCTTGCGCATCACCATCTCCGCCGAAGGGCGCAGCTGGGTCTTCGAGACTCTGCGCCCCCAGCGCCCATTGCAGCAGGGCGAGGTGGCACGATGAGCCGGCATGGCCGTTTGCCGGCAGGCCAGCGGGGCTTCACCCTGGTCGAGTTGCTGGTGGTCATGGCCTTGCTGTCCCTGCTCATGCTTGGACTGGCATCGGCCATGTCCACGGTTTCGCAGACGCAGGAGCGTGTCGATGCGCGGCTGGACCGCATGGACCATCAGCGCGTGTCCGTCGCTTTTCTGCGTTCCGTCCTGGGCCAGGCCTCTGCCATACGGCGGCAGGCGGGTCTGCGCAAGCAGGGCGAGAGCGAACTGTTCTTCGAAGGCGGCCCACAAGGTATGCGCTGGCTGGGTATCATGCCCGCGCGCTTCGGCATGGGTGGCCGAACCCACTTCCAGCTCTCGGTCGAGGGGGATGCTCTGGTGTTGCGCTTCGCGCCCTGGCAGGGGCCCGATGTCATGCCCGACTGGGGGCAGAGCCAGTCCTATGTGATTGATCGCGGTGTCACGGCTTTTGCCTTGCGTTACCAGAATGCCAAGCTGGGCGTGGCACATTGGCAGCCGCAATGGGGACCCGAGAAAGACAATGAAAAGGAGCTGCCATCCGCTGTGCAGATCGAGTTGCAGGCGGCGTCGGGTGTGTGGCCCATGATGGTCATCGCCATGCGCACACCGGTTGGATCGAACCCTCGAAGCGTTCTGATGCCTTCGTTCGGTGGAGGTCAGCAATGATGTCGCGCGTCAGACGGCGGGCGGCCGTGGCAAGGGGCGATCAGGGCATGGCGCTGGTGCTGGTGCTCTGGATTGTCGCTGCACTGGCCATTTTTGCCAGCAGCCTGGGCGGGGTCGTCCGCCAGGAGGCTGCGGTTGGAGGGGTGACCCGCAACATGGCCGAAGGCCGGGCCGTGGGTGAGGCGGCGATTTACCTGACTTTGCAGCGCATGGCGGCCAGCCCGACAAACCTGAAGGCCTTTGAATCGGTGACGGTTCCGGTCGCGGGACGGATAATCCCGGTCGAAGTCATACCCTGGAGTGGCCTGGTCAACATCAACAATGCGCCGCCTGCCCTGCTGGCACTGGTGCTGTCCCGGTTTTCGGGACTCGGAAGCGGGCAGGCGGAAGCGATGGCCCAGGCCATTGTCCAGACCCGCGAGGAGATGAGGCGGCGCTCTATAAGAGTGCCTTTCGAAACCACTGAAGACCTGCTGCAGGTGCCCGGTATGACCTATGCCATCTACGCACCTCTGCGCCATTTCGTCGTCGCGGATTCAGATGGGCGCCCGGGCGTCAACCTCGAAGCATCGCCCCTGGCACTGAGGGCGGTGCTGGAGACGGCGGACGTGGGTGGGATTCGCCAGGCGCAGTCCAGTTCGCGGTACACCGTGATAGCGCGCGTTCCTTTTGATGCAGCGGGGGCGGTGCTGGTCATGCGCCAGGTGGACGTGCGCCAGCAGCGGCCTATGGGGCAATTGCCGTGGACGGATTTCTCTTCCATGCAGGTATGGCAAGGACGTATGTAGTGGGTGCCCCGTGGCGATGTACAGGGCAGCGCGCTGCAATTGCTAGAAGGATTCGTCGTGATGAGACAGTTTTTTTGTAGGAAATGGCAGGCTTCATGGGATTGATGACCTCCGACGCCAAGCTTTTTGGATTGGACCTGTCGGCGCTGGGGCGCCAATGGCAGGAAGCATGGCCGCAGATGATGGATTGGCCGGTGCTCCGCCGCCTCATGCCCGCCTCTGGGATCGAGGTGCTGGGCCACAAGGCAGGTGCATGGGTGCGTGCAGGCCGCTGGCTGAGCTGGCAGGAGCCGGGGCAGGGCAGCTCCGTCCCCGCTGGCGTGGCGGTGCTCGTGGATGAAGGCAATGTCCTGTCACGCAGCCTTCGCCTGCCTGCCATGCCGCCTGCCTCACTGCAGGGGGCGGTTGCGCTGGACGTGCAGACCATGTCCCCGTTTTCCGCGCTGGACACCGTCTGCGGTTACGTCCGGCGCAAGGCCCCCGACGCGGCGCATGGCGCTATTCCGTCGCAGGGTCCGGTCGATGTGGTGATCGTCTCGCGTGCTCACATCGACGGGCTTCTGAAGGCGTTCGCCGACCATCCGGCCTTGGCCAAGGGCGCCGAGCCCGAGGTCTGGGCGATGAGCGCATCGGGTATCCCGGTCATGCTTGACGGCTTCGGCGAGCAGCAGCGCCTGAAAAAAGAAGCATGGCGCTGGCGCTGGCTGATGCTAGGCCTGGGCGCCGTGCTGGCCCTGGCTCTGGCGATCGCTGCCACGCCCTCTTTGCAACTGCGGTTTCGCGCGCTGGATGCCCAGCGGCAGTTCACCCAGCTTTCACGTTCTGTCTCGGAGGTCGTGGCTGCCCGGCAGGGTCTGGCGGAAGGGGGGCAGGATGTGGCCACCTTGCTGGACCGCCAGCGCCAGCAACTCGACCACCTGCGTGTCCTGTCCGCGTTGACGGCCACCTTGCCCGACGACACCGCTGTGCAGCGCATTCAATTCAAGGGAAACAAGCTCACGGTGCTGGGGTTGAGCGGCAATGTGTCGCACGCTGTGGACCTGCTCTCCAAGGTGCCGGGGTTCGTCGATGTGCAACTGCCCAGTGCCGTCACGCGGGCCGCAGGGACCAGCAAGGACAGTTTTGTCCTGGAGGCCGTGATCGACCCCAAGGTGTTTGGCTCCCATGCTCTGCCTGACGAGCCGGCCACGCCGGCGGAAGGCACCTCTGCGGAGCCTGGTATTGCCTCTGTGCCCCCGGCTGCCAAGGAGGGCCAATGAAAATCGCGATACCTGCCCCCCTGGCACGCCAGTTGCTGCTGCTGGGCGCGCTCGTTTTGCTGGTGCTCGTTCCTGTGAGCCTGGCTGGACTCTGGATCTATGGCCGGCATCAGGCCGCGCAGGAAGCCCTTGATACGCTGGCGCCCCGGTATGCGCGGCTGCTGGGAATGCGCGACCAGGAAGATGAAATCCGCCAGGCCCTGGTCCAGGTGGCGGAAATCAAGGCCAAGCATGTCTATCCCGGAGAGCTGGATGCGACCCAGACCGGCAATGGCATGCAGCAGAGGTTGCGCACCATGCTCGATGCGGCGGGCCTGTCGGTGGTCAGCAGCCAGGTCAAGCCGGTGACCGACGATGGCGCCTATGAACGCATCAGCGTGGCCATGACGGCCGAGGGCGCATGGTCCGCCATCCAGTTGGCGCTGGTGGCTCTCAAGGACCTCTCTCCCACCGTATGGCTCGACGATCTGGAAATCAGCCTGCAGGGCAGCCTGCTGAGCAATGATCCCAAGGCCGTACCCAAGCTCAGCGCGCAATTCACGTTCAGCATTCTCCGGAGCAAAATCTCGTGAGGCGGCCTAATTTACCGGTCTGGGGCATTGCAGGCACCCAGCTCATACTGTGCGCAGGGCTGGCTGCCCTGTGGCTGACGCCCGAGCTTCAACTTCGGAACACGACCTGGCAACCGCCAGGAGTGCAGCGAGGCGATATCCAGGCCATGGTTCCCCAGTCTCCGTCCGGGTCTGCCCCCCGCCAGGATGACCGGCAACTCCTGCAGATGCAGGAGCGTCCGCTGTTCGCCATGACACGCCGCCCGCCGCCGCCGCCGCCACCACCGCCGCCACCTGCCAAGGAGCCCGAGCCCGACCGCCTGGCCAATGCCCAGGTGCTGGGCTCGTTCGCGGGCAAGGTGACGGGCATCATCCTGCGCGTCGACGGCAAGGAGCAGCGTCTGATGGTGAACCAGAGCCTCAATGGCTGGAAGCTCATCCGGGTGGATGGACGTGAGGTTGAGCTGGAGCGTGAAGGCAGCCGGCGCACGCTCACCATCGCCAGATCCAGTATGGACAAGGGAGCCGCTCCACGGCCGGGATCCCCTGCCCAGGCGAACTCCGCGCCGGAAGAGCCGCAGTTCCCGCTGCCCGCCGGGCTGACCCGAAGCGGCCAGGGAGCGCCTGTGCCGTCGTTCGGCAGCAGTGGCCCTGCCGTTGCCAAGCCGCAGAAATGAAAGAGATCGGTCAGAAAATCATGAAATTCCACTACCGTCCCGTCCAAACCGTATTGGCCGTCGCTGTATGCCAGTTGTTGCTGGCGTGCGCGCAACCGGCCCAGAAGAGCTTCGTCAGCCACTTCGGCACCGGCCACACCCAGGAATATTTCTTCACTGAGCCGGAGGAGGAAAAGAAATCCGACTCCAAAGCGGACGAAGGCCGCCAGCCCCGCATCATGGAAGGGACGGGCAGGCTGATCGGCGAGCCCAAGGCGCTGCCTCCTGTCTCCGGCGCGCCGGTCAAGCTCAGTTTCGAAGATGCTCCGCTCGCGCAAGTGGTCCGTACCGTGCTGGGCGACATCCTGTCGCTGGACTATGTGCTGCATCCGCCCATTGCAGGCACCGTCACGCTGAGCACGCAAAAGGAAGTTCCCGCCGACCAGGCGCTGAACCTTCTCGAGACGGCCTTGCAGGCCAATGGCATGGCCATGGTCCGCGACGCGCGAGGGACCTACCATGTGGGTCGTGTCGATGCGCTCAAGAGCATCGGCGCAACGGTGCGCCAGGCAGTGGTCGACAAACCGCTTGCGCCTGGGTATGGGACCATCATCGTTCCGCTTCAGTACATTGGCGCCAACGAGATGGCGTCCATCCTGCGCCCCATGGTGCCGGGTGATGCCATCGTGCGCGTGGACAATGTCCGCAACCTGCTAGTCATGGTGGGGTCGCGCGCCCAGGCCGAAGGCTGGCTGGAGATGGTGCGCACCTTTGACGTGAACCTGCTGGAGGGCATGTCGGTGGGCGTGTTCCCGCTCAAGTATGTGACCATCCAGGAAGTCAATGCTGCTCTGCAATTGATGAGCGGCGGGGGCGCTGCTGCCCAGGCGGCGGCACCGGCTGCAGGCGCGGCGGGCACGGCCGGCGCCGCTCGGCCGGGGGGGGCTGCGGCCGCAGCCGCACCCAATGCTGCAACCGCCCTGGGCGAAGGCAACCCGCTGTTTGGCGCATTGCGCATCATGCCCATCGAGCGGCTCAACAGCATTTTGGTGATCACGCCCCGCGCTGCCTACCTCGAGGAAGCACGCCGCTGGATCGCCAAGCTGGATCAGCCCGGTTCGGGCGGCGCGCAGCCCCAACTGAACATCTATCACGTACAGAACGGCAATGCCAAGCATCTGGCGGGCGTCCTGTCGGGCATCTTTGGCGGACCGGGTGGTGGCTCATCAACCAACAGCGGCGTGGCGCCGGGGCTGGGGACCTCCATGGGGAACAGCGGTTTCGGCAACAGCGGCTTCGGCAACAGCGGCTTCGGCAACAGCGGCTTCGGCAACAGCGGCTTCGGCAACAGCGGTTTCGGCAACAGCGGCTTCGGCAACAGCGGCTTCGGCAACAGCGGCTTCGGCAACAGCGGTTTCGGTAGCAGTGGCCTTGGCAACAGTGGCTTCGGCAACAACCAGCAGCGCCTGGGGCAAACCGGTGTAGGCGGTCAGGGCGGCGGCACGGCCAGCATCGGCAACATCCGCGTCATGGCCGACGAACTCAACAACTCCGTGCTGGTCTGGGGAACACCGGCAGAATTCGAGCGCATCGAGGTAACACTCAAGAAGCTGGACCTGCCTCCAACCCAGGTGCTGATCGAGGCCAGCATCGTCGAGGTGACGCTCAATGATGGACTGCAATTCGGTTTGCAATGGTCCTTCAATGGTGGATTGCATAACAGCAATGCCGACGGCACCGGTACGCTGCGCACAGCGGATAGCACGACATCCGACCTTGGTGAGGCCCTGGGCATGGGCTTCAACTACACGGTGAGGTCTTCTGCCAGCAGGGTGCGAGCTACGCTCAACGCGCTGTCGACCAAAACTAATGTGAAGGTGGTGGCAAGCCCTTCCCTCATGGTGCTGGACAACCACACGGCCGCCATCGCCGTGGGCACGCAGCAGCCCTATCGGTCCGGCGAGACCTCCACTAGCGCGACGGTGGGCACTACCACGACCAATTCTTATCAGTACAAGGACACGGGCGTCAACCTGCAGGTTACGCCCTCGGTCAATGCCGGCAACCTCGTCACCATGACGGTCAACCAGCAGGTCATTGACGTGGGTAGCGAGGACAAGATTACCAAGCAAACTGCCTTCCTGCAGCGCCAACTCTCCAGCCGAGTGTCTGTTCGCTCCGGCGAATCCATTGTCATGGGCGGCCTGATCCAGGAGACGAATACCAATAGCCGCAATGGCGTGCCGTTCCTGCACGACCTGCCCGTGGTCGGCAACCTGTTCGGTTCTACCTCCAACTCCGGGCGGCGCACCGAGTTGCTGGTCATCATCACTCCGCGCGTGGTGCGCTCCGATGTGGATATCCGCAGCGTCAGCGATGATCTGCGCGATCAGATGCGTGCCCTGGTCCCGCTGCTCAAAACGCCGGAGCCCGCCGGGTCCAAGGCGGAGGTGGAGATCGGTCCCCTGTCGTCGGGCAGTGGGCGCTGAGGCCGGAACCAATGCAGGCGCCATGCCTCGAAACTTTCTTTTTGGAGAAAACAAGCTCATGAATCTCTTGACGAACCAACGTCCTGTGCCGGGCCGGGTGCGCTGGCTGCAATGGGGCGCAGCCCTGGCCGGCGTTGCCGTGCTGGCCGGCTGTGCAGGCCTGGGCAAGCCCAAGGACCCGGAAACCATCGTGGCCGAGCGCTCGCTGGCCTACTGGCAAGCACGCGTGGATGGGAATGTGGCAAAGGCCTATGGCTTCACCTCGCCTGGCTACCGTGCGATCAAGACCCAGGAGCAGTTCCGCCGTGCCTATGGCACCCCGCCTGCTGTCGATGACCTTGAAGCAGGCAAGGCGCAGTGCGAGGCGGATCGCTGTGAGTTCAACATCAAGTTCAAGGCGCAACTGCCCATGGCCAAGGGGGCTGTCGTGCCCATGGGCATGCAGGAGGTCTGGATCCGTGAGGACGGCCAGTGGTGGCTGTTCCTGGAGTAGGCCGGGAATCGGCAGATCGCCTCTGGCCGCTCGCAAACGCTAGGCAGGGACGCAGATGTTTGCAATAATCCGGTCCTCCACTTGTGGGTGCCCTGAAAGTGTTGTTTTTTTCCGAAACACGATTTGAGTGCCCGAAATAAGCGGTAAGTGGCGCAAATGGCTGTGCTACGATTCCTCGGCGATCAATCGTGGTGGTTGCAACTACCTTATCTTTTTACTGGAGATAGTTCTTATGAAGAAAAATGTTCTGGCCCTGAGCATTGCTGCCATGGTTGGTGGCCTGGGCTTTGCCGGCGTGGCTTCGGCTGCCGTTATCGGCGGTTCGAACGCCGGCACGGATGCCAAGGCTGCTGCCGCTGCTTCGCAGCTGCTGCAGGCTACCAACGGCGGCCTGACTCTCGCCCACGGTGGTGTCGGTCACGCTCTGGTCGTGCCTTACTTCAACGCCCAGAACGGCAACGCTACCGTTCTGCACCTGACCAACACGGACACCGTGAACGGTAAGGCTGTGAAGATCCGCTTCCGCAGCGCCGCCAACTCCGACGACCTGCTGGACTTCCAGATCTACCTGTCGCCTGGCGACGTGTGGACCGGTGCTGTGTCCGCCAATGGTACCGATGGTGCCACTCTGGTCAGCGCCGACAACACCTGCACGGTGCCCGCTCTGACCAAGAACGTGGCCGTGCCCTTCGGCACCCGTCGTCTGAATCCCAGCCTGTCTGATGCAGACAAGGCCAACCAGACCCGTGAAGGCTACGTTGAAATCTTCAACATGGCTGACATCACCAGCGCTGCTGCATGGAACGCTGACGGCGTGGCTCCTGTTGATCTGAGCGGCAACCGTCGCTCGCCCCTGTACACTGCTGTCAAGCACGTGAACGCAGTGGCGCCTTGCTCGGTGGCTGGCTCTGCCGCCCGCTCGCTGGTCGACACCGTGGCCGTGACGAACTTCACAGAAGCCACTGCTGCCCAAGCTGGCCTGCAGACTCCCACCAGCGGCCTGATGGCTGACTGGTACATCCTGAACGTGGCTCAAACCACCACGTTCTCGGGTGCTGCAACCGCCATCCAGGCTACGGGCCGTGGCAACTTCGTGCACTTCCCGCAGGTCAACCAGGAAGCTGCTGGCGTCTCTGCCAACGCTACCACGGCTGATCCGCTGTTCCGTACGGCCAACGTGTACGGTCAAGATGGCAAGAACATCGCGACTGCAGCGCTGACGATGAACTACAGCGACCTGCCCGACATGTCCACGCCTTACACTGGCGGTGTGACCGATCCCCGCGTTCAGGCCTCCAACCTGACCACGGCCCTGGCTGCCACCTCGGTGACCAACCAGTACGCTACGGACGCCATCATCTCGGCCAAGACGGATTGGGTGTTCTCCATGCCCACACGCCGTTACAACGTGGTGGCCAACTACGCTGCTGAGAAGACCAGCGACGCTAACTACCGCCTGTTCACCAACCTGAACACTGTTGCAGCTGAGCAAACTAACAACTGGTTCTACCCCGCTGCTGCTAACGATATTGCCGCTGGCGCAGGCTACAAGGGCAACGGCAACACGACGGTTGATGCCAAGGGCAACATCTGCGTGCTGGCTGACGCACAGAAGTTCTGGGACCGTGAAGAAACCACCAGCGGCGTGATCCCCGAGTTCTCGCCCGGCGGTACCTCTTTCGTGCAGTTCTGCGGTGAAGTCAGCGTGCTGGCATTCAAGGACACCGGCAACTCCGTGCTGGGCGCCTCGGTGGCCCGTACCACGGCTACTTCCGGCACCTACGAAAACGGCTGGGGTGTTCTGACGACCACCAACTCCGGCCTGGGCCTGCCCCTGATCGGCTCCGCCTTCATCAAGCTGGAGAACCCCTCCGCTCGTCAAGGCATGTCCGGCACCTACGGCGTGACTTGGCCTCACCGCTACACGCGCGTTGCTCCCTAATTAGTGGGCACTTTTTCGCGGTAACGCGATCCGAAAAGGCAGGGGTTTCCCCTGCCTTTTTTTATTTCACTATACGTTTTCAATTCCATGAAGCTTTCGACCATCCGTTTCTCTCCGTTGCAAGCCTGGGCCGTGGCAGCGCTGGTAGCTGCTGTACCAGTGGTGCACGCCGCCGATGCGGTCACGCTGGTGCACGATGGCCAGGCCGCCGTCACTGCGGTTGATGTAGAGGCCGATGTGCAGATGCGCTTGCCTGTCGAGGTGCGTTCGCAGGCGTTGGCCAGCAAGCAGACTGTGGGGCAGATTGCACAGAATCTCTTTGTCCGCCGGGCCTTGGGCAAGCAGGCTCTGGCCGATGGGCTGGACAAGGATCCTGTGGTGGCTGCTGCCCTGCAGGTGGCACGCGACAAGGTGCTGTCTGACGAGTTGTTGAACCGTGCGGCTGGCAACAGCGTGGCCAGCGAGGCGGCCATGCTGAAACAGGCGCGTTCTATCTACCAGGCCAAGCCTGAGCGCTTCAAGGTGGGTGAGCAGGTGAAGGCTCGGCACATCCTGATTTCTGGCACGACGCCCGAGTCGCGGGCCAAAGCGGAAGAACTGCTGGCCCAGGCCAGGAAGGGTGCCGATTTCGCGAAACTTGCTGAAGAAAATTCAGCCGACAAGGGCAGCGCGGCGCGCGGTGGCGATCTCGGCTTCTTCACGCAGGGTCGCATGGTTCCAGAGTTCGACAAGGCTGTCTTCGCCCTTCAGAAAAAGGGAGACCTGAGCGAAGTGGTCCAGACCCAGTTCGGCTACCATGTGATCCAGTTGGAGGAGCGGCGCGCGCCCTCGGTCCGTCCGTTTGATGAAGTCAAGGAAGAACTGCTGCGCGAGGTGCGAGCCGAGTCTGCCAACGAGGCCCGCATGGCGCTGGTGCGCAAGGTGCAGGAAAAGATGGTGGCCGATGACAAGGCGCTCGACGCGTTTGTCGAACGCCAGGCACCTTCTGCACAGAAAGCTGCCGCGACACAGCGCTGATACGGCGTATCCTGTCTGATCCAAAGGCTGCCCTGCCTGTGCCTCGATGGCGCTGGCGGGCAGCCTCCAGTTTTTCTACGATGAACGCTTTATGGAATGAGGCGCTTGCGCTGTGGCGCGGGCGCGGTCTGGCGTGGGTGCTGATACGCCGCGAGATCGCTTCGCGCCACACCGGTACGGCCCTGGGCATTGCCTGGCCCTACCTGCAGCCGCTGCTGACTGTGGCAGCTTATTACCTGGTATTCGATGTGGTGTTCGGCATGCGGCTGGGTGAGCACGCACCAACACCTGCGGTGGGGGCATTTCTCGTGGTGGGTGCTTTGCCTTGGATGGCCTTCTGCGATGCCGTCTCGCGGGGCATGAACAGCCTGATCGACGCAGGCGGGCTGTTGCAGAAGAACCCCTTGCCCCCCGTGCTTTTCGTCACGCGCTCGGTGCTGGCCAGTGCGCTGATCTATGGCCCGCTGTTGCTGCTGGTGGCCTTGGCCTATATTCCCTCCCATGGACTGCAGCCCGCCGTCCTGGCCTTGTTGCCACTGCTGGCATTGCAGGTGCTGCTGTGCCTGGTGCTTGCGTATGTGCTGGCCATTCTGGCCGCCGCCCTGCGCGATACAGTACAGGTGGTGGGCTTTCTGTTGTCCGTAGGTATCTACCTGACCCCTGTTCTGTTTCCGTTGAGCATGTTCCCCGAGCGCTGGCGCTGGGTGCTCTGGCTCAATCCGATGACGGGGCTGGTCCAGGGCTATCAGCAGGTGCTTTTGCAGGGGGCCTGGCCGCCGCTGAGTGTGTGGTGGGTGTCGCTGGCCTGGCTTGCGGGCGGCGCCATCGTTTTGAATGCGCTGGTGCGGCGCAGCCGTGACCAGTTGGTGGATTGGCTATGAGCATGAAGCATGGCAATGCCCTGCCCGATGACATGGTGCTGCGTGTGCGCCAACTGGGCAAGGAATACAAGCTCTATCCCTCTCCGCGTTCGCGCCTGAAGGCGCTGTTGACAGGTGCTGCCACGCACCGCAGCCATTGGGCACTGCGGGACGTGTCCTTCGAGTTGCGGCGCGGGCAGTGCATTGGCGTGATCGGTGACAACGGCGCTGGCAAGAGCTCACTGCTCAAGCTGCTGGCGGGGACCTTGCAGCCCAGTTGCGGACAGATCGAGCGCGTGGGGCGGGTGACGGCCATCCTGGAATTGGGCGCGGGCTTCCACCCTGATTTCAGTGGGCGCGACAACCTGTATTTCGGCGGCAGCCTGATCGGCATTAGCCATGAGCGTATGCGCGAGCTCGAGCCCGAGATCGCGGCGTTCGCCGAGCTGGGCGAAGCACTGGACCGGCCCGTCAAGACCTATTCATCCGGTATGACGGTGCGGCTGGCGTTTGCGCTGGTGACGGCGGTGCAGCCGGACGTGCTGATCATCGATGAAGCCCTGGCTGTGGGCGACCAGCATTTCCAGAAGAAATGCATCGAACGCATCATGGCGTTCCGCAAAAGCGGCTGCACCATCCTGTTTTGCTCGCACAGCCCCTATCACATTCGCCATCTCTGCGATGCCGCCCTGTGGCTGCGGGGTGGCCAAGTGGCGCAGTTCGGCCCGACCGAACCAGTGCTGGCCGCGTACGATCTGCATACGCGCGAGCGCCAGGAGCGTGAGCAGCAGTCGCTGGAGGCTCCCGTCGCCGCACTGCAGGTGTCTGCGGGCGAGGGTGCCGGACACCAGGAGGTACAGCCTGAGCCTGCAGGTCCCGTCGCGGCCGTTGACAGTGGTTCGGCCTGCATTCTTTCCGTGGATGTGAAGGATCTGGCCGAACCTGCCGGCGACCAGCCCGGTCTCTTGCAAAGCCAGGATCTGGTCGTGACCATCACAGCGCGCGGCCGGGGGAGCGAGCGGCCCCATATCGGCTTCATGATCGAGCAGTCCAAGGGCGTGGGCATCACCTCCCTGGCCACGCATGAGGATGGAGCGGTCCCTCGCCAGTTGCCCGATGGAACCTGGCAGACCGTACTGACGTTCCCGGAGCTGCCGCTCCACAGCGGCGACTACGTGATCAGCGCTTTCCTGTTCGATGAGACAGGGCTGGCCGTCTATGACGAGTGGTTCCAGTTCCTGCACCTGCGCTTCATCTTTCCCAAACCCTTGCCGGGCTTGGTGCGGTTGCCCCACCACTGGAGCTGAGCCCGTACGGCGGGATACACGGCTGCCTGTCGTTGGCTCCATAATCCACACCCCATGACATCCGACAATTCTTCGAATCCCCTCGGTGAAGGGCAGCGATTGCTGCAGGAGGCTTTGCATCTCCTGGAGCGTGGCGATCGCGCAGGTGCTGCGCAGGTGCTGGTCCGTGCACGCGAAAACGACGACAGCCTGCTGCAGGCGCATGCGCTGATAGAAGCCCATGGGCTTGTGGGCTCGTTCTCCAACATAATGGGACTGGACTGCAGAATTTCCCCGAAGGACGATATTTTTGGCTTCTTCCGAGGTCATCCGTCCAGTGTGAATCCGCTGCGCGATTACTTCGCCGACGGCTGGCGCACGCTGTCGGAACTCATGCTGCTGCTGGAGGCCGTGGACAAGCCGCTGTTGCGCACGGCCAGCGTGCTGGAGTTCGCCAGCGGCCATGGCCGCTTCACGCGGCACTTGGTCAAGGCCCTGGGGGCTGAACGCGTCACGGTCTCGGATATCGTGGCCGATGCCGTGGATTTCTCGCAGCAGACATTCGGCGTGAACGGCTTTGCGTCGGCCAGCGTGCCGGAGCAGGTACGCTGGCCCCAGCAGTACGAGCTGGTGTTTGTGCTGTCGCTGTTCAGCCATCTGCCGCGCTCGACCTGGACACGCTGGCTGAAGGTATTGCGCGATGCGGTGGCACCAGGCGGTTTGCTGGTGTTCAGCACGCATGGTGTGAAGGCGGCGGACTTCGATAGCGTGAAGCTCGATGATGATGGTTTTTTCTTCGCCCCATCCAGCGAGTCGAGCGCCATCGACGCCAATGAATACGGAACAGCTTTTACCTCTGAGCGCTTTGTGCTGGACCGCATTGCCGAGACTTGGGGCAGTGATGCGCTGCGCCATCGCTCTCTTGTGCATTTCTGGAATCACCAGGATGCCTATGTACTGCAGCTGTTGTAGACGTTATCTGGGCTAAAGAAAGAACAAAGAGGACGATCGCATGAGTTGGATGCTGCGTTTGCAGGAGCGGCTGTTAGGCATTTCCCCATGGAATGCCGACAAGATCACGGATGAATGGTTTCGTGCGCATTTCAACTATGCGGCTGATCTGGCCCACGACTGGCTGGGACGGTCGCTGAATCTGTCCCAGGCCAAATTGCTGAATTTCGGCTGTGGCGACGGCATCACCGACCTAGCTTTGGTATTGCGCCACGGCGCGACATCCATCCACGGCATAGACATTCGACAGGAGTATGCCAAGCTGCCCCGGATTGCACGAGAGCAATTGGGCATGTCGCGCATTCCCGCCGCGCTGAGCTTCGAGACCATCGTGCCAAACTCGCCGTTGGCGGGCAGGCATGCAGGCTACGATGGCTTGCTGAGCTGGTCCACCTTCGAGCATGTGCAGCGAGACAAGGTGCTGCCCATCCTGGCGGACCTGCATGCCTGTCTGCGGCCGGGTGGCGTCTTCTTCCTGCAGATCGAGCCCCTGTTCCACTCCCCTTGGGGCTCGCATCTGCGTCGCTATGATGATATGCCCTGGCACCATTTGATGGCCTCGGAAGAGGAGTTGTGGAACACCATCGAAAAGCATGAGGGCCCTCTCGATGCCGCCGAGGTGGATTTTGGCTTTGCGGATTTCGGTGCGGATGGCTACAAGCGCTTCGTGTTCAAGGAATACCAGGCGCTGAACCGGCTCACTGCTGATGAACTGATCGATATCGCCCGGCAGGCCGGTTTCGAGGTGTTGCGTGAGGAGCGGCGCCATGTGGACATGCCCATTCCCGAGGCATTGCAGGGACGTTATCCCGAAGATTGGTTGCGCAACAACGAGATCCTGCTGCTGCTGGGTAAACCATAGCCGGGATCGGGCCTCAGGCCCGTCCATCAATCTATCGTGCGATAGAAGCTCCAGCTGCCCTCGGACTTCAGGTGCCGCAGGTGCGGATTCTGATTCAGGCCCTGCTCATGCCGTTGCGGTGCTGCGATGTGGGTGGCAGCAATCTTCGAGAAGTCGAAGCTGCGTGTGTTCACACGCAGCAGCACATGGTCCAGGCTATGGAGGACGGGCTCGAAATCCGTGCCTTGCAGTTCGGCGCCTTCTATGGTCAGGTGCTGATAGCGGTTGTAGATACCGTAGTATTTTCTCCCGGGGTCCAGTCTTTCCCAGAACGCGAGAGGCGGGTGGTAGAAGATCCCTGAACTGATCCTGATGCCAGATGCCGCCAGCGCCATGGCCTGCCGATTGTTGTCCAGCACGACCCAGCGGGCCTGGCGGCTCGTGGCATCGGCGTCCAGCTGTTGCAGCTTTGGCCCTGGTTCCACATGCAATGGCGCCTGCAGCAAGGGGTTGAAGGGCAGGGCTGTTCCCAGCATCCAGACCATGTAGATGGCCATTGCGGCAACAAATTGCCGGTTTGCCAGCAGCAGGGCCAGGACGGCAAAGGCCGTTGCCGTGATGACGGCGACCCCAGGACTGATGGTCTCGGAGATCGCCGCAGGCAGCGTTGAATAGGTGAAAACCGCAAGCCATGCGCAGGCGGTTGCTCCCGTTACCGCAAGTGCCGACAACTGGCGCTGCCTTTCCGGGATGGTTGGAATGATTTCCGAGGCCTGGGTGGGCCATTGTTTCCTGAGCACGCTGGCCAGCAGCCAGGTCTGAGCCAGCAGCAAGCCGATATCCGTGCGGTAGACAGGAACCTTGGCCCATTGCGTCGCCTGAGCCAGCCAGGCAGGTATGCCTTGGTATGAAAAGTACAGGGTCCAGCCAATGAAGGTCAGGCAGAGGCACCCCGCCAGATCCAGTTGCCGTGGCGTCCTGCACCGCATGTCCTGCGTTTGCTGCCAGGCAAACAGCAAGGCCAGCGGAATGGCCAGGAAAATGTAGGAGCCGGCATCGCTGGGTACAAGCATGTCGGTGATGTGGAACATCTGATCCGGACCGAAAAGCCCTCTGGTCAGATACCAGGGATCCATGTATCCCCCTGTCTCCATGCGCCTTCCCGGGTAGACCGTGGCAGCAATCGACGACACGGCGTCTGCAGCATGAAGCCACCATGCGTAGAGCAAAAGGGCGGGCACAAGCGCCATGACCACCACGAGCAGTGCCTGTTGCCAGTTCCAGCGCCAGTCCCCGCGGTGCATATACAGCCATGCTATGGCGAGCGGGCCCAGCAGGCTGGCCACCACTACGAGCCAGGCCGGGTACAGGGTAAGGGCAAAGCCTGCCAGTGCCCAGCCTGCCACCAACGCCCTGGGCAGCACCTGCCGGATGGATTGCCTTGTCCAAGCGGTCAGGAACATGCCGAAGGCGAGCAGTGCGAAAAACAGGATGTAGACAGGCCAGCCCGACCAGCCAACTGACATGGGGGACGCACTTACGCTAAGTGCAAGAACAGCTGCGGGCTGCCAGCGCAGTTGTGCGATGCGCACCAGGACCCACAGGCATGCAGCGAATCCGGCAAAGTAAGGAAACCACCAGTACCATGCGAGCGCCCGCCGCAGGTCAAGGATGAAAAAGCCCCAAGTAGCTGGCTTGGCAAGCGCAGACAGGTTGGAGACGGGCACGCCGCTCATGCCCACAGTGTTCATGTTGTGGCCGGCGCTGGAAAAAACCGTGCTGGTGTTCTCGAAGCTCTTCAGCAGGTGTCCGGGTGCGGCGGCATGGTATTGGCTGATGGCCATGGCGGTGATGACCTGCCATTCATCGCTGCGAATGATCTGGGGGGTACCAAGCCAGGCATTTTCGTCATGGGTAACAAGCTCGTCGTTCTGAAAGAGCAGGGCAACGGAGGAGCCGGTCCATCCACCCGCCACCAGAATGATGAAGGCTGCTGCGGTTGCCGCACCAAAAGCCCTGGCACCAATGCGCAGCCTGGACTGCCATCCGGACAGGGACAGCAACAGGAGCAGCGCAGGCAGGCAGAAGGCCACAAGGGCGCCGGCTCTGGGCAGCAGGCTGGCGCGGGCAGCCTGGTGCAGCGTGATCTGTCGCGCCTTGTCCATGGTGGTCAGCGCAAAACGCCTGCCGTCCGTGGTCATGATTTCCATGCGTACGGTGTAGGTGCCGGAGGCAAAGTCCGGGTCGAGCGGGGCACGGATGTGGAATCCGGCGTTGGCCCAGTTCGGATTGCCTGTAGCCGCCACAACGTCGGGCCTGGGATACGACAGGGCATTGAGCCGGCCTTGGTAGACAAGGTGGTCGTCCAGGAAGATCGAAGCCTGGGTCGGAAAGGCGTGGCTGCGTCCGGAGGCGCTCCAACCCTTGGCGATCAACTGCTGTTTGGCCGCATCGAAATGGATATCCTCCAGTACTCCTTGGTCATGGAAGGCCGTATCAGTTGCACCGGCCGGTAGAAGGAAGCCGCAAAGCAGTATGGTCAGCAGCAGGAAGGACATCCGATGGATGACCCTGTGGAATGACTGGCGTATGGAGTGCATGGCCTGAGAAGCGTTGTCAACCTTTGTGCGATGCGGACCTTGCCTTGAAGCGCGCAAGGTTCAGGGCAGTCGGGGCTGCAAGCCCGCCAGCGACGGTCTTGCCTGCTGACTCAGGCCTGCAGCCAATTCTTGACCCGGCGCTGCCAGTGCGCGGGAATACGCCTGGCCACGCCGCGCAGGATGGGTAGCGAGCGCAGGTGGGCCAGCAGGATCAAGGCCCCCGATCTTGCAGCATGGTCCTGGCGTTGCAGGCGATGTGTGGCCAGGAAGGCCGCATCCAGTGGCTGGAGCAGGGCCTGATCGCGCGGCTGCAGCCCCTGGAGATAACCGTCGCCATAGAAAGCCGCTCCCGGCTGGGCGGCGGCACTCCCTGTTGCGGCCGGTTGCTGCGGCAGCTGTCCTTCAATGAAGTGGCGTTCGCGTATTTGCGCGAAGAAGTCCAGCCATTGGGCGGTGCTGGCGTCCCAGGGCATGACCCAGGACCAGTCGCGGCCTGCCAGCCTTTCGGGGAAGGCCCCTATGTCGGGCGCGACGATGGGCAGTCCGGCGGCCAGGCAGGCGCTGAGCGTGTAGCTGTAGGTCTCCGGCCATTGGGCGGGGAACCAGGCCAGGTCGGGCTGCAGCCACTCCAGCAGCGCAGGCAATTCCTCTTCCTTGTAGCCACCATGCACCGTCAGGCGTGCGCGTGGCTGGGTCTGCAGGCTGCGGTAGCCATAGCCGAGCAGATGGAATTCCACAGGAGCTCCGCGTTTGGCGGCTTCGATAGCCACGGCTTCAAGCACGTCGGCCCCCTTGATGGCACTCATGGCTCCCAGCACGACGATCTTGAGTGGGGCCGTGGCGGCCAATGTGCGTGCCGTTGGGGTCGGCAACTGTGCCGGCATGTCGGTGTGGGCAACGGCCTGGACGCGTGCCCCGGGCACGAAGCCGGCGATCCGGCTGGCTGTGTCCTGGCTGGGGGCCAGCACATGGCGCGCGTTGTTCAGCAGCAGCGCATTGCGGTGGCGCCACTGGGCCACGGTGCCGGCATAGGGGGCTGTGTCCGTTGGTTCGCAGCAGCCGCATTCGCCCGCGCGGGGCGGCACGATGTAGCGGTTGTCGATGCCGGTCAGCGAGATATTCTTGCAGTAGGTGTAGAAATCATGGGCCGTGAAGTCATGGGCCGTTCCCAGGCGTGCGGGCAGGTCCAGGATGGCTTCGCTGTGGCCCAGGAGATGCTGGTAGTGCACGTGCACCACGCCCAGCTGGCGCAGGGCCTGCACCAGCTCCTCCATCTGGTCGTTGATGCGGAAGGCGAGCTCGAAGGCTTCCTTCTCTTCGGCACGGCGCAGGACCACGACTCCACCTGCGGCTGGGGACAGCATGAGGAACAGTGCCTTGCCTTGCAGGAACTGCGCCAGTTCGCGGACATGGCGCACGGTGCCGCCCGCCCGATCGTGGAGCACGGCCAGCACCACGGGCTGCTGCGCTGCCTCGGCCTGCAGGCGTGCCACATCCAGCGCCAGGCGTGCCGTGCGCGCAGGGTCGGCCTGGACGAAGGCCATGACATCGGCTTCGTAGCGCGGATGCAGCCTGCGCAGGGTTTCCATGGCGGCACGTTCACGCGGGCTCTTGCTTTCTCCGAAGCTCACGCCGCCTGTGTGCAGCACGAAGGTGTCCAGCAGATGCAGGTTGCGCCAGCCAGCGGCTGCGGCACGCTGGCAGAAGTCGTTTTCCTCGCCATAGCCCTTGCCGAAGTGCTCGGTGTCGAACAGGCCGACGGCGTTCAGGCTGTCGCGGCGGATGTACATGCAAAAGCCCACGCCGGTCGGCACGTCCACCACCTGGCCGGGGTTGGTGCGCGCGCACAGTGCGTCGATGGCGGCCGTGTCCATGCCGGGCGGCAGGTCGTTGCCCTCGCAAAAGCGCGGGTAGCTGCAGATGGTGGCGTTGTTGGAAAACGGCGTGACGGAGGCGATGCGTGCATCGCCGTAGGCAGCCTGGCGGATGCGGTCCAGCCAGTCATTGGCAACCACGGTGTCGCTGTTGAGCAGCAGCACGTCATGGGCGATGTTCAGCGCCATGCCGCGGTTGACGGTGCCGACGAAGCCGAGGTTCTCCTCGTTCTCCAACAAAGTGATGCGGGGCTCCTGCGCAGCCTTCTCGCGCAGCCAGGTCGTGACTTCGGGCTCCGGGCTGGCATCGTTGATGACCACGAGTTGCCAGTGCGTGCGGCAGGGGCTGGCCAGAACGGATTCGATGCAGTTGCGCGTGTCGTCCAGGCCGCGGTACACGGGCACGATCACATCGACGGGCTGCTGCGGCATCGGCTGGGGCACGGGTGTGTGGAGGACGGGGGCAGGCACTGGCGTGCGGCCCAGCAGGCGGTCAATGCGCATCTTGGCGTGGACGAGAGGGCGCGTGGCCCGGAAGACGGTGGAGTTCTCGATATCGCGCAGGTGCTGCTCCAGGCGCGCGAAGTCCCGCTGCACGCGGGTGGCCTCTTGCTGCCAGATGGCGCGCTCCTTGCTCTGCGACTGGTGGCTGTCTTCCAGGAGGGCATTGCGGTGCTGAAGCCTATGGATCGCAGCGCTTCGCTCTTCCAGTTGCTGGACATCCTGCGCGTGCTGCTGCTCAAGCAGCATGCGCTGTGTGTGCCACTGATCCTGCAGATCATTGGCCCGGCTGCGCTCCTGCGCGATCTGCCGTTCAAGCGGCTGCACGGCGCCCGCCAGCGCCAGATAGTCGGCCGACATGGGCCATCCCATCTCGATCTCCAGCGAGGCGCCACGCAGTGCAGCCAGGGTTTCTGCGGGAATGGGCAGTTCGAACCAGGGGTCATCGCCGGTCAGAAGCAGCATCAGCGAGAAGGCGCCTGCCGGATGAAGTCCATTCCACACGAGCTGATGATGAGGGCGTTGCCCCAGCAGGGCGGCGTCCGAATCCTCGGGCAGCCATTGCCAGACGACGGCGCCTTGCGCATCGAGCAAGGCCAGCCGGTGCAGGTGTATGAAGCCCGGCCGGTCGGCCAGGTCCAGACGCAGATGGCTCAGTGAAGTGTTGTGGTCGGGCAGCGCAAAGCGCAGTGTCTGGCGTGCCTGGCCAATGATGCCCGTGGTGGAAAGCTTGCTTTCTTCGTCATAGCGGCCAGCGCGTG
The DNA here is from genome assembly GCF_043104415.1 of Delftia sp. WSY_16. Classification (NCBI taxonomy): domain Bacteria; kingdom Pseudomonadati; phylum Pseudomonadota; class Betaproteobacteria; order Burkholderiales; family Comamonadaceae; genus Delftia; species Delftia sp. WSY_16. The sequence goes on along the minus strand of NZ_JBICKS010000003.1, from coordinate 79,253 downwards.
CCATGTAGAGCTGTGCCGTGAATAGGGCATGTGCCTGTGGATAGTTCACCGGCGGCTCGATGGCCTGTGCCTGGGCCACCGGGGCGGCACTGGCGATGAACTGGTAGGCCAGTGCATCGGGTGTGGCCAGCAGGTGGCGCGCAACGGCAGGGGGCAGGCTGTCGTAGGCGACGCGGAATTCGGATTCGGGGAGCGCCCGTTCGATGGTGTCGATGTCGTCCACCTGCCAGCCTTGCTCGGCCAGAAAGCGCGACAGCGAGCGCCGCGTAAAAAAACGCAGGTGGGTGCGGTCCAGCAGGCCTTCTTCGCGGTAGCGGAATTCGCCATGCAGCAGTTCTGCCACCAGGCCGCTGTAGCCTGCATTGGGCACGGAGATCAGCAGACGGCCTTCGGGCGTCAGCCGCTTGCGGCATGCAGCCAGGATGCGCTCGGGCTGGCGAAGGTGCTCCAGCACGTCGGCGCAGACGATGTAGTCATAGCGCGCATCGCCGAAGAGCTGGTCCAGATCGCAATCCTCCAGGTCGGCCACATGGACATGGCGGTAGAAGGGCGCTGCATGGCGGGCTTCTTCCTGGCTCAGGGTGACGCCATCGCAGACGCATTGCTTGTGCTCGGCGAGAAAGGCTCCAAGTGCACCGCTGCCGCAACCCAGATCCAGTATGTGCGCCTGGGCCCGGACATGGCCGGCCAGCACGGACAGCGACGTGCGCTCGTTCAGATCGACAGTGCGCAGGTAGACGTGGGGATCGGGAATGGGTGTGGTCATAGGAAAAGGGGTGCCGGGCAATCTCTCCGCTGGGAGCAGGTGCCGCGGCCATATTCATTCACGCCAGACGGCCTTGGCCAGTCCGCAGCGGGCAGCAAGCTGCGCCCACGTCAGGGCGCAAAAAATCCCGGAAGTCCGGGCGGCAGATTGTCGCGCATCATAATGCCGGCCACTGCAGTGACTGCATGGCATGGCCGGGTAATGACATATTGCGCGGCTGTTGCATTTTTTTGCATTACGGCATGGCCGCTGACGCTTGACGAAGGCCGTCGGCGGAATACTCTGTGCCGCCGTTTCTGCGGCGCGTGATTCCCGTGCGGGAATTTGAAGATCTGAAGGGCGGCATTGATGGGTTCATCGTTGGTCGTGTCGGTGGTGAGCCACGGACATGGCGCTCATATCCAGAGGCTGCTTGAGTGCCTGGCCTCGGCGCGCCTTGCGCCGGTGTCCCGTGTGGTGTTGACGCTCAACATTCCCGAGGCGGAGCCCCAGGCGCCCGTGGCCGGCTGGCCCTTTGCTCTGGAGATCCGGCGCAATGCGCAGCCTCTGGGGTTCGGCTGCAACCACAACCGGGCGCTGGCGAGCGCACGGGAGCCGTTTGTCTGCGTGATCAATCCCGATGTGTTCTGGAGCGAGCAGGAGGAGCCGTTGCAAGACCTTCTGGCGCTGGTGGCCCGTCCGGGACTGGCCCTGGCCTATCCCCCGCAGATCGGTGAAGACGGCGCGCTGCAGGATTTCGAACGGGAGTTGCCATCGCTGTGGAATTTGCTGCGGCGCAAGCTGCGTGGGCGCGTGGAGCGGCGTGTGGAATGGGTGAATGCGGCCTGCCTGGTGCTGGGCAGGGACAGCTGGCTGCGGCTGCGTGGGTTTGACGAAGGTTTCTATATGTATTGTGAGGATGTGGATCTGTGCCTTCGCCTGCGGGTGCTGGGCGGAGAGCTCAGGCGCGGCGGTTTGCCTGTGGTCCATGCGGGCCAGAGGGCGAGCCGGCGCAGCCTGCGCCACGGCGCATGGCACGTGGCCAGCCTGCTGCGGCTGTGGAGCCGCCCGGCCTACCGCAAGGCCAGGGCCCTGCCGCAGGCAGCGCCCTCGCTGCGCAGCCTGCGTGGAGAACCATCGTGATCTGGATGTCGGTACTGGCCTTCATGGTCTCCTTCATCGGCTGTGCGCTGCTGCTGCGCTGGGCCCGGCGGTCCGCAACGTCCTCCTACGGATACGACAAGCCTCAGCGTTTCCACATGGGCGAGGTGCCCCGGCTGGGGGGCGTGCCCATGTACCTCGGGCTGGCTGTCTCCTGGGGAGTCGGCACCTGGCTGAGCATGCGCGGAGATCCTTCGTCGCTGCGCATGCAGCTGTGGGTCGTCGTATGCCTGGCCGCCATGCTGCCGGCCGTGGTCGGGGGGATCATCGAGGATGTCTCGCAGCGCCTGAGCGTGCGCTACCGGCTGGTGCTGACCCTGCTGAGCGCCGTGCTGGCGGTTTTGCTGTGCGGCCTCACCGTGCCCCGGCTCGGCTGGCCCTGGCTGGAACAGGCGCTGGGTCCTGCCATGCCCTGGCTGGGCATGGGCCTGGCCGTCCTGGCCCTGACGGGCCTGCCCCATGCCTTCAATATCATCGACGGCTACAACGGGCTGGCGGGCATGGTGGCCACCATCATCTGCCTGGCGCTGGCCCATGTGGCCTTGCAGGTGGGCGACCGCACGCTGGCCGCCATGCTGGTGACGCTGGCCGCCGCCACCTGCGGCTTCCTGGTCTGGAACTACCCGCGCGGCATGATGTTTGCCGGCGATGGCGGAGCCTATGTCTGGGGCCTGGCGATTGCCCTGGCCAGCATCGCCCTGGTGCAGCGCAATTCCGCAGTCTCTCCATGGTTTCCCATGCTGCTGCTGATCTATCCGGTCTGGGAGACGGTGTTCTCCATCTACCGCAAGCTGATGCGCGGCATGTCGCCGGGCATGGCGGATGCCCTGCATTTCCACCAGCTCATCTATCGGCGCATCGTGCGCGGCGTGTTCGACGATGATCTGGCCCGGCGCATGCTTCGCCGCAATAACCGGACCTCCCCCTATCTGTGGGCCTTCACGCTGCTGACCGTGGTGCCGGCATTGCTGTTCTGGAGCAATACGCCCGTTCTGGTGGGTTTTTGCCTGCTGTTCGTGGTCAGCTACGTGGTGGCCTATCTGGCCATCGTGCGCTTCAAGCTGCCGGGCTGGATGCAGAACAATGGATGATGACCGGGCGCCATGGGCGTTCCGTCATCCGGGCATGCAACACTGCGGCGCAGTTGCGGCACAATGCCCGCCTTGTTGTTGACTACTTCCACGCCCCAGGGCTAGCACCATGAACGATATCCTCTCGATTGCCCCCCGCGACAAGGCCGAAATCCTCGCCCAGGCCCTGCCCTACATCCGCAAGTTCCACGGCAAGACCATGGTCATCAAGTATGGCGGCAACGCCATGACCGATCCGGCCCTGCAGGCCGACTTCGCGGAAGACGTGGTGCTGCTGAAGTTGGTGGGCATGAATCCGGTGGTGGTGCATGGCGGCGGGCCGCAGATCGAGACGGCCCTTAACCGCCTGGGCAAGAAGGGCGAGTTCATCCAGGGCATGCGCGTGACCGATGCGGAGACCATGGAAGTCGTGGAATGGGTGCTGGCCGGCGAGGTGCAGCAGGACATCGTGGGCCTGATCCACCAGGCCGGTGGCAAGGCCGTGGGCCTGACAGGGCGCGATGGCGGCCTGATCCGCGCACGCAAGCTCAAGATGGTCGACAACAAGGATCCGAACATCGAGTACGACGTGGGCCAGGTGGGCGACATCGTCTCCATCGACCCCAGCGTGGTGCGCGCGCTGCAGGATGACGCCTTCATCCCCGTGATCAGCCCCATCGGCTTTGGCGAGGAAAACGAGAGCTACAACATCAACGCCGACGTGGTCGCCAGCAAGCTGGCCACCGTGCTGCAGGCCGAAAAGCTGGTGCTGCTGACCAACACTCCCGGCGTGCTGGACAAGGCAGGCAGCCTGCTGACCGACCTCACGGCGCGCGAGATCGACGCCCTGTTCGCCGACGGCACCATCTCGGGTGGCATGCTGCCCAAGATCAGCGGCGCCCTGGATGCCGCCAAGGCCGGCGTCAACGCCGTGCACATCATCGATGGCCGCGTGCCGCATGCCATGCTGCTGGAAATCCTGACCGACCAGGCCTACGGCACCATGATCCGCAGCCATTGAGGCCCGATGGCGCGGACTTTGCGGTTCGCGTTACCATCGCGCATGGCCCGGGCGTGGTCTGACGGCCTGGGCCGGTCTGCTGCAAGCCGCCTTTGGGCGGCTTTTGTTTTTTAGGTTTGATATGCGTTTGCTTCTTGTGGAAGACGATGTGATGGTGGCCAGCGGCATCAAGCTGGGGCTGTCCGATGCGGGGTATGCCGTGGACTGGGTCGGCAGTGCCGAGCGCGCCCTGGAGGTGCTGGCCCAGGAAGCCTTCGACCTGGCCGTGATCGACATCGGCCTGCCCGGTATCGACGGGCTGGAGCTCACGCGCCGCCTACGCAGCAGCGCGGTGGAGAGCTCGGCCATGCCCGTGCTGATTCTGACGGCGCGCGACGCGCTGCAGGACCGCGTGCAGGGCCTGGACCAGGGCGCCGACGACTACATGGTCAAGCCCTTCGAGCTTCCTGAACTGCTGGCCCGGCTGCGCGCGCTGCTGCGCCGATCACAGGCAGCCACATCGGCCGTCCTCAGCTTCGGTCCCATCGAGCTGGACACGGCAGGCCGCCGCGCCGGCGCGCGCCAGCCTGCGCAAGACGATGAGAGCGAGGGAAAGCTGCTGCCCATCGACCTGGGCCCGCGCGAATGGACCGTGCTGGAATACCTGCTGATCCACGCGCCCAAGCCGGCCAGCAAGGACAAGCTGCTGCAGGCGCTCACGGGCTGGGACCGAGAGATCACACCCAATGCGGTCGAGGTCTATGTCTCTCGCCTGCGCAGCAAGCTGGAGCCGCACGGCGTGGCCCTGCGCTCCATCCGGGGCTTCGGCTATCGGCTGGAACTCTCGCATACCGTTGCCTGATGCAGACATGGCGCATGGCCCCAGGCGCTGACCGCCCATGACAGCCAATCTGCGACTTCGCCTGCTGGTGCTGCTGGTGGTGCCGCTGACGCTGCTGGCGCTGATGGGCGGCTGGTTCGGCTACCGCTCGGCAGACGAGGCCTCCACCCAGCATGACCAGCGCCTTTTGCGCCTGCTGCCCGCGCTGGCCGACTCCGTGCTGGCACCGTCGATTGCCGAGGGAACGCCGCCGCTGGTCGCGCTGACGCCCGCCATCGAGGAAGTCTTGCGCCAGCGCGGCAACGACGTCGGATATGCCGTGGGCGACCTGCAGGGCCATGTCGTTGCCGGCGACACCTGGATCCGCTTCGATGTGCCTTCCACGCCGCTGGCCGAGTTCCACAGCCAGGAGCATGACGGCCTGACCTACCGCGTGGCCGTCATGCGCGCCGAAACCTATGGCGCCGGTGAAATGGTGCTCGTGCTGGCCGACGGTGGCGACGTACGCCAGCAATGGGTGCGCCAGTTGCTGCTGCATGTGCTGCTGCCCAGCGTTCTGCTGATCGCGGGCGCTGGCATTGCCATCTACTGGTCGGTCAGCCGGGCCTTCCGGCCGCTGCTGACCCTGACCCAGGCTGTGGAGCGGCGCTCGCCGCGCGACCTCAGTCCCATCTCTGAGCACAGCTCGCCGGCCGAGGTCCGCCCGCTGGTGCGCTCGCTCAACCGATTGTTTGCACTGGTCAACGCCCAGGCCGAAGGCCAGCGGCGCTTTGTGGCCGATGCCGCCCATCAATTGCGCACGCCTCTGGCGGCCTTGCAAGCCCAGGTCGAGGCCTGGGCGCTGAGCGCGCAGGCTGCCCAGGCCGAAGCGAGGCGCAAGGGCACCGAGGCCCAGGTGGTGCTCAGCGTGACGCAGATCGAGCAATTGCGCGACGCCACGCGGCGCACCTCGCAGCTGGCACGCCAGTTGCTGGCGCTGTCACGTGCCGACGCCCGCAATGCCGAAGTCCAGCCGCTGCAGCAGGTGGACCTCAAGGACCTGTGCGAAAGCATGCTGGAAATGTTCTTCGACCAGGCCAGCGCCAAGGGGCTGGACTTCGGCCTTGACGTTGCTCCGGCCAGTGTCTGGGGTCACAGCTGGCTGCTGCGCGAACTGGTGTCCAATCTCGTGGACAACGCCATCAAGTACACGCCGCCCGGCGGTAGCGTCACGCTGCGCTGCGGCATGTACCATGGCGCGGGGCAGTCTGCGGATGAGCCGCTAGGGTGGGCCTTCCTGGAGATCGAGGACGATGGCCCCGGCGTGCCCGAGGCCGAGCGCTCGCAGATCACGCAGCGCTTTTACCGCGCCCAGGGTGCGTCAGGCGATGGAACGGGGCTGGGATTGGCGATTGCCGATGAAATCGCCCTGTTGCACCAGGGCACTCTGGCCTTTGGCGCCGGCGCGCAGGGCAAGGGCCTGCTGGTACGCTTGGAGCTTCCATTGCAAATGCCGGCCGTGCTCTCGGAAACAGTAGCAGCGCAGCCAACAGGGACGCGATCCTGACGGTTGCGCTCATGGGGACAGCTTTGTGCGGAGTTGCCGCCGAGGGCTGTGAGAGAATTACTTACAAATAGTTGATCTGCTTATGTCCGAGTCTGAAGTCCTGTCGCCTTTATCCGCTCCTGGCGCTGATGTCGTTTCCGACGAAGCCGCCTCCGCTTCCGCCCCCACGCCTGCGCGCAAACGCCCCAAACCCGGGGAGCGGCGCGAGCAGATCCTTCAGGCGCTTGCGGCCATGCTGGAAAAGCCCGGCGCAGAACGCATCACCACGGCAGCGCTGGCCGCTCACCTGGGCGTCAGCGAGGCGGCCCTGTACCGCCACTTCGCCAGCAAGGCCCAGATGTTCGAAGGACTGATCGAGTTCATTGAGCAATCCGTCTTCACGCTGGTGCAGCAGATCGTCGGGCGGGATGTGCCTGAGGAAGAGCGTCCCGCAGTGGATGGCATGCGCCAGGCCAGCCGCGTGATCTCGCTGGTGCTGCAGTTCGGCGAGCGCAACCCCGGCATGGTGCGCGTCATGGTGGGCGATGCCATCGTCTTCGAGCACGAGCGTCTGCAGGCCCGCATGAACCAGTTCTTCGACCGCATCGAATCCACGCTGCGCCAGTGCCTGCGCCCCGCCGCCGGTGCGCTGGGCTCCTCCGCCCCGACGGTCGATGCCCAGGTCGCCGCCAGCGTGCTGACGTCGTTCGCGCTGGGCCGCCTGCAGCGCTACGCACGCTCGGGTTTCCGCCGCCTGCCGACCGAGCATCTGGAAGCCAGCCTGGCCTTGATGGTCTGAACATGGCCCAGCGGACCCCAGGGTCCGCTTTGCAGCAAAGCCACCCGCTTGCGCCGGTGGCTTTTTTCATGGGCACGCGGTGGAGGGGCTTCGGGTTGCTAGGTGTTTTCCCCCGCATGTCTTCGCCGCGACAAGCTTTCCATGCAAAATAGCACGAACGTTCGTTTTAACAAGAATTTCGCATGTCCAGCGTTTCCGCCCCACGCCGCGCCGCCCGCTCTCCGGCCAACTCCAATGCCGATCCCAAGGCCGGCTCTTCCGTGCACGAAGCGGCTGCTCCCGCGCCGCGCCGCGCGCTGCACAAGGGTCAGCAGACCAAGGCCACCATTGTGGAGGCTGCCCTCAACCTGGCCACGCACATTGGCCTTGAGGGCCTGTCTATCGGCGCTCTGGCCGAGCTGACGGGCATGAGCAAGTCGGGCGTGTTCGCGCATTTTGGCTCGCGCGAGGAGCTGCAGATTTCCGTGGTGCATGAATACCACGACCGTTTCGAGCAGGAAGTGTTCTTCCCGGCGCTTCAGGCGCCGCGCGGCGTGGCGCGTCTGCGCGCGCTGTTCGACAACTGGATGAAGCGCACGTCGATCGAGCTGGACTCGGGCTGCATCTATATCAGCGGCGCCGTGGAGTTCGATGACCGCACGGGGCCGGTGCGCGATGCGCTGACGGCCTCGGTCCAGACCTGGCACGCAGCCATGCGCCGCACCATCGTGCAGTGCCGCGAATGCGGCGACCTGCGTGCCGACCTGGACGAGAACCAGCTGCTGTTCGAGATCCACGGCCTGATCCTGGCCCTGCATTACGAGGCGCGCTTCCTGCGCAACGAAGGCTCCATGCAGCGCGCCATCGACGGCTTCGAGAGCATTCTGGTGCGCTACGCCAGCCCGACCTGATTTTTCAGTTTCACCGTTTTCACCGCATCCACTGCAAACCCCGCCAACACAGGAGAAGACAAATGCCCAGCTACAACCCGCCCCTGCGCGACATGCAATTCCTCATGCACGAGGTGTTCAAGGTCACGGATGACTACCGGCAGATGACGGCGCATGCCGAGGTCGATGCCGACACCATCAACGCCGTGCTGGAAGAGGCGGGCAAGTTCGCGGCCAATGTGACGTTTCCGCTGAACATCAGCGGCGATGCCGAGGGCTGCGTGCTGAACAAGGAAACCCACGAGGTCACCACGCCCAAGGGCTTCAAGGAGGCCTACCAGAAGTACGTGGAAGGCGGCTGGCCTTCGCTGTCCTGCGACACGGCCTATGGCGGCCAGGGCCTGCCCTTTGCGGTGAACTCGGCGCTGTACGAGATGCTCAACAGCGCCAACCAGGCCTGGACCATGTACCCCGGGCTGTCGCACGGCGCCTACGAGGCCCTGCATGTGCATGGCACGGAAGAGCAAAAGAAGCTGTACCTGCCCAAGCTGACCAGCGGCGAGTGGACTGGCACCATGTGCCTGACCGAGCCCCATTGCGGCACCGACCTGGGACTGCTGCGCACCAAGGCCGAGCCCGTGGCCGGCGCGCCCGAGGGCACCTACAAAATCACCGGCAACAAGATCTTCATCAGCGCTGGCGAGCACGACTTCACCGACAACATCGTCCACCTGGTGCTGGCCCGCCTGCCCGATGCGCCCCCGGGCTCCAAGGGCATCAGCCTGTTCGTGGTGCCCAAGTTCGTGGTCAAGGCCGATGGCTCGCTGGGCGAGCGCAACCCCATCTTCTGCGGTGCGCTGGAGCACAAGATGGGCATCCATGGCAATGCCACGGCTCAGATCAATATCGACGGCGCCATCGGCACCCTGGTGGGCCAGCCGAACAAGGGCCTGCAGGCCATGTTCGTGATGATGAATGCCGCCCGCCTGGGCGTGGGCAACCAGTCGCTGGGCCTGACCGAGGTGGCCTACCAGAACGCCCTGGCCTATGCCAAGGACCGCCTGCAGATGCGCAGCCTGTCGGGTACCAAGGCCAAGGACAAGCCGGCCGACCCCATCATCGTCCACCCCGACGTGCGCCGCATGCTGCTGACGGCCAAGGCCTATGCCGAAGGCGGCCGCGCGCTGGTGACCTACTGCGCCTTCCTGATCGACAAGGAGTTCAACCACCCCGACGAAAAGGTGCGCAAGGACAGCGCCGAGCTGGTGGCGCTGCTGACCCCCATCGTCAAGGCCTTCATCACCGACAACGGCTGGACGGCCACCACCATGAGCCAGCAGGTCTATGGCGGCCATGGCTTCATCACCGAATGGGGCATGGAGCAGTTCGTGCGCGATGCGCGCATCAACATGATCTATGAAGGCACGAACGGCATCCAGGCGCTGGACCTGCTGGGCCGCAAGGTGCTGGGCAACCAGGGCGCATCGCTCAAGAAGTTCGGCAAGCTGGTGGCGCAACTGGTGGAGGAAGAGGGCGTCAACGAGAAGATGGCCGAGTTCATCAATCCCATCGCCTACCTGGGCGACCAGATGACCAAGTTCACCACCGAGATCGGCTTCAAGGGCATGCAAAACCCCGACGAGGTGGGCGCCGCCTCTGTGGACTACCTGCGTGTGGCGGGCCACCTGGTGTTCGGCTACTTCTTCGCCCGCATGGCCCAGGTGGCGCTGCGTGAAATCGCCAAGGGCAACACCGACCCGTTCTACCAGGCCAAGCTGCAGACCGCGCGTTTCTACTTCGCCAAGCTGTTCCCCGAGACCGCGACGCTGATGCGCACGGCCCGCGCGGGCAGCAAGTCCCTGATGGATACGGACGCAGCGCTGGCCTGAACGGCTTCACTCCAACATGGGAGCACGGGCTGTGCGCATCAGCGTGGCCTGTGCGCCTTTCTAGGCGAAAGGGGTTTGAAATGAAGGCATATCAAGCACTGGCAGCAATGGTGCTGGGCCTCACGGCCGTCGCGGCGCAGGCGCAGATGACGCCCGTGGGCCTGTGGAAGAGCGTGGACGACAAGAGCGGCGAAGCCAAGTCTGAGATCCGCGTGGCCGAGAACGACGGCGTGGTTACGGGCCGCATCGAGCAGATCCTGCGCAAGGGCGCCGATCCGGCCGCCACCTGCACCGAGTGTTCTGACGACCGCAAGGGCCAGCCGCTCAAGGGGCTGGAGATCATCCGCGGCGCCAAGAAGGCCGAGGGCAAGGACGTCTGGGAAGGCGGCAAGATCCTCGACCCCGAAAACGGCAAGACCTACACCCTGCGCCTGACGCCCATCGAGGGCGGCGCCAAGCTCGAGGTGCGCGGCTCCATCGGCCCCTTTGGCCGCACCCAGACCTGGGTGCGCGTGCAGTAAACCATTCCGGAAGGCGGCCGCAGCGGCCACCTCCCTCCCACTTGTGGAACATCCATGTCCCGATTCAATGTGAAGAAAGTCGCCGTGCTCGGCGCTGGCGTGATGGGAGCGCAGATCGCGGCCCATCTGGTCAATGTCAAGGTGCCCGTGGTGCTGTTCGACCTGCCTGCCAAGGAAGGCCCGAAAAGCGGCATCGCCGAGCGCGCCATCGCCAACCTCAAGAAGCTCAAGCCTTCGCCCATCGGCGTGGCCGAGGACGCGGACCTGATCCAGCCCGCCAACTACGAGGAGCACCTCAAGCTGCTCAAGGGCTGCGACCTGATCATCGAGGCCATTGCCGAGCGCATGGACTGGAAGCTCGACCTGTACACCAAGATCGCGCCCCATGTGGCCAAGCACGCCATCGTGGCGTCCAACACCTCGGGCCTGTCCATCACCAAGCTGTCCGAGGCGCTGCCCGACGCGATCAAGCCGCGCTTTTGCGGCATCCACTTCTTCAACCCGCCGCGCTACATGCCGCTGGTGGAGCTGATCGCCACGCCGACCACGCAGCCCGTGGTGCTGGACCAGCTCGAAGCCTTCGTCACCAGCGGCCTGGGCAAGGGCGTGGTGCGCGCCAAGGACACGCCCAACTTCATCGCCAACCGCATCGGCATCGCCGGCATGCTGGCCACCATGAAGGAGGTCGAGAACTTCGGACTGACCTTCGACGTGGTCGATGACCTCACCGGCAAGAAGCTGGGCCGCGCATCCAGCGGTACCTTCCGCACGGCCGACGTGGTGGGCCTGGACACCATGGCCCATGTGATCAAGACGCTGCAGGACAACCTCAGCGCCGAGACCGATCCCTTCTACGCCAGCTTCGGCACGCCGCCCGTGCTGGCCAAGCTGATCGAGTTGGGCAACCTCGGCCAGAAGGCGAAGAAGGGCTTCTACAAGAAGGTCGGCCGCGACATCCTGCAGTTCGAGCTGGACAGCGAGGACTACGTGCCCGCAGGCGGCAAGGCCGACGAGGTCTATGGCCGCATGCTCAAGAAGCCCGCTGCCGAGCGCCTGAAGCTGCTGCGCAATGCCGAGGGGGCGCAGGGCCGCTTCCTGTGGGCCATCCTGCGCAACAGCTTCCACTACGCGGCCATCCACCTGGAGAGCATTGCGGAGTCCGCCCGCGACGTGGACCAGGCCATGCGCTGGGGCTTCGGCATGAAGCAGGGCCCGTTCGAGCTGTGGCAGGAAGCCGGCTGGCTGGAAGTGGCGAAGATGGTCCAGGAGGACATCGATGCCGGCAAGGCATTGAGCAAGGCACCTCTGCCCAAGTGGGTCTTCGAAGGCCCGGTGGCCGAGGCCGGCGGCGTGCACACGGCGCAGGGCTCGTGGAGCCCTGCCAAGGGCCAGTTCGTGCCCCGCCGCGTGCTGCCCGTCTACGAGCGCCAGATCTTCCCTGAGAGGCTGCTGGGCGAAGACAGCCTGCCCGACTGGAAGACGGCAGGTACCACGATCGCCGAATCCAAGGCGCTGCGCACCTGGACGCTGGACGGCCAGATCCTGATCGCCAGCATCAAGAACAAGATGCACGCCATCAGCCCCGAAGTCATGGAAGCGCTGATGGAGGCCGTGGACGTGGCCGAGACCGACTTCCAGGGCATGGTCATCTGGTCGGGCGATGCGCCGTTCAGCGTGGGCGCCGACCTGGAAGCCACCATGCCGGCCTTCGTGATCGGCGGCGCCGACGCCATCGAAAGCGTGGAGCAGGAGCTGCAAAACCTGATGCTGCGCATCCGCTACGCCCAGGTGCCCGTGGTTGCGGCCATCCATGGCATGGCGCTGGGCGGCGGCTGCGAGCTGGCTGTGTACAGCGCACGCCGCGTGGCGCATATGGAAAGCTACATCGGCCTGGTGGAAGTCGGCGTGGGCCTGGTGCCTGGCGCGGGCGGCCTGACCTACATCGCGCGCCGCGCGGCAGAGAACGCCGCCACCAGCACGGGCAAGGACCTGCTGCCCTTCCTGACCGAAGGCTTCACGGCCGCGGCCATGGCCAAGGTGGGCACCAGTGCCATCGAGTCGCGCAAGCTGGGCTACCTGCTGGACAGCGACCTCATCGTGCCGCACAAGGACGAGCTGCTCTTCGTCGCCATCAACGAGGCCAAGTCCATGGCCGCAGGCGGCTGGCGGGCGCCGCTGCCGCGCAGCTTCCCCGTGGCGGGACGCAGCGGCGTGGCCACCATCAAGGGCTCGCTGGTCAACATGCGTGACGGCGGCTTCATCAGCGAGTTCGACCAGCATGTGGCCAGCCTGATCGCCAACGTGGTCTGCGGCGGCGACGTGGATGCGGGCACCCTGGTGGACGAGGCCTATCTGATGAAGCTCGAACGCAAGGCGTTCTGCCACCTGATCGGCCATCCGAAGACACATGAACGCATTCTCGGAATGCTGAACACCGGCAAGCCCGTCCGGAATTGATATGTCCCCCCCTGAGTCGCTTCGCGCCTTCCCCCAGGGGGACGACAGCCTCGCGGCGGGGCGGCCCTTGCTTGCTGTCCCTGGTCTGGAGCACGCCAGTTGTCTGGGGCGCGCCCTTTTCGGGGGCTGCGGGGGTGATGAATAACTGAGATCGAGGAGCAATCTCCATGAAACAAATCCAAGACGCCTACATCGTCGCCGCCACGCGCACGCCCATCGGCAAGTCGCACAAGGGCTTTTTCCGCAACTACCGTCCCGACGACCTGCTGGCGACCACGCTGAAGGCCGCGCTGGCCCAGGTGCCGGGGCTGGACCCGGCTGCCATCGAGGACATCATCTGCGGCTGCGCCATCCCCGAGGCCCAGCAGGGCCTGAACGTGGCGCGCATCAGCGCCGTGCTGGCGGGCCTGCCCACCAGCGTGGGTGGCATCACCGTGAACCGCTTCTGCGCCTCGGGCCTGTCGGCCGTGGCCATGGCGGCGGACCGCATCCGCGTGGGCGAGGCCGACGTGATGATCGCGGCCGGCGTCGAGAGCATGAGCATGGTGCCCATGATGGGCAACGCGCCCTCGCTGTCGCCGTCCATCTTCGAGCGCGATGGCGACGTGGGCATTGCCTACGGCATGGGCCTGACGGCCGAGAAGGTGGCCCAGCAGTGGAAGGTCTCGCGCGATGCGCAGGACGCCTTTGCGCTGGAGTCGCACCGCCGTGCCCTGGCCGCGCAGCAGGCCGGCGAGTTCAAGGACGAGATCACGCCCATCGAGGTCGCCGACCGGGGCCTGGACCTGGCCAAGGGCGAACCCGTGGTGCGCACGCGCACCGTGGAGCTGGACGAGGGCGCGCGCCCCGACACCAGCCTGGAAGGCCTGGGCAAGCTGCGCACCGTGTTCGCGGCGCGCGGCTCGGTGACGGCCGGCAACAGCTCGCAGACCAGCGATGGCGCAGGCGCGCTGATCCTGGCCAGCGGCGCCGCCGTGCAGCGCTTCGGCCTCACGCCGCTGGCGCGCTTCGTGAGCTATGCCAGCAAGGGCGTGCCGCCGGCCATCATGGGCATCGGCCCCATCGAAGCCATCCCGGCCGCGCTGCGCTATGCGGGCCTCAAGCAGGACGACATCGACTGGTTCGAGCTCAACGAAGCCTTTGCCGCCCAGTCGCTGGCCGTGGTCAACACGCTGGGTCTGGACCCCGCCAAGGTCAACCCCATGGGCGGCGCGATTGCCCTGGGCCACCCGCTGGGTGCCACGGGCGCCATCCGCTCGGCCACCGTGGTGCATGCGCTGCGCCGCAAGCAATTGCGCTACGGCATGGTGACGATGTGCGTCGGAATGGGCCAGGGCGCCGCCGGCATCTTCGAGAGGATGTAGCACCCCCTGAGCGGCTTTGCCGCTTCCCCCGTTGCACGGCGCCTCTCTACTCGCTGCGCGAGGGAGGGGGACGACACCCTCGGTGCGGGGCGGCCCTTCCTTGGTGTCCCTGGCGTGGGGCCGCGCCGGTTTTTGACTTGGTGTCAGCACATTGCGGCACCGACCAGGAGACAGCCATGGAACAACACCAACTCAGCAGCGATGGCGCCACGCTGGCGCTGCGCGTCTACACGCCCGCTGGCCCGCCGCGCGCCAGCGTGGTCATCGGCGGGGCCATGGGGGTGCGCCAGGCCTTCTACGAGGCCTTTGCCACCTGGCTTGCGGGCCAGGGCTATCGGGTGACCAGCTTTGACTACCGGGGCCATGGCGATTCCCTGCAAGGCTCTTTGCGCCAGGTGCGTGCCGACCTGTGCGACTGGGCGCGCGACTACGAGGCGGTCATCGCCCATGCCAAGGCGCAGCTGCCGGACCAGCCGCTGTTCCTGATCGGCCACAGCCTGGGCGCCCAGCTGCCGGGCCTGCTGCGCTCCCCGCAGCTGGTGGACGGCCTTTTGAGCATTGCGGCCGGCAGCGGCTACTGGCGCGACAACGCGCCCCGCCTCAAGCGCATGGTTCCCTATTTCTGGCATGTGCTGGTGCCCGTGGCCACGCGCCTGTGCGGCTACTTTCCGGGCCGGCGCCTGCGCAAGGTGGGCGACCTGCCGGCCGGCGTCATGCTGCAGTGGCGCCGCTGGTGCCTGAATCCGCGCTACAGCGTGGGTGCCGAGGGCGAGGCCGCCGCGCGCAGTTACGCCGCCGTGCGCTTTCCGGTGATGGCGCTGTCCATGAGCGACGACGAACTCATGACCTGGCGCGGCACCGAGCACCTGTTCGCGCTCTACGCCAATGCCCCCAGCCGCATCGAGCGCATCGAACCCAAGGCCCTGCAGTTGCGGCGCATAGGGCATTTCGGCTTCTTCCGCGCCGATATGCGCGACGCGCTCTGGGGCCGGGCCGTGGACGTGTTCTCGGGCTGGACCAAGGCGCCGGCCGCCGCGGCCCACCCGCGCTTTCCCTCACCCGCAGAGTCGCCGGCTTGACGGACGCGGGCGCCGCTTGCCATCACACTCGTTTGCCATGAGCACAGACATCCATCCTCTCGACCAGGCCGTGGCGCTCACGCCCACCGGCGCCGTGGGCCACTACCAGGGCCAGACCACGCAGGACTACTGGAACATGGTGGGCCCGTACGGCGGCATCACCGCCGCCGCGCTGGTGCGGGCCATCCAGCAGCATCCGCTGTGCCTGGGCGATCCGCTGTCCATCACCGTCAACTACGCGGCCGCGCTGGGCGCGGGGCGCTTCGACATCGAGGCCCGCCCCGTTCGCACCAACCGCTCCACCCAGCACTGGCTGCTGACCATCACCCAGCCCGACCAGGATGGCGATGCCCAGGTCGTCACCACGGCCACGGCCGTCACGGCCGTGCGGCGCAGCACCTGGGGCGGCACCGACCTGGCCATGCCCGAGGTGCCGTCGCCCGCCGCCGTGCCGCGCGTGCCGCCGCTGGGCGGCGTGGAATGGCTCAACCGCTACGACATGCGCTTTCTCGAAGGCATCATTCCCCAGACCTGGGATGGCCGCGAGACCGACAGCCTCACGCGCCTGTGGGTGCGCGACGAGCCGCCGCGCGCACTGGATTTTTGCGCGCTGGCCGGCCTGGCTGACGTATTCTTCCCGCGCGTGTGGCTGCGCCGCGCACAGCGCACCCCGGCGGGCACGGTGTCCATCACCGTCTACTTCCATGCGGGGCGCGAGGAACTGGCCGCCGCAGGCACGGGCCACCTGCTGGCCCAGGCGCGCGGCCAGGAATTTCGCAACGGCTTCTTCGACCAGAGCGCCCAGCTGTGGAGCGAGGCCGGCGTGATGCTGGCGAGCAGCCACCAGATCGTGTATTTCAAGGAATAAGCAAGGCAAGACCATCATGAGCGAAACCACCCAGGACATCCTCGTGCACACCGAAGCCGGTGTCTGCACCATCACCTTCAACCGCGCCGACAAGAAGAACTCCATCACCGAGGCCATGTACGCCAGCATGGCCGATGCGCTGGCCCAGGCCGGCGAAGACGCCGCCGTGCGCTGCGTGGTCTTCCAGGGCGACATGGCCATCTTCAGCGCGGGCAACGACATTGCCGACTTCCTCAAGCAGTCGGCCGGCGGCGCCGCCAGGCCGGAGGGCGAGCAGCGCCCCGTCTGGCGCTTCCTGCACAACATCGCCGCCTTTCCCAAGCCCGTGATCGCCGCCGTCTGCGGCCCGGCCGTGGGCATCGGCACCACCTTGCTGCTGCACTGCGACCTGGTCTATGCGGGCGACAACGCGGCCTTCTCGCTGCCCTTCGTGAACCTGGGCCTGTGCCCCGAAGCGGCCTCCAGCCTGCTGCTGCCCCAGATGCTCGGCTACCACCGGGCGGCCGAGGCCCTGCTGCTGGGCGAGCCCTTCCTGGCCGAGGCCGCCCTGGAAGTGGGCCTGGTCAACCGCGTCGTGCCGCCCAGCGAATGCAATGCGCTGGCCCAGGCCCAGGCCAGGAAGCTGGCCGCCAAGCCGCTGTCGGCCCTGATCGAGACCAAGCGCCTCATGAAGGCCGGCCAGTCCGGCCTGGTGCGCGAGCGCATGGCCGAGGAGGGTGCGAGCTTCGGCAAGCTGATGGGCGGGCCTGCTGCCAAGGAGGCGTTCACCGCGTTCATGGAGAAGCGCAAGCCGGACTTCAGCCAGTGCTGAAATCCACGAAGGCCTCTGAGGCGCCCGTGCAGTTCGAGCCCGAGTTCATCGCCGGGCTGCGCGAGGTGTTCGAGCGCCAGATCGCCTTCAACCAGGTGCTGGGCCTGCGCATCACCGAAGTGCTGCCCGAGCGGGTTGAAGGCCGCATCACCATGCGGCCCGAGCTCATAGGCCACGCGGCCTACCAGCGCATCCACGGCGGCGTGATCAGCGCCGGCCTGGACTCCATGGGCGGCCTGGCCGTCATGGCGGCCATCGGCGCCAAGCACATGGACGACGCACCGCTGCAGCGCCTGCACCGCTTCTCGCGCCTGGGCACCATCGACCTGCGCGTGGACTACCTGCGCCCCGGCATCGGCAGCGAATTCATCCTGCGCGCCGAGGTGCTGCGGCTGGGTTCGCGCGTGGCCAACACGCGCATGGAATTCCTGGGGGCCGATGGCAGCTTGCTGTCCACGGGGACGGCGGCGTACATCGTTTCTTGAAGCATGGCCCGCTGACTGCGGGCCTTCTTTTTGCGTTTCTTCACCCCCAGCGCGCGCGCCACACAGCCCAGGCCGTGCCTGCGCCATAGGCGGCCATGGCCACGGCCACGAGGATGAACAGCGACTGGGCGCTGCCCAGGCCGCTGGACATGAGCCAGCCGCCGCCCACCACCACGATCAGCAGGCGCACCGTGCCGGCCAGCACGGGCGCCCAGACGCGGCCTGCGCCCAGGGACGCGAAGTACAGCACCAGTCCCAGGCCGAACAGCCCGAAGGCGGGGCCCACGGTGCGCAGGTAGAGGTCGGCGTAGGCGCGCACGGCCGGGTCGCCGGTGAAGATGCCCGACCACAGCTGCGGCCAGACCATGACCACCAGGCCCAGCACGCCCAGCAGGGCTGCGGCCATGGCGCCGCCCGACCAGGCCACGCGGCGCGCGCGCGCCACCTGGCCGGCGCCCATGGCCATGCCCACCATGGGCACGGCGGCCATGCCGACGCCGAAGGCCATGGGGATCAGCAGGAACTCCAGCCGCTGGCCAATGCCGTAGCCGGCCAGTGCCAGCGGGCCCAGGCGGGCGACCATGCCTGTCAGCAGCAGCGCGGCCAGCGCCGTTTGCACGGGGGACAGGCAGGCGAGGGCCCCCACGCGCAGGATGTCGCGGAACATGGGCCAGGCCAGGCGGGGCCTGCGCCAGTCCAGTTGCAGGCGCTGCTGGCCCCATTGCAGATAGGCCAGGAAGACTGCGACGGCCAGTGCCATGGCCACGATGTTGCCCACGGCCACGCCCGGCATGCCCCAGCGCGGCATGGGCCCCAGGCCCAGCCCCAGCGTGCCGCCCACCACGATCTGCACCAGCGAGGCCGCAAAGATCACGGCCGACGGCATGCGCATATTGCCCGTGCCCCGCACCACCGAGGCCAGCGTATTGCACAGCCACACCAGGATGGCGCCGCTGAACAGCACGGCGCCAAAGCCCGTGGCCGCTGCCAGCACCTCGCCGCGCCCGCCCAGCCAGCTGTAGAAGGTGGCGCCGCAGAGCACGAAGATGAGCGAGTACAGCAGGCCTGCGATGGTGCCGATCACGATGGCGTGCAGGGCCAGTGCCGAGGCACGCGCGCCGTCGCCCGCACCCAGCGCGCGGCTGATGGCCGAGGACACGCCGCTGCCCATGGCACCGTTGCTCATCATCTGCGTGAGCATGGCCAGCGGAAACACCAGGGCCATGGCCGCCAGCGACACGGTTCCCAGCTGCCCTACGTAGTAGGTCTCGGCCACGGCGACCAGCACCGACATGCTCAGCGCCACCATGTTGGGCACGGCCAGGCGCATCAGGGTGGAGGCGATGGGGCCACTGACCAACGGATGCGCGGACCCGCTGACCGCAGCGCCAGGGGCTGCGGAGGACAGGGCGGCGCTCATTCCGCGCTCTCCTGCGTGGCGGTTTCCAGCACGGGCAGCATGCCCAGCACCAGGCTTTCGAGCGCGCCGATCTGCTCGCTGCCGCACAGCTCGCGCACGCGCAGCTGGGCCTGGCGCCACAGGGCGGCAGCCTCGCGGATGCGGGCGCGGCCTTCGGGCGTGACCACCACGCAGCGGCTGCGCGCATCCGCGCCGGGAACCAGGTCGATGAAGCCGGCCTGCTGCAGCGTGCGCAGGTTGCGCGTCATCGTCGTGCGGTCGGTGTGCAACTGCTCGGCCAGGGCCGAGACCGTGGGCGGGCCGTCGGGCGCATTGCGCGCCTGCACCAGCAGGCTGAACTGCGTGCCGCGCAGGCCGCTGGGCGCGAGCGTGTCGTCATAGAGCTGGGAGATCTTGCGCGACAGGCTGCGCACCATGAAGCAGGTGCAGACCGGACTGGCGGCGCTTGAGGTGGAGGAGGTCATGGGGCGTGGGGCAGGTGGCCTGGAATGGGAATGAGTGTAGATGCACCTATTGATTTGCGCATGTCCGCTGCGCGACCTGCGCATGCGCGGTGTGTGATCGAGAAAGGCTTGCAAGCACATGAAACGGGAGAACCATCTGGTTACTTTTCTTGCGAGATGCCGGCATTTGTTGCCAGTTCGTGTGCGTAGCATCGGGTTTTTCCGAAGGAGACCCACCCATGGCTGTTCAGAACCCGTTCTTTGGCAAGCGCGACAACGATGCTTTCACCTCCCGCAACACCCTGGGCAGCGGCATAGGCGCCACCGGTACGGGCGGCAGCCCCTCCGGTGCCGTCACGCCCAGCTCCAGCGTGACAAGTCCGTCGACCGCCCAGCGCCAGGCATCGGCCGTGGCGCAGGACTCCCAGGGCAGCAAGCTCACCGTAGGCCCCAATATCAAGCTCAAGGGCGTGGAGATCACCGACTGCGACACGCTGGTCGTCGAAGGCACGGTGGAAGCCACCATGGACTCGCGCGTGATCCAGATCGCCGAGCAGGGTGCCTTCCATGGCACGGCCGAAATCGACATCGCCGAGATCCATGGCGTGTTCGACGGCACGCTGACCGTGCGCGAGAAGCTGGTCATCTACGGCACGGGCAAGGTCAGCGGCAAGATCCGCTACGGCAAGGTGGTGATCGAAGAGGGCGGCGAGCTCACGGGCCAGATCGAGGCCGGCTCCTCGCCGCGCTCGTCCTCGTCGGGTTCGGCTGTGGCATCCAGCGCCTCCAGCCTGTCTTCCTCGTCGGCCGCCTCCAGCGACAGCGCCGCCAGCAGCTCCGCTGCGCTGGCCGCGGCCAGCGCGGCCGCCTCGCTGCAGCCGCGCGTCACGCCCTCGCTGGCCTGAGCCACCCCTGCGCCGGAAATGAAAAAGCGACCTGCAAAGGTCGCTTTTTTCATGGCTGCAGATGGGCGGGTTCAGCCGGCCTGCTGCTGCTTGCGTTCTGCATTGCGCTCGGCCGCTGCGCGCCAGGAACGCACCTGGTCGTTGTCCGGCAGCGACTGGGGCTTGCCCTGGCCGTCGATGGCCACGTAGGTCAGCAGGGCCTCGGTCACCTTGACGAAGCGGCCCTGGTCGGCAAAGCGCTCGGCATAGACCTCGACATCGACCGTGACCGAGGTGCGGCCCACGCGCTGCACGCTGGAGTAGAACGACAGGATGTCGCCCACGCGCACGGGCTGCTTGAAGATGAACTCGTTCACGGCCACGGTGACCATGCGGCTCTGGCCCAGGCGCGAGGGCAGCACGGAACCTGCCAAGTCAACCTGCGCCATGACCCAGCCGCCGAAGATGTCGCCATTGGCGTTGACATCGGCAGGCATGGGAATGACCTTGAGAACCAGCTCCTTGTCTGCGGGCAAGGGATGGGGCGGGAGGTCTGGGCGGGGTGGCATGGGCACAATCGGGTCAATATAACAACCGAGAATTGTCTTTCATGCGACGCGAGAGCGCTTCCCCTACGGATTTACCCTTAGTCCCAACCCCGGCACCGTCGCGGGACTGGAACGCGCTGCGGCGCCTGCTGCCCTACCTGTGGCAATACAAGTGGCGCGTGCTGGCGGCGCTGGGCTTCATGATCGGGGCCAAGCTCGCCAACGTGGGCGTGCCGGTGCTGCTCAAGCACCTGGTCGATGCGCTGGATCTGAAGGCCGGCGATGCCCGCGCGGTGCTCGTCGTGCCCGTGGCCCTGCTGCTGGCCTACGGGCTGCTGCGCTTTTCCAGCTCGCTGTTCACCGAGCTGCGCGACCTGGTCTTTGCCAAGGCCACGCAGGGCGCCTCGCGGGCGATTGCGCTGTCCACCTTCGAGCACCTGCATGCGCTGAGCCTGCGCTTTCACCTGGAGCGCCAGACCGGCGGCATGACGCGCGACATCGAGCGCGGCGTGCGCAGCACCGAGTCGCTGATCTCGTATTCGCTCTACAGCATCCTGCCCACCTTCATCGAGATGGCGCTGGTGCTGGGCATCCTGGCGCTGCGCTTCGACATCTGGTTCGCGGCCATCACGCTGGCGGCGCTGGTGTTCTACATCACGTTCACGGTCACGGTGACCGAGTGGCGCACGCGCTTTCGGCGCGAGGCCAATGCCCAGGAGTCGGCGGCCCACACCAAGGCCATCGACTCGCTGCTGAACTACGAGACCGTCAAGTACTTCGGCAACGAGGGCTTCGAGGCGCGGCGCTACGACGAGAACCTGGAGGCGCTGCGCCGCGTTCGCCTCAAGAGCCAGAGCACGCTGAGCCTGCTCAACTGCGGGCAGCAGCTGATCATCGCCACGGCCCTGGTCGCCATCCTCTGGCGGGCCACGCAGGGCGTGGTGGATGGCCGCCTGTCGCTGGGCGACCTGGTCATGGTCAACGCCTTCATGATCCAGCTCTACATTCCACTGGGCTTTCTGGGCGTGATCTACCGCGAGATCAAGCAGAGCCTGACCGACCTGGAGCGCATGTTCACCCTCATGGACAAGGAACGCGAGGTGGCCGACGCGCCCGGCGCCCAGCCGCTGCAGACCCATGGCGCACCGCCCGAGCTGCGCTTCGAGCATGTGGACTTTGCCTATGACCCCGAGCGGCCCATCCTCAAGGACGTGAGCTTCACCATTCCCGCCGGCAAGACCGTGGCCGTGGTCGGCCCTTCGGGCTCGGGCAAGAGCACGCTGGCGCGGCTGATCTTCCGCTTCTACGACGTGCAGTCCGGCCATGTGCGCATCGCCGGGCACGACCTGCGCGAGCTGACCCAGGACAGCGTGCGCGGCGCCGTGGGCATCGTGCCGCAGGACACGGTGCTGTTCAACGACACGGTGGAATACAACATCGCCTACGGCCGCCCTGGCGCCAGCCGCGAGCAGGTGGTGGCGGCCGCGCGCGCCGCGCGCATCCACGACTTCATCGAGGCCACGCCCCAGGGCTATGCCACGCGCGTGGGCGAGCGCGGCCTGAAGCTGTCGGGCGGCGAAAAGCAGCGGGTGGCGATTGCGCGCACCCTGCTCAAGGACCCGCCCATCCTGATCTTCGACGAGGCGACGTCGGCGCTGGACTCGGCCAACGAGCGCGCCATCCAGGCCGAGCTGCAAAGCGCCGCGCGCAACAAGACGGCGCTGGTGATTGCCCACCGCCTGTCCACCGTGGTCGATGCGCACGAGATCCTGGTCATGGAGGCGGGCCGCATCGTCGAGCGCGGCACCCACGCCCAGCTGGTCGCGGCGGGCGGGCGCTATGCGGACATGTGGGCGCTGCAGCAAAGCGGGGAGCCCGCCGTGCTGTAGCGCGGGGCGGCCGAGGGACTGGGTGGCCGGGTGGCCGGGTGGCCGGGCGCCTGGACGGCTTCAGGGCTTGAGGTGCGTGACCAGGAACTGCTCCATGGCCTCGTAGAACTCGAACTTGTTCTCGTCGTTGTGAAAGCCGTGGCCCTCGTTGTCCTTGACCATGTACTGCACCTCGACGCCGCGCTCGCGCAGCGCCTTCACCACCTGGTCGCTCTCGTCCTTGTTCACGCGCGGATCGCGCGCGCCCTGGGCGATGAACAGCGGGGCCTTGATGCGGTCCACGTGCAGGGCCGGCGAGGTGGCGGCCAGGCGCTCCCTGTCGCGCTCGGGATCGCCCACCATGGCGTGCATCTGGTCCAGCAGCGGCTTCCAGTAGGGCGGAATGGTCTTCATGAAGGTGAACAGGTTGGACACGCCCACATAGTCCACGGCCGCCGCATACAGGTCGGGCGTGAAGGCCACGCCGGCCAGCGTGGCATAGCCGCCATAGCTGCCGCCGTAGATGCCGATGCGCGCAGGGTCGGCAATGCCCTGGTCGATCAGCCAGTGCACGCCGTCGGTGATGTCGTCCTGCATCTTCAGGCCCCATTGGCCGAATCCCGCTTCCCAGAACGCGCGGCCATAGCCCGTGGAGCCCCGGAAGTTCACCTGCAGCACGCAGAACCCCCGGTTGGCGAGGAACTGCACCTCGGGGTTGTAGCCCCAGCCGTCGCGGGCCCAGGGGCCGCCGTGCGGGTTGATGATGCAGGCCAGGTTCCTGGGCTCGCGGCCGGCCGGCAGGGTCAGGTAGCCGTGGATGGTCAGGCCGTCGCGGCTGGTGTAGCTGACGGGCTGCACGCGCGACATGGCGGACTCGGGGATGGCCGGGTTGATGTCGGCCAGCTTGGTCAGCGCGTCAGCGGCCGCGTCGTAGATGTAGCGCGCGCCCGGCGTGCGGTCGTTGAAGGCGGCGACGATGAACTTGTCCTCGGCGCGGTTGGCGCCCTGGATGGCGAAGTCGTAGCCCGGCAACTGCGCGGCCAGCCGGCCGTACAGGGCTTCGGTCTCGGCATCGAAGAAGCGGTACTGCGGCTTGTCGGTCTGGTAGGCGGCCAGGGTCAGCACGCGGCGCTTGCGTGAATAGGCCGCCGCGCCCAGATCGACTTCCTCGGGCACGAAGATTTCCTCTTCCTCGTCGGGCCGGGCCGGGTCGATGACCACCAGGGCCAGCTTGTCGCGGCCCCGGTTGGACAGGGCGTAGAGCTTTTGGTCGTCGAAGGTGAAGAAGGCCGGGCTGACGCTGGTGCGGTAGTCGGTGGTGATCAGGGGCTGGAACTCGCCGGCCTCGTCGTCGCGGTAGAGCAGGGCGCTATTCAGGCCGTCGCTGGCCACGGCGGCCCGCACGCGGCCTGCGTGGTCGGTCTGCCAGCCGACGATGTTGCCGGGGTTCTGCGCCACCAGTTGCGCCGCCCCCGTGTGCACGTTCACGCGGTACACGTCGAAGACCTCGGCATCGCGCCGGTTGTGGCTGATCAGCACATGGTCGGGGTCGTCTTCCAGGTCGTCCTCGATGCTGGCGCGCACGCCTTCCCAGGGCGTCAGGTCGGTGGCTTCGCCGCTGCGCGCGTTGACCGCCAGCACGTGGAAGTTCTCGTCGCCGCCGAAGTCCTTCTGGTAGAGCACTACATCCGGGCCCTTCCAGAAGAAGTTGCTGATGTCGCGCTCGGTCTCGGCCGTGATGCGGCGCGGCTCGCCCACAGGGGTGCTGCCCTCCAGCGCCTGCACATGGATATTCATGCGCGCCGGATGGCCGTCCACGCTGACGGGCTGCATGAAGCCCAGCATGCTTCCGTCATCGGCCAGGCGGAAGAAGCCGCGTTCCGGATTGCGGAAGAAGTCCTTGATCGGATAGGCCTGCGGAGCCTGCGCATCGGCGCTGGCATCCCGTGCCAGGTTGAGGATGTGGGCGGCCATGGCGGGGTGTCGGGAAAACGTCGGCAAGGGTGACCTCCTGGGTTGCAGCGGCAGGGGAAAAAGGGAGCCGGCCATGATGCCATGGTGCTGTATACAAACAGGCGGGCCACTGTCTTTGCTGGGATTGGTTGTATACATTTGATTGGTGTTTTCCCGTGTTTTTGCGGAAAAGTGCACCATGAATCGCCTTGGATGTATACATTCACGCCATTCCATCCAGACAAAGCCCCATGAGCCCCCAGCTTGCCCCCGCCGCCTCCGAAGCGGAAAGCCATTCCCAGGTCATCAAGGCCCAGCTGCAACTGCGCGAGATGATTCTTGCGGGCGAACTGCCCGCAGGCGAGCGCATCGCCGAGCTCACCGTGGTGCAGCGCCTGGGCATCTCGCGCACGCCGGTGCGCGCCGCGCTGATGCGGCTGGAGCAGGAAGGCCTGCTCGAAGCCATGGCCGGCGGGCGCGGCTACCGCGTGCGGCTGTTCTCCGAGGCCGATGTGGCCGATGCCATCGAACTGCGCGGCACGCTGGAAGGCCTGGCCGCGCGCTGGGCGGCCGAGCGCGGCGTGGCCGAGCCGCTGCTGGCGCAGGCCGGGCGCTGCCTGGATGCCATCGACCGTGTGCTGGAGACGGCCGACTGGGGCGACGAGGCCTTCTCGCGCTATGTGGCGCTGAACTCCGAATTCCACGACCTGCTGCATTCCATGGCCGGCAGCAGCGTCATGCAGCGCGAGCTGGAGCGCGTGGTGCGCATGCCCTTCGCCTCGCCCTCGGGCTTTGTGCTGGCGCGGGCCGAATCCCCGCGTGCGCGCCACAGCCTGATGGTGGCCCAGGACCAGCACCGCCAGGTGCTGGACGCCATTGCCGCGCGCGAGGGCGCCCGGGCCGAGGCGCTGATGAAAGAGCACTCGCGCATTGCGCGCCGCAACCTGCGCGAAGCCGTGAGCGAGCCCGGCAGCCATGCGGTTCCTGGCGTGCAGTTGATCCGAGCCTGATTCGAGTCTGACCCGCGCTTGATCTGCGCTTGATCTGCCCTTGATGTGCGCTGGCGGCCTCGGCCGCCTGCGCCCCAGCCACCGCAGCGCCAAGGACTGCGGACCCCACCCATAAAGGAGACCCCCCATGAGCACATTCCCCAAGAACACCTGGTACGTGGCCGCCACGTCCGACGAGATCCAGGACAAGCCGCTGGGCCGTCGCATCTGCGGCGAGCGCATCGCGTTCTACCGCGCGCAGCACGGCATTGCCGCCGTGGAGGATTTCTGCCCGCACCGCGGCGCGCCCCTGTCGCTGGGCTTTGTCTGCGAGGGCAAGCTGGTCTGCGGCTACCACGGGCTGGAGATGGGCTGCGACGGCAAGACCATTGCCATGCCGGGCCAGCGCGTGCGCGGCTTCCCCGAGATCCGCAGCTATCCCGTCGAGGAGCGCCATGGCTTCATCTGGGTCTGGCCCGGCGACAAGGCGCTGGCCGATGCCGCGCTCATCCCGAAGCTGCCCTGGCACGACAACCCCGAATGGGCCTATGGCGGCGGCATGTTCCACATCCAGGCCGACTACCGGCTGATGATCGACAACCTCATGGACCTGACGCACGAGACCTATGTGCACGCCAGCTCCATCGGCCAGGCCGAGATCGACGAGACGCCCTGCAAGACCGAGACGCGCGGCGAGGGCGCCGATGTCGAGGTGGTCACCAGCCGCTTCATGAACGACATTCCCGCGCCCCCGTTCTGGAAGATGGCGCTGCGCAGCAACGGCCTGGCCGACGATGTGCCCGTGGACCGCTGGCAGGTCTGCCGCTTCACCCCGCCCAGCCATGTGCTGATCGAGGTCGGCGTGGCCCACGCAGGCCACGGCGGCTACGACGCGCCCGACGAGCACAAGGTCTACAGCATGGTGGTGGACTTCATCACGCCGGAGACCGAGGAGTCCATGTGGTACTTCTGGGGCATGGCGCGCCGCTTCAATCCGGGCGATGCCGAAGTCACCGACCGCATACGCGAGGGCCAGCACAAGATCTTCAGCGAAGACCTGCAGATGCTGGAGCTGCAGCAGCGCAACCTCAGTGCCCACCCCGACCGCAAGCTGCTCAAGCTCAACATCGATGCGGGCGGCGTGCAGTCGCGCAAGGTCATCGACAAATGGATTGCGCAGGAACAGCAGGCGGCGGCGGTGGCCGCAGCAGCGGCCCAGCCTGCCGCCGCGGTGGCCTGAGGCCGGCCATGGCCCGGCGCGCATCCAGGACCGGCGCCGGGGATGGGGTAATCTCGGCGGGCTTCAACCCCAGGGCCGCAAGGCCTGCCGCCACCGATGGTCCACTCCGCCTCCGATCCGCTTTCCATCGACCTCTACGACCAGCCGGGCCACCTGATCCGGCGCGCGCAGCAGATCGCGGCGCAGCTGTTCCGCGACGTGCTGGGGCCGGACGTGACGCCCGTGCAGTACGCCATCCTGCGCATGCTGCAGGAAAAACCGGGCATCGACCAGGTAACGCTGGCGCGGCTGGTGGCGCTGGACAACTCCACCACGGCCGACATCGCGGCGCGACTGGAGGCCAAGGGCTGGGTGCTGCGCGAGATCCTGCCCCGGCGCCAGCGGCGCCTGACGCTCACGGCCGAGGGCGAGGCCATGCTGGGCGGCTTCGTGCCGAATGTGCACGAACTGCACAACCGCATGCTGGCCGCGCTGGAGCCCGAGGAGCAGGCCGAGTTCAAGCGCCTGCTGCGCAAGTTCGTGCAGTTGCACGACGCACGCGACGCCCTCGACGCTTCCTCATCCGACTGACAGCGGCCCGGCCGCCTCCGCGTCCGAGACTGCGCGGCCCCGCCTGATCGGGGAAATCCCGGTATCTGGCGCCGATTTTCATTCAGTAAACTGAATCACATTCAGCATACGTAATGATGTGTTGAGAACACAAGAAAGCTCCCACAGAGCTTCAACCCAAGGAGACCCACGATGACTGCCTCTACCCCTGTTCCATGGCTGCAGCGGCCTTGCGCCGCCGCATCGTCCAACTGCCCGTTGCGGGAGCTGCGGCCATGAGCGCCGACCTGCGTGCAAGCGTCGACCAGCGGCCCATGACGCGCTTCCAGTGGTCGGTCATAGCCCTGTGCATGGTGCTCAACATGATCGACGGCTTCGACGTCCTGGTCATGGCGTTCACGGCCTCTGCCGTGTCGGCGCACTGGCAGCTCAGCGGCGCCCAGCTGGGCTTTCTGCTCAGTGCAGGCCTGTTCGGCATGGCGGGCGGATCGCTGTTGATCGCGCCCTGGGCCGACCGGCTGGGCCGCCGGCCGCTGATCCTGGCCTGCCTGGCCCTCTCGGGCGTGGGCATGCTGGGCTCGGCCTTCAGCCAGAGCGCCACGCAGCTGGCGGCGCTGCGCGTGCTCACGGGCCTGGGCGTGGGCGGCATCCTGGCCTGCAGCAACGTGATCGCCAGCGAATACGCCTCGCAGCGCTGGCGCAGCCTGGCCGTCACGCTGCAGTCCACGGGCTACGCGCTGGGCGCCAGCATTGGCGGCTCCATCGCGGTGTGGCTGCTGGGGCGCCATGACTGGCGCGCGGTCTTCCTGTTCGGCGGCTGCGTGACGCTGGGCGTGCTGGTCCTGGCCTGGTGGCGACTGCCAGAATCCATGGACTTCCTGCTGGCGCGGCGCCCGGCCGGCGCGCTGCAGCGGCTCAACGCCCTGGTCGGGCGGCTGGGCCTGCCCGCATTGGCTGCGCTGCCGCCTGCCGCGCCCGCATCGGCGGGGCCGGCGCGGCGGGGCCCGCTGCAGCTGTTCGCACCGGGCCTGCGCCGGCCCACGCTGCTGGTCTGGCTGTCGTTCTTCGCGGTGATGTTCGGCTTTTACTTCGTCATGAGCTGGACGCCCAAGCTGCTGGCCGCCTCGGGCCTCACGCCCGAGCAGGGCGTGACCGGCGGGGTGCTGCTGAGCCTGGGCGGCATCCTGGGCGCCACCTTGCTGGGCCTGCTGGCGGCGCGCTATCCCGTGCACCGTGCGCTGGCCGGCTTCATGCTGGCCACGGCCGTGCTGCTGTGCTTCATCGTGAGCAATCCGGGCTCGCTGCTGCTGTCGTATGCGCTGGCTTTTCTGATCGGCGTCTTCGTCAACGGCTGCGTGGCCGGGCTCTATGCCATCGCGCCCATGGTCTATGGCGGCGAGGTGCGCGTGACCGGCGTGGGCTGGGGCATAGGCATAGGGCGCATCGGCGCCATCGTCTCGCCCATGGTCGCGGGCTCGCTGCTGGACGCCGCGTGGTCGCCCAGCCAGCTCTATGTGGGCTATGGCCTGGCCTTCGTGTTCGCGGCCTGCATCGTGTCGCTGCACCGGCTGCAGGGGCCCGAAGCCGGCAGGCCCGCAGCCACGGGCCGCACGCTGTCGGCGCATTGAGCGCGGCTTGCAGACAAGAAGGAGAACCCATGACCGAATGCACCACCATTGCACCTGCCTCCACGCCTGCCTTCCCGCTGGACCAGTGGTATGTCGCCGGCTTTGCCTGGGAGCTGCAGGACGCGCCACTGGCACGCACCCTGCTGGGCCGGCCCGTCGTGCTGTTTCGCACGCCCGATGGCAGCGTCGCCGCGCTGGAGGACCGCTGCTGCCACCGCGAGCTGCCGCTGTCCTGCGGCACGGTGGAGGCGCGCGGCCTGCGCTGCGGCTACCACGGCCTGCTGTTCGACCGCGCCGGCCAGTGCCTGGAGATTCCGGGCCAGCAGCGCATACCGCCCAAGGCCTGCGTCAAGTCCTTCGAGCTGCGCGAGCGTGACCAGATCCTCTGGATCTGGATGGGCGCCACGCCCGATTCCGTGCCCGCGCAGGAGCCGCCCGCCTATCCCGTGCATGGCGATGCGCGCTACCGCTTCGGCGGCGATGTCTACCACTACGACGCGCCCTACCAGCTCATCCACGACAACCTGCTGGACCTCAGCCACCTGGGCTATGTGCACCTCAAGACCATTGGCGGCAATGCCGGCATCCACATGAATGCGGAGCTGCAGGTCCGCCAGGACGGGGACAGCGTCACCGTGCTGCGCTGGATGCCCGACTCCGACCCGCCGCCCACCTATGCGGCGGCCTGGCCGTTCGCGGGCCGCATCGACCGCTGGCAGGAAGTGGAGTTCCACCCCTCGCACGTGTGCATCTGGACCGGCGCCATGGACACAGGCAGCGGCCGGCTCGACGATCCGCAGCGCGAGGGCTTTCACATGCGGGGATTTCACGGCGTGACGCCGGAGACCGAGCATTCGGCCCACTACTTCTGGACCATTGCCACCAACCCGCATCCCGACATGCAGGACACCACGCGCCTGGTGATCGACCAGACGGCTGCCACCTTCGAGGAGGACAAGGTCGTCATCGAGGCCCAGTTCCGCAACCAGCAGCGCTTTGGCGCGCGCCCCGTCATCGACATCCACGTGGACGCCGGCCCCAACCGCGCGCGCCGCGTGATCAGCCGGCTGCGCGAGGCCAGCGCCCGGGCGCTGGCGGCGGCCTGATTTTCCGAACCCATCCCTTTCCGCTTTTTTTCCCATGCAAGCCAACCCCATCCTCCAGGTGCGCGTCGCGCGCAAATGCGCCGAGGCGCAGGACATCTGCAGCCTTGAACTCGTGCCGCTGGACGGCGAAAGCCTGCCCGCCTTCACGGCCGGCTCGCACATCGACCTGCACCTGCCCGGCGGCCTGGTGCGCCAGTACTCGCTGTGCAACGACCCGCAGGACACCGGCCGCTACGTGGTCGGCGTGCTGCGCGAGGCCGCCTCGCGCGGCGGCTCGGCCGCCGTGCACGAACAGGTGCAGGAAGGCCAGCAGATCGCCATTGGCGCGCCGCGCAACCACTTCGCGCTGCATGCGGGCCAGCCCGCACGGCATCTGCTGCTGGCCGGCGGCATAGGCATCACGCCCGTGCTGGCCATGGCGCGCCAGCTGGCGCGCGAGGGTGCCGACTTCGAATTGCACTACTGCGCGCGTTCGCGCGAGCGCATGGCCTTCACGGCCCTGCTGCAGTCCATGCCCTGGGCCGACCGCGTGCACCTGCATGTGGATGGCGAGGGCGCGCTCGACATGGCGCAGCTGCTAGGCGCCCCGCAGGCGGGCCTGCACCTGTATGTCTGTGGCCCACGCGGCTTCATGGACGCGGCCCTGGGCATGGCTCGCGCATCGGGCTGGAGCGAGGACCGCCTGCACTACGAATTCTTTGCAGGCGAGGCCGTGCAGCGCGAGGGCGATGCCGGGTTCGAGATCGAGATCGCCAGCACCGGCCAGGTGGTGCGCGTGGCGCCCGAGCAGACCGTGGTCCAGGCGCTGGCCGGCATCGGCGTGGAGGTGCAGACCTCGTGCGAGCAGGGCGTGTGCGGCACCTGCCTCACGCGTGTGCTCTCGGGCGAGCCTGAGCACCGCGACATGTACCTGACCGAGGACGAGCAGGCCGCCTGCGACCAGTTCCTGCCCTGCTGCTCGCGCGCGAAATCCGCCCGGCTGGTGCTGGACCTGTAGCGCTGGACCCGGCCGGCCGGCGCACAATGAGGTTTTCCCCCAAGGCCCGCCCTGTGGCGGCGGGCGCCGCCTTCCTGCCATGCAACCTGCCCTGCTCGTCCTCAACTTCAATACCGAGGCCCATCTGCGCCAGATGGCCCAGGCCTTTCCCTCCTTCGACCTGCTCTACGCGCCCGACGCCGCCCAGTGCGAGGCCGCCATCGCCGAGCACGGCACGCGCATACAGGCCGTGCTGACCATAGGCTCCATCGGCCTGTCGGCCGCGCAGATGCAGCGCATGCCCGCCCTCAGGCTGGTCTGCGCGCTGGGCGCGGGCTACGAGAACATCGATGTCGCCC
Organism: Delftia sp. WSY_16; assembly: GCF_043104415.1. Lineage (NCBI taxonomy): Bacteria > Pseudomonadati > Pseudomonadota > Betaproteobacteria > Burkholderiales > Comamonadaceae > Delftia > Delftia sp. WSY_16. The sequence continues at coordinate 47,806 of NZ_JBICKS010000003.1, read as the reverse complement.
ATGCGCAGGCCCACGGCATTGCCGTGGGCAATGGCGCAGGCACCAATGACGACTGCGTGGCCGACCATGCCATGGGCCTGCTGATCGCCTCCGTGCGCGGCCTGGTGCGCCTGGACCGCGCCACGCGCGACGGCGTCTGGCGCACCGCCATGCCGCTGCCGCCCAATGTCTCGCACAAGCGCCTGGGCATCCTGGGCATGGGCGCCATCGGCGCCAAGATCGCCCAGCGCGCGCTGGGCTTCGAGATGGAAATCGGCTACCACAACCGCAGCCAGCGCAGCGGGCTGCCCCACCGCTACTTCGGCGACCTGCTTTCCCTGGCGCAATGGGCCGATGTGCTGCTGGTCGCCACGCCGGGCGGCCCGGGTACGCGCCATCTCGTCAACGCCCAGGTGCTGGACGCACTGGGCCCGCAGGGCCACCTGGTCAATATCGCGCGCGGCAGCGTGGTCGATACCGCCGCCCTGGCCGCCGCCGTGCGCGAAGGCCGCCTTGCCGGAGCGGGCCTGGATGTCTACGAAAGCGAACCCGCGCCCCCGGCCGAACTGCTGGACCTGGACGCCGTGGTGCTCACGCCCCATGTGGGCGGCTGGTCGCCCGAAGCCGTGCAGGCCTCGGTGGACCGCTTCATCGCCAACATGCGCTGCCACCTGGAAGGCCGCCCGCTGGTCTCGCCGGTCACGGCCTGAGGCCGGATTCAGCCCTGTGCCATCCCGGCAGCTGCTGCCAGGTGCAGCAGTCCCATGACCAGGCAGATGGCCGAGGACACATGCCAGAAGCGGTCGCTGTTGTTCGGGAACCGCGGTTTCAGCCACGGAAAGGCCGCGGCCCGCGCCACCAGCACCAGGCCGGCCCCGGCCAGCACCGGGCGCATGAAGGGCAGGGGACCCAGCAGGCCCGCGCCTGCCAGCGCATACCCCGCCAGCAGCGACAGCACCACGCCGATGGCCGCCGACACCAGCGGCGGATACCAGTGCCCGGCCTCGGCCATGCGCGCCATGCGCTCGCCGGCACCCATGAGCCGCAGCCCACGTCCCCCCCAAACGATGCAGGCGAAGTGGGCCAGCGCGGCCGCCGTGTCGAACAGGGCGGCGGCCAGGGCCAGCAGTTGCACGCCCTTCACGGCAGGGCTTCCCACGCGCCGGTGTGCTGATGCTTCTTCATGGTGTATTCCTTGGGATTTGCTGCAATGGCCGGCCACTGTAGTGCTTAAACTCCGGGCAGAAAACTCGCCTTGTGCTCAGGTTTTGCCGCATGCCCTCCCATACCTCCGCTACCACTGAATCCCAGAGAAGAAGACAGCCCGTACAGGCCCGTGCGCAGCGCACGCTGGAGGCCATTGTTCGGGCAGCAGCTCAGATTCTGGTCAAGGAGGGCGAAGCCACGCTCACCACCAATCGCATTGCCGAGCGCGCAGGCGTTTCCATCGGCACGCTCTACCAGTACTTCCCCGACAAGCAGGCCGTCTTGCGCGCCATGGTCGATGGCCAGCGCCGTGCGGCCGTCGCGGCCATCGAGGCCTGGCTGGAGCAGGCGTCGGAGCAGGGCCTGCCGCGCGAGGCCGTGGCGCGCGGCGTGGTCGCCTGTATCGTCGAGGGCTTTGCGGGCCGCACGCCTGCGCGGCGCAAGCTGGCGCGCTTTGCCTGGCGCCAGGATGGTGACGAGCGCATTGCCCTGTCCATGCGCGAGACCGCAGAGCGCATGGCCGCCCACCTGCAGCGCTGGGGTGGCCCCTCGCTGTCCTATGCGCGCCTTTACGTGGCCACGCGGGCCGTGCTGGGCACGGTGCGCTTTGCCTCGCTGGAGGCTTCGCCGCTGATCGCCTCGGGCGCACTGGAGGAGCTGCTGTGCGAGATGGGGGCAGATATGTTGCTGGGTGGCGCGACGGACGCGGGAGCCGCTGCCCGTGCCCCTGCCCCATAGGCAGCAGGGGCTGTGCCTGTGTCATTTCGCTGGACCGGCTTCGCAGCAAGGCATGCCTTGATGGGCGGGCTGAAGTCCTGGTCGTCCTTGCGAAGCAGGATGGCGAAAAAAAGGCCCCGCAGAGCGGGGCCTTTTGCTTCTACCGGAGTGTGCGATCAACCGATAGCATTCTAACGAGTTCGCGCGGCAATGGCTTTCTCCGCCACATCCACCAGGTCGGCGCCGACCTGCTGCTTCCACTTGTCGTAGACGGGGCGCGTGGCCTTGACGAAGGCTTCGCGCTCGGCCGGCGTGAGCTGGGTCACGGTCACGCCGTTGGCGGCCAGGTCCTTGAGCAGGGGCTTGTCGGCCTCGATCATGCCCTTGCGCGCGATCACGACCTGCTCCTTGGCGGCGTCCACGGCGGCCTGGCGCACGATGTCCTGGTCTTCCTTGGTCCAGGTGGCCCAGATGTCCTTGTTGACCACGAAGATCAGCGGATCGTTGATGTAGCCCCACAGCGTCAGATGCTTCTGGCCCACGGACTGCAGCTTGGCGGCCATGTAGACCGAGACGGGGTTTTCCTGGCCGTCCACGGCGCCGCTGGCCATGGCGGGCTGGGCATCGGCCCAGCTCATCTGCGTGGGGTTGGCGCCCAGCGCGGTGAAGGTGTCCAGGAACAGCGGCGAGCCCACGACGCGGATCTTCAGGCCCTTGAGGTCGGCAGGGGTCTTGATGGCGTGCTTGGAGTTGCTGATCTCGCGGTAGCCGTTCTCGCCCCAGGCCAGCGGCACCACGCCGGCCTTGTCCAGGCGCTGGAACAGGCGCTTGCCGGGCTCGCCATGCGTGAGCGCGTCGGCGGCCGCGTAGTCGGGCATCAGGAAGGGCAGGGCGAACAGGTTCAGCTCCTTGATCTGGGGCGACCAGTTCAGCGTGGAGCCCACGGCCATGTCGATCACGCCCTGGCGCAGCGCGCTGAATTCGCGCGTCTGGTCGCCCTGGATCAGGGACACGCCCGGGTAGAGCTTGATGTTGATGCGGCCGTTGGTGCGCTCGCGCACCTTGTTGGCCCAGATCTCGCCGCCCTTGCCCCAGGGAAAGGCCGTGCCCAGCACCAGCGACATGCGGTACTCGCTCTTGTACTTGGCCGGAGTCTGCGCCACTGCGGGAGCGGACGAAAGGGCCAGGGCCGCCGCTGCGGCCAGGCCGCTGGCGAGGAAAGTGCGAAGTTTCATTGCGAAGGTCTCCTTGTTGAATTTTTGGGAAATCAGTAGCCCAGGCGTGCTGGGAGCCAGAGAGCCAGCTGCGGGAAGGCGATCACGGCGATCATCACCAGGAACATGGCCAGCAGCATGGGGCCGACCCAGCGCACGGTGGACTCCATGCGCACGCCGGCGATGCGGCAGGACACCATCAGGTTCACGGCCAGCGGCGGCGTGAACTGGCCCAGCGCCACCTTGAGCGTGAGGATGACGCCGAACCACACCGGGTCCCAGTGGTAGTGCTGCATGATCGGCAGCAGCAGCGGCACGAAGATCAGGAAGATGGAGATGCCGTCCAGGAACATGCCCACGGTGATCAGCAGCAGGATCAGCAGCGCCATCACGCCGTACTCGCCCAGGCCCGATTCCACGATGGCCTTGGCCACCGGATCGATCACGCCCAGCGTGGACAGCGAGAACGCGAAGATGCCGGCCAGCGACACCACCAGCAGGATCACGGCCGACAGCTCGCCGGCCTCGCGCAGGATGGGATACAGGTGGCGCAGCGTGATGGTGCGGTGGATCACCATGCCCACGAACAGGCCGTAGAACACGGCCACCACGGCGGCCTCGGTAGGGGTGAACCAGCCGGCGCGCATGCCGCCCAGGATCAGCACCGGGGCGGCCAGGCCCCAGGAAGCCTCGCGCAGGCTGCGCCAGAACGGCGGGCGCGGCATGGACGATTCCAGCGCACCCATCCTGTGCCTGCGCGACATCCACACGGCCGGAACGATCAGCGCCACGCCGGCCAGGATGCCGGGGATCATGCCGGCCGCAAACAGCGCCGGCACCGAGGCGCCGGGCACCAGCACCGAGTAGATGATGAAGGCCACGGACGGCGGGATCAGGATGTCGGTGGCCGCAGCCGCGCCCACCACGCTGGCCGAGAAGCTGCCGGGATAGCCGGCGCGGCTCATGGCCGCGATCATCACGCCGCCCACGGCAGCGGCATTGGCCGGGCCCGAGCCCGAGATGCCGCCCAGGAACATGGCCACGGCAATCGCCACCAGGGGCAGCATGCCGGGGCCGCGGCCCACGATGGCCACGGCGAAGTTCACCAGGCGCAGCGCCACGCCCGAGCGGTCGAAGATCGAGCCTACGAGCACGAACATCGGAATCGCCAGCAGCGGGTACTTGCCCAGGCCGGCATAGAAGTTCTGCGGCACGGCCAGCAGGCCGAACCACTGCGTGTCGGGGCTGGCCAGCGCGATGGCGGCCGCACCTGCCAGGCCCAGGGCCGCGCCGATGGGCACGCCCAGGAGCATCAGGCCCAGGAAGGCGATGAAGAGCAGGGTCGCGATCATGGCGCCTTCTCCTCGTCCACGAAGGCGCCGGGGCGCCCCTGGCGCAGGAACAGTTGCAGCGCGCGCAGCGTGATCAGCGCCGAGCAGATGGGCAGCCACATCGAATACCACCACTGCGGCACGCCGATGCCGGGCGAGGTTTCCTCGAAACGGTAGTCGTCCCAGACCACGCGCACGCTCAGTGCGGCGATCACCGCGAACAGCAGGGCCACCATCAGCGTGCCGAAGCGCGCCAGGCGCTTCCTGCGCAGGGCGCTGCCGCCTTCGGCGAAGTATTCGATGCGGATGTGGGCGTTGCGCGCCACGGCCGCCGAGCCCGCGACCATGGCCAGCAGGATCATCAGGAAGACCGAGATTTCCTCGGTCCACGCGAAGGACGAGGAGGTGAAGTAGCGCACCAGCACATTGGCGAAGGTGATCAGGGCCAGCAGGGCCATGATGACCACGGTGAGCCAGTCCTCGATGCGCAGCGAACGCGGCTCGTCCGGCTGGGAAGGCGTCTCAGCGGCGCCGTTTTCGGTGGGAGGGGATGACATGGACGCGGGGAGTCAGAAAATTACACATGGCGGGGCAGATGCAGTCACTGAGCTTCCTCGGCGTCGTGTGCCGGGGGCCGTGAGGAAAAAATGTCACATTGGGTAAATGCGGCGCAGCGCCATTATGTGCGCATACGAGCGCCGCATCAGATGGCGGTTTCCTCAGTGTGGCGGCCCATGCGGGACGTTGATACGGGCATGCCCCGGCGTGGAGGCACCGAGGAAGGGCCGCCCCGCACCGAGGGTGCCGTCCCCTCCCGGAGAGAGAGGGGGAAGCGGCGTAGCCGCTCAGGGGGTGCCTTCCATCACAGCGGATAATGGCGGGCATGGAAACCAAATGGCTAGAAGATTTCGTCAGCCTGGCTGAAACACGCAGTTTCAGCCGCTCCGCCCAACTGCGGCATGTGACGCAACCTGCGTTCTCGCGCCGCATCCAGGCACTGGAGGCCTGGGCCGGCACCGACCTTGTGGACCGCAGCTCTTACCCGACCCGGCTCACGCCGGCCGGCAAGACCATGTATGACCAGGCGCTGGAGATGCTGCAGTCGCTGCAGAGCACGCGCACCATGCTGCGGGCCCATGTCAGCGCGGGCAAGGGCATGGTGGGGTTTGCCGTGCCGCACACGCTGGCCTTCACCTTCTTCCCGAACTGGGTCTCCAGCGTGCAGGCCAAGTTCGGGCCGTTCCGCAGCCGGCTGTTCGCGCTCAACGTGCACGACGCCGTGATGCGCCTGGTCGAGGGTGGCTGCGACCTGCTGATCGCCTACTTCCATCCGTCCCAGCCCTTCCAGCTTGACCCGGCGCGCTACGAGATGGTCAGCCTGGGCCATGAGGTGCTCGCCCCCTACGCCAAGCCCGACGCCGACGGCCTGCCGCTGCACCAGCTGCCGGGCCGCCAGGGCCAGCCGCTGCCCTACCTGGGCTATGCGCCGGGCGCCTACCTGGGCCGCGTGACGGAACTCATCCTCAAGGAAGCGGCCGAGGCCGTGCACCTGGAACGCGTCTACGAGACCGACATGGCCGAAGGCCTCAAGGCCATGGCGCTGGAAGGCCATGGCGTGGCCTTTTTGCCATTCAGCGCCGTGCGCAACGAGCTGGAGGCCGGCCGCCTGGTCAGCGCCGCACCTGCCGGTGACGACGGTTTCCGCATGGACATGGAAGTGCGCGCCTACCGCGAAAAACCCACCAGCAAGGATGCGCCCCAGGGCGTGGCCGGCGCGCTGTGGAACTTCCTGCTGGAGCAGGGCGAGACCATCGGCTGACACGCCAGGCGGCACTCATGAAGACAAAGGGGCTCTCGAGCCCCTTTTTGCTGCACGCTGGTGCATGGCAAAGCCCTTCAAGAGACCGACTTGGTGCATGGGTTATGCCTAGGGTAAACACCTATTATGCATGGCATGCATAAGGGTTTCTGCAAACGGCATTGGCTGTGCTGCCACGCCTGGCATTAGAGTGCGCGCACAGCAGCCACGCCGTGTGCAGGCCCCCAGGCGCGCTGGATCGGGCAAAAAACGCGTGCCATGGCACGGCAGTTGCTTACCTGAATCTGGCTGACGTGCTGGAAAGCCCTAGCACGTGTCGGTGCTCCAGCACCGTGCGTGATTGCACAATATGTGTCACATCGTTGATAGTTCGAGACAGCCCACAAGGCGACTCGACCGTTCTCATCAAGACCGTTTTCGTTCTCATCTCAGGAGACCCGTATGAAGAAGCATTTGTTGGCCATCGCCGTGACCGCCCTGGCTGCAGGCAGCGCTTTTGCGCAGGCTGGCGACACCCTGGCCAAGATCAAGTCCTCCGGCGCCGTGACGCTGGGCGTGCGTGAATCCTCCGGCCTGGGCTACACGCTGGGCAATGGCAAGTACGTGGGCTTCCACACCGAGATGGGCGAGCGCGTGCTGGCCGACATCCAGAAGCAGCTGGGCCTGGCCAAGCTGGACATCAAGTACCAGCCCGTCACCTCGCAGAACCGCATCCCCCTGGTGACCAATGGCACCGTGGACATCGAGTGCGGCTCCACCACCAACAGCCAGGCCCGCCAAAAGGATGTGGCCTTCGCCGTGACCACCTATGTGGAAGAAGTGCGCATCGCCGTCAAGGGCAACTCCGGCATCACCGGCATCAAGGACCTGAACGGCAAGACCATCGTCACGACGACGGGCACCACCTCGGTGCAGACCCTGCGCAAGAACAAGCGCGCCGACGGCCTGACCTTCAAGGAAGTCATGGGCAAGGACCACGCCGACAGCTTCCTGATGCTGGAAACCGGCCGTGCCGACGCCTTCATCATGGACGGCTCCATCCTGGCCGCCAACATCTCCAAGTCCAAGGCACCTGCCGACTACAAGATCGTCGGCGAAACCCTGTCGGTCGAGCCCATCGCCTGCATGCTGCGCAAGGACGACCCCGCCTTCAAGAAGGCCGTGGACGACTCCATCAAGCGCCAGATCGCCGACGGCTCCCTGGCCAAGCTCTATGACAAGTGGTTCATGCAGCCGATTCCCCCGGCCAACGTGAAGGTCGGCCTGCCGCTGTCCGACGCCACCAAGGACGCATGGGCCAACCCCAACGACAAGCCCATGGAGTCGTACGAAGTCAAGTAAGCACCAGCTGAATGCCGCCCCTTCTGCCATGCGGTTGGAAGGGGCGTTTTTTGTTGCGGCGCCGTTTTTGCCGGTAGTGCATTTTTCAAGAATCTGAATAAAGAGGTGCTCCTATGAGTTGGGATTGGCAGGTGTTCTGCCAGGACACCATTACCCAAGAGGTCGGTCAAAGCTGCTTCGGCAAGAACGGCGACATCACCTACCTCGACTGGATGCTGTCGGCCTGGGGCTGGACCATTTCCGTGTCGCTGCTGTCGCTGTTGATCGCATTGATCGTCGGCTCGCTGATCGGCACGCTGCGCACGCTGCCCGACCGGCCGTGGATCGTGCGGCTGGGCAATGCCTGGGTCGAACTGTTCCGCAATATTCCGCTGCTGGTCCACATCTTCATGTGGTACCACGTGGTGCCGTCCATCTTCCCCGCGCTGAAGTCCCTGCCGGGCTTCGTGCTCGTGGTGCTTGCGCTGGGCTTCTTCACCTCGGCGCGTATCGCCGAGCAGGTGCGTTCCGGCATCCAGGCGCTGCCGCGCGGCCAGCGGTACGCGGGCATGGCGCTGGGTTTCACCACGTTCCAGTACTACCGCTACGTGCTGCTGCCCATGGCGTTTCGCATCATCATTCCGCCGCTGACCAGCGAGACCATGAACGTGTTCAAGAACTCGTCCGTGGCGTTTGCCGTGTCCGTGGCCGAACTGACCATGTTCGCCATGCAGGCGCAGGAAGAGACTTCGCGCGGCATCGAGATCTACCTGGCCGTCACCGGCCTGTACGTGGTCTCCGCCTTTGCCATCAACCGCATCATGGCCTTCATCGAGAAGCGCTCGCGCGTCCCGGGCCTGATCGCTGCCAGCGGCGGAGGACACTGACATGAACCTGCAAATCGACTGGTCGTTCTTCACCTGGGACCTGTTCAGCAACTTCGTGCTGAAGGGCCTGTACTTCAGCCTGACGCTGACCGTCATCGCCACCATCGGCGGTGTGCTCTTCGGCACGCTGCTGGCGCTGATGCGCCTGTCCGGCAAGAAATGGCTCGATGTGCCCGCCACGCTCTACGTCAACGGAATGCGCTCCGTGCCGCTGGTGATGGTGATCCTGTGGTTCTTCCTGCTGATGCCGCTGATCATCGGGCGGCCCATCGGCGCCGAGGTCTCGGCCATCATCACCTTCATCGCCTTCGAGGCGGCCTACTTCAGCGAGATCATGCGCGCGGGCATCCAGTCCATCCCGCGCGGCCAGGTCTTCGCGGGCCAGGCCATGGGCATGACCTATGGGCAGAACATGCGCCTCGTGGTGCTGCCCCAGGCCTTCCGCAACATGCTGCCCGTGCTGCTGACGCAGACCATCATCCTGTTCCAGGACACCTCGCTGGTCTATGCCATCGGTGCCTACGACATGCTCAAGGGCTTCGAAGTGGCCGGCAAGAACTACGGCCGTCCCATCGAATCCTATCTGGCCGCTGGCGTGACCTACTTCGTGCTGTGCTATTCGCTGTCCTGGGCAGTGAAGCGCCTGCACAAAAAGATTGCCATCATTCGATGACACACCACCCCCTGAGTCGCTTCGCGCCTTCCCCCTTGAAGGGGGACGACGGCCTTGGCTGCGGGGCGGCCCTTGCTGGCCGTCCCGCCCCCATGACCGCGCCCCTTGTCGGCGCGGCGATGGACAACTGACACGAGTCGGAGTGAACCAATGATTGAACTCAAGAACGTTTCCAAGTGGTACGGCAGCTTTCAAGTGCTGACCGACTGCTCCACCAACATCCAGAAGGGTGAGGTCGTGGTGGTCTGCGGCCCGTCGGGCTCGGGCAAGTCCACGCTGATCAAGACCATCAACGCGCTGGAGCCCTTCCAGAAGGGCGAGATCTTCGTGGACGGCGTGGCCGTGCACGATCCCAAGACCAACCTGCCCAAGCTGCGCAGCCGCGTGGGCATGGTGTTCCAGCACTTCGAGCTGTTCCCGCACCTGTCGGTGACCGAGAACCTGACCATCGCCCAGGTCAAGGTGCTGGGCCGCAGCGCGGACGACGCCAGGAAGCGCGGCCTCAAGATGCTGGACCGCGTGGGCCTGACGGCGCACAAGGACAAGTTCCCGGGCCAGCTGTCGGGCGGCCAGCAGCAGCGCGTGGCCATTGCGCGCGCGCTGTCCATGGACCCCATCGTGATGCTGTTCGACGAACCCACCTCCGCGCTGGACCCCGAAATGGTCGGCGAAGTGCTGGACGTGATGATCGGCCTGGCCAACGAAGGCATGACCATGATGTGCGTGACCCACGAAATGGGCTTTGCGCGCAAGGTGGCCAGCCGCGTGATCTTCATGGACGTGGGCGGCAAGATCCTGGAGGACTGCTCCAAGGACGAATTCTTCGGCAACCCGGAAGCGCGCCAGCCCCGGACCAAGGAATTCCTCAACAAGATCCTGCAGCACTGAACCGGTGCGGCCCTTGCGGGCACGGCAATCAAGGGGGCGCTTCGGCGCCCCTTTTTTGTGGCCGCGGCGAGACGATGATGAGAATCGTTCTCGATACAATCGCCGGCTCAGCTGTTTGCACCGTGCTCCAGATCCCGCCCCCATTTCCCCGCCACCGGACAACTTCCACGTCCGCCGTGCCATGCCTGCCATGAAGCGCGACGACGCCCCGGGAGAGCCCGGTGGCCATTCCCGCAGTCTCTACACCCGCTGGCGCAAGCCGCTGCAGCGCATGCTGGCGCGGTACTTCAAGAGCCCGGCCGATATCGAGGATGCCTCCCAGGAAGTCTTCGTGCGCATGCTGTCGGCCGACAAGCGCCTGCCCGTGGACGAAGAGCGGCCCTATCTGCATCAGGTCGTGCGCAGCGTGGCGGCCTTCGCGCACCGCACGGCGCCGCAGCAGGCCGGTGTGCGGCTGGTGTCCGTGGAGGATTGCCGCGACGAGGTCGAGGCCCTGCCGGCCCGCGACGGAGCCGACCATGCGCTGGACGATGAGCGCCGCCAGCGCCTGGCCCGGCTGCGCGATGCCCTGAACGAGCTGCCCGAGCGCCAGCGCCAGGCCTTCGTGCTGCACCGCGTGCAGGAACTGACGCTGGAGCAGACGGCCGAGCGCATGGACATCACCGTGCGCATGGTCTCGCGCCACCTGAGCCGGGCACTGTCCTATTGCGAGATCCGCGTACGCTACGCCAGCGCCGAGCAAATGCGTGCCCTGCTGCGCGCAGACGAGCAGCGGCCGGGCGCCGCAGAGAACACACGATGAGCAACGAACTTCCCCCGGGCGTTTCGCCGCAGGAGCTGGTGGGGCTGCATGACAGGGCGGCCGACTGGTTCGTGCGCCGCCAGCAGCCGGACTGGACGGGCGCCGATGAGCGCGCGCTGGATGCGTGGCTGGGCGCCCACCCGCTGCACCGCAGCATCTTCGAAGGCATGTCGCGCCACTGGCATGGCGCGCCACAGCTCAGGGAATTGTTTCCCGATGAGTTCGGCGCAGCGGTGCCGCCCGCCGCGCCTGCCGTCTGCGCTGCACCAGCGGCCGCGCCGCCGCGCCATCGCGTTCTTGCCCGCTGGCCCGGCCGCCCTGCGGCGGCCCTGTCCGTGCTGGCGGTGGTCTCGCTGCTGGCCTGGGGTGGCTGGTACCGCTGGGACCACACGCCAGGCTATACGCTGCAGGCCCGCACGGCGCCCGGGCAGACGCAGAGCATCGAGCTGCCCGATGGCTCGCGCGTGGCCCTCAACGTGGACAGCGAACTCCAGGTGCGCTACTACCCGCGCCGCCGCGAGGTGGTGCTGGATCGGGGCGAGGCCTTCTTCGAGGTCACGCCCGGCCCGGACAGGCCCTTCACCGTGGACTCCGGCGCCAGCCGCGTCCGGGTGGTGGGCACCGCGTTCAATGTGCGCGCCGGGCCGCCGCGGCTGGTGGTGAAGGTGCTGGAGGGCAAGGTGCAGCTGCGGCCCGAGCGTGACCGGGCCGGTGGCGATGTCCTGCTGCTGGCGGCAGGCGCGGGCGTGGCTGTGGACGGCGCCGGCCGGCACAGCACCGTGGTGGCCGATGCGGACAGCGTGGGCGACTGGCGCACGGGCCAGGTGCGCTTCAGCGGCACGCCGCTGGCGGAGGTGGCGCAGGAGCTGTCGCGCTATCTGGGTGCGCCCGTGGAGCTGGGCGACGAGTCGCTGGGCCGCCTGCGTGTCTCGGGCCTGCTGGCCACGGCCGCGCCCGAGCGCTTTGTGCGCGCGCTGCCGGCCTTGATTGCGGTACGCGTGCAGCCGCGCAGCGGCGGAGGTTGGCTGATCGTGCGGGGATGAATCGAAGGTTCGGAAACAATTTGTTTCAAACTGATGGCCAACCCCAGGTTCCAGCTTTGCACCGGTCTTGGCTTCTATAGGGGCAGGGGCGTGGATTTTCCAGGCCCGTACGGCTGCCAGCCAAGGACCACCGAGGGCGCTCGTCCCTCACGCCCCAGCCAACGGCCGCAACACCTGACGCGCATGCGCGGGTGGGCTGGCATGGCTTGTCCGGCGCGGTTCCTGATCGCCCGCGACGGCTGCCTGCGGCCTGCCCGTCGCGTGCCCGTGCAACGGCACAGCAACGGAGTGGCAATGAGAGCGCAAGAAGCAGCAGGCAGGGAATTCGCAGGCAGGGGCACACATGCCCGACGCAGGAACATGAAGGAGCAGGGCGCCGGCCCGCAGGCCAGTCCGCGCCTGCTGGCGTGGCTGGTGGCCGGTGCCGTGGCCGGCATGGGCGCCGCGCCGTCCGCCCGTGCGCAACAGCTTCAGCAGCCGGCCGCCTCTTCACCGATGCCGTCATCCGGACAGCGGCTGGCCTTTGACCAGCCGGCCCAGCCGCTGATCAACGCGCTGCGCGCCTTTGGCCGCCAGACCCAGTTCCAGGTGCTGTACGACGAAGCCGTGCTGGGCGGCCGCCAGGCGCCGGCCCTCCGGGGCAGCTTCACGCCGCAGGAGGCCATGGACCGGCTGTTGGCCGGCACCGGCGTGACCGCGCACAGCACCGAGCAGGGCACGTTCACGCTGCGAAAGGCGCCTGCGCCTGAGCCTGCGCCGCAGGCGTCGGCGGGCACCACGCTGTCCACGGTCAACGTGACCTCGCAGCGCATGGCCGCGCCGGGCAGCTACGTGGGCAGCGGCAGGAGCGCCAGCACCAAGCTGGACACGCCGCTGATCGAGACGCCGCGCTCCATCTCCATCGTCACCCAGGAGCAGCTGCAGAACCAGGCGCCCAAGAGCATCGAGCAGGCCCTGTCGTACACGGCCGGCGTGTCCACCGAAGTCACGGGCGCGGACCTGCGCATGACGGGCGCCATCATCCGGGGGTTCAGCGATGGCAGCTCCTACTACAAGGACGGGCTGCGGCAGTTCTCGGCCGGCACCTATGGTTCGTGGAACGACGAGATCGACGAGCTGGACAGCATCGAGGTCATCAAGGGCCCGGCCTCCGTGCTCTTTGGCCAGGGGCGGCCGGGCGGCGTGATCAACGTGGTCTCCAAGAAACCCGAGGCCGACCATGTGAACAGCGTGGGCTTGTCCTATGGCCGCTACCAGCGCGCCCAGGCCACGGCCGATCTGGGCGGCGCGCTGGATGCCTCGGGCGACCTGCTGTACCGGCTCAACCTCAAGGCGCGTGACAGCGACGGACGCACCGTGGGCTCGCGCGATGACCGCATCTCCATCGCGCCCTCGCTGCGCTGGAACCTCTCCGGCCGCACCCACCTGACCGTGCTGGGCAGCTACTCGCGCGAGCGCGGCACGCCCAAGTCCTGGTGGCCCAGCCTGTTCACCTACCCGCAGATCAAGGACCTGCCTGCGCACCTGACGGCCGGCGACCCGTCCTTCGACCGCTTCGACCGCGACACGCGATCGCTGGGCTACGAGTTCTCGCACCAGACCGACAGCGGCTGGCAGCTCACGCAGAACCTGCGCTACTCCACCATCGACATCGATTACCGCCATATCTACGCCATGGACGTGCTGGCCGACGGCCGAAGCGTCTCGCGCGCCAGCCTGGCCCAGCGCACCAAGGGCCGCACGCTGGCGCTGGACACCCGCCTGCACAAGGACCTGCGATGGGGCGGGCTGCAGCACCGGCTGGCCTTCGGCATGGACCATGTGAAGTACAGGGAGCGCGGCGGCCTGGGCTTTGGCTGGGATGTGCCCGACCTGGACATGCTCGACCCCGCCTATGGCCAGTCCATCGCCTATCCAGAGCTGGAGGACAGCCGCACGGACCTGCGCCAGACCGGCATCTACACGCTCAACCAGTTCAAGTGGGACCGCTGGGTGGCCAATCTCAGCCTGCGCCATGACCAGACGCGCACCACGCAGAACAGCAGCACCCAGCCGCGCATGAGCGACAGCGCCACCACCGGCAGCGCGGGCCTGCTCTACCTGTTCGACAGCGGCTGGGCGCCCTATGCGAGCTATGCGACCTCCTTCGATCCGGTCACGGGCCTGCAGTACGACGGCAATCCGTTCGAGCCCCGGCGCGGCAAGCAGTACGAGGCGGGCGTGAAGTACCAGCCTCCGGGAAGCACCTCGCTGATCACGGCCTCGGTCTTCGACCTGCGCCAGACCAACGTCACCACGCTGGACCCCGACCATCCGCGCTTCAGCATCCAGACGGGCGAGGTGCGCTCCACGGGGCTGGAGCTGGAAGGCCGCTTCGCGCTCACGCGCGAGCTGAACGCGCTGGCCAGCTACACCTACCTGGACCCGCGCACCACGCAGAGCAACCGGCCCGCCGAAATCGGCCGCCAGACCATACAGACCACACGCCACATGGCCAGCCTGTGGCTGGACTACCGCCCGCGCGCGGTGCCGGGCCTGATGGTGGCCGGCGGCCTGCGCTACAAGGGTCGCTCTCCCTACAACGTGGCGGCGGACGGCACGCTGAACATCAACGACTCCGCCACGCTGGCCGACCTGGCGCTGGCCTACGAGACGCCGCAGTACCGCATCGCGCTGAACATCAACAACCTGTTCAACCGCAAGTACTTCGCAGGCATCTTCCGCGGCGTGGATCGCGAGGCCACGCTGAGCTTCAAGTACTACTGGTCTATGTAGAAGACCTGCGCGCGGGTGGCTTGCGCGCGGCGCGAGCCGGCCCGCGCGGCTCGGGCGTCCTGATCAGCTGGTGGTTGAACTCCCTCCACAGCGCGTCGCGCCGGGCCAGCGCCTCGGACACATCGGCATGGCGCAACTGGGCCACGGCCGAGACCAGGGCATTGCACAGGTAGAAGGCGGCCGTGTAGGAGTGAAAGGGCGAGGCATTGGCCGTGCGCACCTGCAGCCAGTGGTGGGCCACGGTGGCCAGGGGGGCCGTGGGGCTGTCGGTGATGGCCAGCACCCGGGCGCCGGCTTCCGAAAATCGCTGCGCCACCTCGTAGGTGCCGCGTGAATACTGGCTCACGCTGAAGGCCAGCAGCGTGTCGGTGGGGCCTACCCACAGCAGCTGGTCGGCCGGGGCGATGGCGCCTGCATCCAGCTGCTGCACGCCGGGGCGGCACATGTTCAGGTGCAGGGCCAGCCAGGCGGAGACCGGCGAGCTGTTGAGCTGGGCCAGCACGAACACCCGGCCCTCGTCCTGCGCGAGCTGCCGGGCCATGGCCTCGAAGGCCGCCATGTCCAGCCCCTCGCGCGTGGACTGGATGTTGTGCTGGTCGTGCAGCAGTGCATCGTCCACGCACTCGCTCAGGCTGCGCTGCGCGCCCAGCAGCACGGGCGCGCGCTGGGCAGCCGTCTGCAGCAGCGCCGTCACCTCGCCGCGCGCCTCGCGCTGGGCCTCGGCATAGCTGGCATAGCCGAGCTTGGCGAACAGGCGCACCACGGTCGAGGCGCTGGTGCCTGTGCGCGCTGCCAGGGCGGTGGCCGATTCCAGCAGCGCATGCGGGTAGTCGCTGCCCAGGGTCTGGGCCAGCGTCTGCTCGCTGGCCGTCAGTTCCGCGCCCTGCTGCGCCAGGCGCTGCGGCAGCAGCAGCGCGGCTTTTTGCAATGGTGATTTCATGTTTTTCTTGTATATGCAACGTGTGTTGCAAAATAGGGGGTCGCGTGCAACACTGCATGCACTCTGGAGATTCCACCATGCACGATACCCTCGAACAAAGCCGCGTGCAGCAGCGCGCGAGACTGCTGGACTGGCTGGGCGGCCAGCAGCAGGCCATGCAAGATCTGTTGCACAGGATTGTCGATATCGACAGCGGCAGCCGCGATGAAGCCGGCATCCTGGCCGTGGCCCAGGCCCTGCGCGAGCGGCTGGAGACGGCCGGCGTGGCCGTGCGCTTCGAGGACGTTCCCGGCTACGGCGTGCTGCTGCATGCCGACGTGCCCGGGCCCGGCGAGGGCGCGCCCATCTATCTGATGGGCCACATGGACACGGTCTTTCCGGCCGGCACCGTGGCGCGCCGCCCCTTCCGCGTGGAAGAAGGCCGGGCCTACGGTCCCGGCGTGGCCGACATGAAGTCGGGCCTGGTGCTCAACGTCTTCGTGGCCGAGGCCTTTGCGCGCTGCGGCGGCCTGGGCGCGCCGCTCAAGCTGTTCTTCTCGTGCGACGAGGAGATCGGCTCGCCCGCCACGCGCCAGACCATCATGGATACGGTGCGCGGTGCGCGCGCCGTCTTCAACGCCGAGCCGGGCCGCGTCAGCGGCAACCTGGTGACCAGCCGCAAGGGATCGATGGCCGTGGAATTCGAGGTGCAGGGCGTGGCCGCCCACGCCGGCATCAACCACGCGGCCGGCGCCAGCGCGCTGGAAGCCATGGCGCGCAAGCTGCTGGCCCTGCATGCGCTGACCGATCCCGCCACGGGCACGACCACCAATGTGGGCGTGCTGCAGGGCGGCATCGTGCCGAACATGGTGGCGCCCCATGCCAAGGCCGAGCTCGATGTGCGCTACACGGCCCAGACCGATCCCGATGCGCTGATGGAGCGCATCCGCGCCATCGTGGAGGAAGAATCCGTGCCCCGCACCCAGGGCCGCGTCACCGCCGTGCGCCGCACCCTGCCCATGGCGCCCACGCCCGATGCGCTGCTGCAGCTGTACCGGCGCGGCGCGCAGTCGCTGGGCTTCGACGTGCAGGGCGAGTTCACGGGCGGCGCGGCCGACAGCGGCCTCACGGCCTCGGTGGGCGTGCCCACGCTGTGCGCCACCGGCCCCGTGGGCGGCCATCCCCATACCGAGCGCGAGTACTGCGAGCTGGCCACCTTCGTGCCGCGCGCCCAGGCCGTGGCCCTCGCCATCTTCGACCATCCTTGACTCCGCTGATACCCATGAAAAATCTGTCCGTGAATGCATCCTTCCCCACCCGCCGCAAGCTGCTGGGCGCAGGCCTTGGCCTGGCGGGCCTGTCCGCGCTGGCGCCGATGGCCGCACGCGCCGATGACAAGTACCCCTCGCGCCCGATCACGCTGGTCGTGCCGTTTCCGCCCGGCGGCTCGGTGGACATCATGGGCCGCCAGTACGCCGAGCCCCTGTCGCGCATCCTGGGCGTGCCCATCGTGGTGGAGAACCGTCCCGGCGCGGGCGGCTCGGTCGCCACGCAGTACGTGTCGCGCGCCAAGCCGGACGGCTACACCCTGGTCGTGTCCTCGCAAAGCAGCCACCTGGCCAATCCGCTGACCCAGCCCAAGATCGGCTACGACCCCATCAAGGACTTCGAGAACATCGCCATCCTGGGCCGCCAGCCCAATGCGCTGATGGTGCATTCCAGCCTGCCCGTGAAGAACTTCCAGGAGTTCATCGAGTACGTGAAAAAGCGTCCCGGCCAGGTCAACTACGGCAGCGCCGGCATCGGCAGCATGGGCCAGCTCAACGTGGAAATGCTCAAGGCCGCCACGGGCATCTTCGCCACCCACATTCCCTACCGCGGCGGCTCGCCGCTGGTCACGGCGGCCATCGGCAACGAGGTGCAGTTCATCCTCGACAACCTGGTCTTCATGCTGCCCCATGTGCAGTCGGGCAAGGTGCGAGCCCTGGTCGTGGCCTCGGAGCAGCGCCTGCCCATGCTGCCCGACGTGCCCACCATGGCCGAGGTCGGCTATCCCCAGCTCAACATGAGCTCCTGGACCGGCATCGCGGCGCCTGCGGGCACGCCCGACGCCATCGTGCAGACGCTGCACAAGGCCGTGCGCCAGGCCGCCACCGCGCCTGCCATGGTGGCCAGCCTCAAGGAGCGCGGCGTGGTCGCGCCCGAGGAGATGAGCCCCGCCGCGTTCGAGAAGATGATGGCCGAGCGCCTGAAGCTCTTCGGCGAGGTGGTGCGCAAGGCCCATATCGTGGCCGAGTAAGCAGGGCACGCCCAGGGCGCCCCCAGGGCGCCCCGGATGGCCGGACGCAGCCGACGTATTTCCATAAGGAGGAGACATGAGCATGACCCCTATCGCCCGCCAGGCTGCCAGCCACCCTTCCCGCCGCCGTGTGCTTGGCGCGGGGCTGGGCCTGGGTATGCTGGCGCCGCTTGCGGCGCTGGCCGCCGAAGGCAAGGCCGCCGGCTACCCCACGCGCCAGATCAGCTTCATCGTGCCGTTCCCACCGGGCGGTTCGGTGGATGCCATGGCACGCCAGTATGCCGAGCCCATGGCACGCATCCTGGGCGTGCCCATCGTCGTGGAGAACCGGCCCGGCGCGGGCGGCTCGGTGGCCGCGCTGGCCGTGGCGCGCGCCAGGCCGGACGGCTACACCCTGGTCGTGTCCTCGCAGAGCAGCCACCTGGCCAATCCTCTGACCCAGCCCAAGGTGGGCTACGACCCCATCAAGGATTTCGAGAACATCGCCATCCTGGGCCGCCTGCCCAATGTGCTGGTCGTGCCCGCCAGCCTGCCCATCCGCAGCTTTGCGGAGTTCATCGCCTATGCCAAAAAGCACCCTGGCCAGCTCAACTACGGCAGCGGCGGCACGGGCAGCATGGGCCAGCTCAACATGGAGATGTTCAAGGCCGATGCGGGCCTGGACATCACCCATGTTCCCTACCGGGGCGGCACGCTGCTGGTCACCTCGGTGCTGGCCGGCGAGGTGCAGGTGTTCCTGGACAACCTCATCTCCATGCTGCCCCACATCCAGGCAGGCAAGGTCCGTGCACTGGCCGTGGCCTCCGAGCAGCGCGTGGCGCAGCTGCCCGATGTGCCCACGCTGGCCGAGGTGGGCTACCCGCAGCTGAACATGAGCTCATGGACCGGCCTGGCCGCGCCGGCCGGCACGCCAGCGCCCGTGGTGCAGGCCCTCTTCAAGGCCGTGCGCCAGGCCGCCACGGCGCCGGCCATGGTGGCCAGCCTGCAGGACCGTGGCGTGACCCCGCCCGAGGAAATGAGCCCCGCCGCCTTCGAGGCCATGATGTCCGAGCGCCTCAAGCGCTTTGGCGAGGTGGTGCGCAGGACGGGCATCGTCGCCGAGTGAGCTGCTAGTCCAGCTGCACGCCCACCTCGCGCACCAGCCGGCCCCAGTCCGCCAGGTCCTGGCGCAGCGTGTCGGCGAATTGCGCGGGCGTGGTCCGGGGCAGGTCGGTCAGGTTGAGCTCGCCCAGCTTTTTGGCCGTGGCCGGGTCCTGCAGCAACTGGTTGATGGCGGCGTTGAGCTTGTCCACGATGGGTTGCGGCGTTTTGGCGGGCGCGAAGACGCCGTACCAGGAATAGTTGTGGAACGGGTAGCCCGCCTCGGTCAGGCTGGGCAGGTCCGGCTGGCTGGGAATGCGCTTGTCGCCGCTGTGGGCGATGGCGCGCACGCGGCCCGCACGCACCAGCTCCACGGTGGAAGAGGTGTCCGCAAACGCCGCTTGCACCTGCCCGCCCAGCAGGCCCTGCACACAGGGGCTGCTGCCCTTGTAGGGCACATGCTGCATCTGCAGGCCGGCCTGCTTGAGCAGGAATTCCATGGTCAGGTGCCCGCCCGAGCCCTGGCCCCAGGAACAGTAGCTGAGCTGGCCGGGCCGGGCGCGCACATGCTCCACGAACTCCTTGAGCGAATGCACGGGCAGATCGCGCGAGACCAGCAGCAGATTGCCGGCGCGGCCGATCTGCGCAATGGGCGCAAAGTCCTTGATCGGGTCATACGGAACCTTGCGGTAGAGGCTGGGGTTCACGGCCATGGACGCCGTGTAGGTGAACAGCAGCCGGTAGCCGTCCGGCGCGCCGCGCGCGGCCTGCTCCACGCCGACCAGGCCGTTGGCGCCGGGCCGGTTGTCCACCACGAAGGGCTGCCTGAGCAGCCGGGTCAGGCCTTCGGCAAACACCCGCGCGATGGTGTCCGTGCCGCCGGCGGCGGCCGTGGGCACGATCAGCGTGGCGGGGCGGGCGGGGTAGTTGCCGGCATCCTGTGCCGGCTGGGCGTGGCCTGTGCAGGCCATGGCCAGCAGCAGTGCCAGGGCCATGCCGTGCTTCTTCATCGTCTTCATGCACTTGTCTCCTTGTGTCGCCGTGTGTCGCCTTGCCTGTGCGCGGCCCCGTCAGCGCAGCCCCAGGCGCGCCTGCCGGCCCTGCTCGATCATGTCGGCCCCCACGCGGTAGAGGTTGCGCGAGACATAGCTGTCCACCTCGCGCGCACGCTCGCGCAGCCAGGCGGCCTTGAGGCTGCGGGCCTGGCCGATCTCGGGCGCGTCGCCGGCCGCCGTGGCCAGCACGTCGATCACATGCAGGGCCAGCTGCCACTGGCCCGCGTCGGCCAGCGCCTGGGCGCTGGCCACCAGGCCGGGCTTGTCGGTGATGGCCTGGGCAATGGCGGCGCCTGCGGCCTCGGGCGGGGCCGGGTGCAGCGTGGTCGGGTTGCGGTCCCACCAGCCGTTTTCCGAACGGTAGATGTCGCGCACGATGTAGCTGGGGTCGCCATAGGTGGGCTTCATCCACTCCACGCCGAACAGCTCCTGCGGATAGTCCATGGCCGCGAGCACCTGCTGCTCGTTCAGGCCCTCGTTCATCAGGCGCACGACTTCGGCGCGCAGCCAGCGCAGCGCCTGTGCGGTGTGCAGCAGCACCTGCTGCACGGCCTGCTCGCCCTCGATCACGGGACCGAACTCGCGCACGGCCTTGAGCGGGCGCAGCGCGGCCATGGCCTGCAGCGTGTCGGCCCAGCGCACGGTGTCGCGCAGCGTGCGAAAGGGCGTGCCGATGTTGGGGATGGAGTCCAGCAGCGCCGCGCCGCCGTACAGCACGCGCTGGCCGGGGCTCCACAGCGCGATGGCGTCGTCGGTCTCGGACGGCGCCCAGAACAGCTCGATGCGGCTGTCTCCGCTGCCTATCTCCAGCCGCGTGTCGAAGGTTTCGGTGGGCTCGTGCATGTCCAGCCGGTGCTCGAAAAAGCCCGCGCTGCGGTTGAACTGGATCTCGGCCATGCGGTGCTGCAGCGCCCGGGTCTCGCGGTAGCGCGCCTGGCGGCGCGGCAGGTTGCGGTGCGCGATGAGGCGCGGCACAGGCTCTCCGCGCGCGGCCGCATGCTCCAGCCAGGCGGGCACGCCCGCGTTGTAGCCGATGTGGCCGTGGCTGTAGCACAGCGCATGCACGGGCGCATCGCTGAGCTGGCGCAGGCTGGCGATCATGTCCTGGCTGACCTTGCCGCCGGGGCCGGCGTCGATCACCACCAGGCCCGCGTCGGTCTCGGCCACGAAGGACTGCCCCTGGCCGCGCAGTATGTGCAGGCCCGGCGCCACGGTTTCGCTGCCGGTGCCCACCAGCAAGAAGGGCTTGTCGTCGTCTCTGGCGTTCATGGGGTCTCCGGGTCTGGTTCGATGGGGGGCAGGGCGTAGCGGCCGTCCAGCAGTTCGGGCCGTGGCATGTAGGCGCGCAGGCACAGGTAAAAGCCTTCGCGCGGCGCGGGCAGCCAGTTGGCGCGGTGGTCTTCGCTGGCCGGCGGCGCGTGGCTGATGTGGATAGTCAACCCGCCATCGCCATCGCCATCGCCATCGCCATCAGCGTCGGGGCGCAGGCCCGGCGTGCGGTCGCCGATGGCATAGCGGTCGATGGGGTTGTCCACCAGCATGCAGTCGTGGGCGCCGTAGAGGGTCAGGGACCAGAAGGCCTGCACGGGCGGCAGCGCGCCTGGGGCAAAGCGCAGCCGGTAGCGGCGGCTGCCGTGCAGGGGCAGGCCCTGGGCGTCATGCCAGGCCAGCGGGTAGATGGCCTCGCGGCTTTCCAGCATGCCGATGTACTTGAGCGCAATTTCGGCGCGGGCCTGGAAGTCGTCGCCAAAACTGCCTTCGACCAGGGCGGGGAGTTCCCAGCCCGAGTCCAGGCGCCGGCCCGTGCTGGCCGCGCGCAGCCGGGGCAGCACGCTGTCCAGGGCGCGCTGCAGTGCGGCTTGCTGTTCCGCATCGGGTGCGCCCAGCCCGGCGCCCAGGCCCACGGCCGCAAAGCGCGCGACCCGTGCGGTGTGTTCCTCTGGTGGCGGGTTGTCGCGCAGCGCGGCATTGACCTGGGCGGCGTAGTACGCAGCGTTGGGCACGGCGTTGGGTGCGGCCTGGGGATCGCAGTCCGGGTCGAAGGCGCGGGCCTGCGAGGGAGTGCCCGCCTGCCAGTCGGCCAGCGGGCGCACCGCAAAGCCGTCCTGCAGCGCGTGCACGGCGGGCAGGTCATGCTCGCCATCGACCAGGATGCGGCCTATCACCCACAGCCAGGGAGTGGGCGCGGCAATGTGTGCGCCGGGCGCATCGAACGGTGGCGGCAGCGCCCCCTGCCAGCCGGGCGGCGTGATCAGGAAGGAGCGCGCAGCCGTGCCCGTCAGGCGCTGGCCCAGGTGGGCGAAGGGGTTGGTGAAGAAGTCCAGCAGGCCCAGGACGTAGTAGCGGCCCGCCGTGTCGGGCACGTCGATCACCAGCGGCCCGGCGCCCAGGTCCAGCCAGGCGTTGGTGTAGAGCGTGTCGTTGTTGGGCGTGACCACGCGGCTGGTGCCGGCGCGCAGCAGCTGGCGCGCATGCACGAACTGGTTGCACCAGCGCAGCGGTGCGGGCGCAGCCTCGCCGGCCGCATTGCGCCGGGGCGAGGTGGCCGCGCGCATGCGGCGCATCTCGTACAGCGGGCAGGTGTGGATGACGGCCTCTTCGGCCAGGGTGCTCAGGTCCATGGCGTGTCTCATGCGGCCACGGGCTGCAGGGGCGGAACAGGCCATTGGTGCGCGCCTGCCTGCGGGTGGTACATGCGCAGGATGAGGTAGAAGCGCCCGTGCGGCGTGGGCAGCCAGTTGGCGGCGCCCTGTGCCGGCCGGGCATGGCCCAGGTCGATCTGCAGGCTGCCGTCGGCCTCGCGCAGCAAGCCCGGCGTGCGGTCCCCTATGGAGTGGCGGCCGATCTCGTTGCCGTAGAGAAAGCGGTCGGCGTCGTACAGGGTGACGGACCAGAAGGCGTCGGCCGGCGGCATGTCGGCGGCATTGAAGCGCAGCACATAGCGCTGGCTGCCGTCCAGCGGCTGCAGGCCTGCGTCGTGGTGGGCGGCGGCGTAGATGGCCTCGCTGGTGGCCAGCGCGCCCAGGCCCAGGTAGGCGGTGCGTGCGCGGCCCAGGTACTCGCTGCCGTAGCGGCCGGTGGACGGCGTCATGGTCCAGGGCCGGGGGCGGCGGTTGCGCCCCATGGCGGCCACGGTGCGCACGCCGTCGGCAAAGCCCTCGGTCAGGCCTTCGCGCACGGGCTCCTCCAGCTGCTCCCACGCCATGTGGGCGCTGGCCACCAGGCCGGCCTGGCCGAACCAGGCCAGCAGTCCCTGGTCCTCCTTGCGGCCAGGCGCCTCGGCCAGCGCATGGCAGAGGTTGGCAAAAAAGCGCGGCGCAACCTCGGCCGCAGGCTCCTGGTTCTCGAAGGCGGCCGCCATGGCGTCCACGGGCGGGCCGACCCAGTTCGCGACGGCGGCCGGGCGGCCTCCTTTCGGCACGCCCGGCGCGGGCTCCAGCCGGATGTCGGCCTGCAGCGCGCGGGCTGCAGGCCAGTCGGGCGCATCGCCCACCACGGTGCGGCCGATCAGCCAGACCAGGTTGCTGGGGCAGTGCACCAGACGGTGGCCGGCCAGGTGTTCCGGCACCTGGCCGCCCGGCCCGACCAGGACCACGGTCTCGCCTTCGGGCGCGCAGTTGCGCGGTCCCAGGTTCTCGAAATTCTCGGTATAGGCGTCGTACAGGGCCAGCACGAAATAGCGGCCCGGATGCGCGGCGCTGGAGGGCACGGTCAGCAGGCGCGGGCCGTCGGCCAGGTGGATCCAGGCCAGCGAGTACAGCAGGTCGTTGGCGGGCGTGACCACGTCGCGGTCCTCATGGGTGGAGGGGCGCTGGCTGTGGTGCAGCGTGTCGAAGTCGCCGCGCATGTCCAGGCCCAAACCGGTAGCACGTGCGGCGCCGGCATCGGTCTGCAGGCGGCAGGTGCGGTAGGTCTCTATCAGCGGATAGCCGTAGACAAAGGCGGCCAGGCCGATGGAGCGCGCCAGGGCGCGGCGGACTTCGGGCAGGGAGGGAGGGGTCGGGTTCATGTCCATTGTTTTCTTCAGGGCAGGAGGGGGGTCAGTCGAGGGTCACGCCCGTGGAGCGCGCCAGGTCCAGCGCCACGGGCAAAAAGGCGGCGTAGGCGGCGCTGGCCTCGGCCGGGCTGTTGCCCTGGGCCTCCAGGCCCAGCGCCTCGACACGCTGGCGCACCTGGGGCTCGCGCATCACGGCGGCGACCTCGCGGCCCAGGCGTTCGACGATGGCGTCGGGCGTGCGCGCGGGCGCCATCAGCGAGATCGATCCCGTGATGGCATACACGGGCTCGCGGTAGCCCTGCTCGGCAAAGGTGGGCACATCGGGCAGGGCCTTGCTGCGGCGCGGTCCGGCCACGGCCAGGGCGCGCAGCTTGCCGGCGTCGATGAAGGGCTTGAGCGTGGCGGCCGAGCCCAGCGTCATCTGGATCACGCCGCTGACCAGGTCGATGGACATGGGCCCTTCGCCCTTGTAGGCCACGTGCAGCGACTGCAGGCCGTAGGCCTTGTCCATGAAGACCTGGACCTGGTGCGGCTGCGTGCCCGCCCCCCAGGAACCCATGGCGTACTTGCCCGGCGACTGGCGCACGGCCTCGACCAGGCCCTTGAAGTCCTTGGCCGGCACGGCCGGGTTGACGGCCATCACCATGGAGGGCGAGACCACGTCCGAGACCATGCGCAGCTCGGTGCGCGGGTCGTAGGGCAGTTTCTTGTAGAGCACCAGGTTGGCCGTGATGGGCCCGGGCACGGTCAGCAGCAGGGTGTGGCCGTCGGGCGCGCTCTTGGCCACATGCTCGGTGCCGATGATGCCGCCCGCGCCGCTGCGGTTGTCCACCACCACGGGCTGGCCCAGGCGCTTGGCCAGGCCCTCGGCCAGGATGCGCGCCACGGTGTCGGTGGAGCCGCCGGCCTGGTATTGCACGACGATGCGCACGGGCCGGGCGGGATAGCCGTCCTGGGCCAGCGCGGCGCTGCAGGCCAGGGCAAGACAGGTCAGTGCGGCGGTGCGCAGCAGGGGGGTATTCATGGTGGCCTCCGGGCGGGAGATGGAATGGGCATTGGCTTTCATGCAGCCTCCCTGCCGATGACCAGCGCATCGACGGCCACGCAGCCGCCGTCCTCGCGCGGGCGGGCGATCAGGGGATTGATCTCGGCGCTTTCCAGCGTGGCGCCTGCGCGCTGCG
This sequence comes from Delftia sp. WSY_16, assembly GCF_043104415.1. NCBI lineage: Bacteria > Pseudomonadati > Pseudomonadota > Betaproteobacteria > Burkholderiales > Comamonadaceae > Delftia > Delftia sp. WSY_16. The sequence goes on along the minus strand of NZ_JBICKS010000003.1, from coordinate 22,621 downwards.
CAAAGCCGGCCAGGGCGCACAGCGTGTCGGCAATGCTGTCCAGGTCCACGCGGGGGCGGCCGCGCGCGCCGTCCAGCACGGCAAAGGCCCGCAGCTCGCGCACCATGGCCAGCGCGTCGTCGCGCGCGATGGGCAGCAGGCGCAGCGAGACATCGCGCAGGATCTCGGCATGGATGCCGCCCAGCCCGAACATCAGCACCGGGCCGAACACCGGGTCGCGGTGCACGCCGGCGATGCACTCCACGCCGCCCTGCACCATGGGGGCGGCCAGCGCGCCGTCGATGTGCGCCTCGGGCCGGGCCTGGCGCGCATTGGCCAGGATGCGGTCGAAGGCGGCCTGGGCGCCGGCCGCATCCGCCAGGTTCAGTGCCACGCCGCCCACGTCGGACTTGTGGGCGATGGCATCGCTGCAGACCTTGAGGGCAATGCGTCCGCCCATCTCCTGCGCGGCCTGCACGGCCTGCGCTGCCTCGGCCGCCGTGCGCACCAGCCGGTGCGGCACCACGGGCACGCCGGCCTCGGCCAGCAGGGCCATGCTGCGCTGCTCCGACAGCGTGCCCGCCGGCAGGTGCAGTGCGCTGCCTGCATCGGCCATCGCGGGCAGCGCCTGCGGTGTTTCATGCAGGCGGGCCAGCGCGCCAATGCAGCGTATGGCCGCGCCCGGGTCGGCGAACACCAGGCAGCCCAGCGCCTCCAGCGCATCGCGGCGCTCGGGCGGGCACAGCGTGCTGACGGCCAGCAGGGTATCGGGATGGTGGGTGCGCAGCGTCTGCACCAGGCTTTGCAGCACGGGCCAGAAGGCGTCGGACAGGCCGCCTGCCGCGAAGAAGCCCAGCCAGCTGTCGAACTGCCGGTCGGTCAGCATCAGGCGGGCGCTGCGCTCCAGCAGCGTCATGTCGTTGGTGACCTGGCCCGTGATGTCCACGGGGTTGCGCGGCGCGGCAAACGGCACCCATTCGCGCAGCTGGCGCTGGGCCGCATCGGACAGCGGTGCCACGTCCAGGCCGGCTGCGCTGGCGTCGTCGGCCATCATGGCGCCCACGCCGCCCGAGACCGTGAACAGTCCGATGGACCGCCCCTTGGGGGCCCGCGCGATGGAGGCACTGGCCGCCAGCGCGAAGAAGTCCGTGATGGAATGCGCGCGCAGCACGCCGTAGCGGCGGAACACCGCGTCATAGACGGCATCGTTGCCCGCCAGCGAGGCCGTGTGCGATGCGGCGGCGGCCGCGCCCAGGGCGCTGGTGCCCACCTTGCACATGACCACGGGCTTGCCGCGCTCCTGCGCCAGGGCCAGGGCCGCGCGCAGCCGGGGGCCGTCGCGGCAGCCCTCCATGTAGGCCATGATCACGTCGGTCTCGGGGTCCTGGGCCAGCCAGGCCAGGCCATCGGCCAGCTGCACATCGGCCTCGTTGCCCGTGGTGGCCCACAGCGACAGGCCCAGCCCGCGCTCGCGCGCCAGGCTGTAGGCATAGGCCCCGAAGGCGCCCGACTGGCTGACCATGCCGATGCGCCCGGGCCGCACCAGGCCGCCGCCCGGCGCGGGCGAGAACGTGGCGTAGACCTGGTGGCCGGGGCGCATGAAGCCCAGGCAGTTCGGGCCGATGAGGCGTATGCCCGCCTCCTGCGCGCGCCGCGCCAGCGCCTGCTGGGCGGCCGTGCCGTCGGAGCCGGTCTCGGCATAGCCCGAGGAAAACAGCACCATGGACTGCACGCGCGCGGCGGCCGCATCCTCCAGCACGCCGGCCACCTGCGACTGCGGCACGGCGACGATGGCCAGGTCCACCGGCGCGCCGATGGCGGCCAGCCGCTCGTGCGCGGGCAGGCCCTGCACGCGGCTGGCGCGCGGGTTCACCGCATACAGCGCGCCGCCGTAGCCGAAGCGCAGCAGGTAGTCCAGCGGAATGCCGCCGATCTTGCTGGCCTGGTCCGAGGCGCCGACCACGGCGATGGAGCGCGGCGCGAACAGCGCGTCGAGCCGGGAAGTGTCGAAGCAATGGCTGTCGGTCATGGGTGTCCCTCAGAAGTTGTGGCGCACGCCCAGCGCCAGGGACCGCACGCCGTCGCCGCTGTGGGCGGCCACCGGCACGTTGGCAATGGCGGCCGAGGCATTGGCCGCGTTGCCCAGCTGCAGCCAGCGCGCGTAGAGCACGGTGCGCTTGCTCAGCGCGTAGTCGTAGCCCAGCGTCCAGGTGTTCTGGGCGCGGTCCGTGCCGCCCACCTCGCGCCGCGCCACCGAGACCAGCAGCTTGGAGCGCGCATCCACGCTCCAATCGGCGCCCAGCTGGGCCAGCCTCGCCTTGGGTGTGCCTGCACGGTCCACGCGGTTGATGACGTAGTTGCCCGTCAGGCGCAGCCCATTCAGGGCTTCCCAGCTGGCCGACAACGCCTGGTACTGGCTGGTGGCGGGCGCGGCCACGGGTGCGGCGGCGCTGCCTTCCACGGACTTCTGGAAGCTGTAGGCCAGGAACCAGGGCTTCTGGTTCCAGCCCAGCGTGGCGCCGTAGAGGCGGCCGTTGCTGCTGTTCGGTGAAGCCGCTTCGCCGAAGGAATAGGCCAGGTCCGCCAGCCAGGGCTGGCCTGCCGGCGTGCGGTAGCGCACCAGGTTGTTGGCCCGTGCCGCAAACGGCCGCAGGCCGGCCTGGGCATCGGTGGCCGACACCAGGTTCAGCGAGGAAAACAGCGCGTTCATGCCCAGCGGATCGGCCCGGAACAGCGCGCCGAACATGGGCGTGTACATGCGGCCCATCTCCACCGCGCCCCAGCCGCTGTTCAGCCCCACCCAGGCCTGGCGCGTGAAGGCCAGGCCCGGGCCGGGAATGGTGCCCAGGCCCGTGTCCGGCGCCACGCCGGCCTCCAGCATGAACTGGGCACGCAGGCCGCCGCCCAGGTCCTCGCTGCCGCGAAAGCCGATGCGCGATGCCGCGCTGCCCCCGTCCTCCAGCCGGCTCAGGCGCGTGGCGCCCGACCTTGCGCTGTTGATGTGGACGTCGACGATGCCGAACATCTCCACGCTGCCCTGGGCCCACGCGGACGTGCCCAGGGCCGCCATGCCGCCGGCGGCCAGCCAATGCTTGTGCTTCACGAACTTGTCTCCTTGGTAGCGCCCCGGATGCTTTGCCCGGTGGCTTGCTTGCTACTATCCCGAGCGACAGGGGATGCACTCTGTCAAGCCATTGACAAATGGCGGTACATGGGCACCGGACTAACCCGGGGCCTTCGACATCGTGAGAGAACCATGCGCTCCAAGCCTGCTCCCCTGGCCGACCCTTCGGCGCTGATCCGCCGCGCCCTGGGCCTGTGCCGCATGCTGCGCAACTGGCCGCCCGAGGTGCTCGATGAGCTGACGGCGCTGTCCCGCCTGGGCCGCTACGAGCGCCACCAGCAGGTGCGCGCCGCCGACCCCAAGCGGCGCGAGGTGCTGGTGGTGGCTTCGGGCTGCGTGGAAGTGGGCGGCGTGGACGCCACGGGCTCGCGCTTCGTGCTGTCCATGCACAGCGCGGGCGACATCGTGGGCCTGGCGCGGCTGCTGGAGCACACGCAATTCGTCTACGACTACCACGCGCACCAGCCCACCGTGCTGGTGGAGATCCCCGGCGAGTCTTTCCTGGCCCTGCTCGATGCCCATCCGCTGCTGTGGAAGGACATCTGCCTGCTGGTGCTGGCGCGCATGCACGAGCTGATCGTCGTCCAGCAGCGCCACGCCTTCAGCAACATCGACAACCGCGTGGCCGAGCTGCTGGCGCGGCTGGCCCCAACGCATGGCCAGCCCGCGCCCGACGGGCAGGGCGTGGTGCTGCGCATCTCGCAGAGCGACCTGGCCGCCATGCTGTCGGTCTCGCGCCAGACCATCAACAAGGAGCTGCGCCTGCTGGAGCAGCGCGGCCTGCTGCAGGCCGCCTATGGCCGGCTGACGCTGGTCGATCTTGCCGGCCTGGGGCGCGCGGCCGCAGCCGGCCCGGCAATGGGACAATAGCGCACCATGACCGCCTCCACCGACACCCTCACGATCACCCGTCCCGATGACTGGCACCTGCACGTGCGCGATGGCGAAGCCATGCGCAGCGTGGTGCCGCATACGGCCGCGCAGTTTGCGCGCGCCATCATCATGCCCAACCTCAAGCCGCCGGTGACCACTGCCGAGCAGGCGCTGGAGTACAGGCAGCGCATCCTCTCGGCCGTGCCCGAGGGCATGGCCTTCGAGCCGCTGATGACGCTGTACCTCACCGACAACCTGCCGCCCGAGGAAATCGTGCGCGCCAAGGCGGCCGGCGTCGTGGCCTGCAAGCTCTACCCGGCTGGCGCCACCACCAACAGCGACCACGGCGTCACCGACCTGCGCAAGATCTACCCCACGCTGCAAGCCATGCAGCGCGAAGGCCTGCTGCTGCTGGTGCACGGCGAAGTCACCAGCAGCGACATCGACCTGTTCGACCGCGAGGCCGCCTTCATCGACCAGCACCTGATCCCGCTGCGCCGCGACTTCCCCGAACTCAAGATCGTCTTCGAGCACATCACCACGCGCGAAGCCGCCCAGTACGTGACCGAGGCCGACCGCTTCGTGGGCGCCACCATCACGCCCCAGCATCTGCTGTTCAACCGCAACGCCATCTTCACGGGCGGCATCCGTCCGCACTACTACTGCCTGCCCGTGCTTAAGCGCGAGACGCACCGCCTGGCCCTGGTGGAGGCGGCCACCAGCGGCCTGCCCAAGTTCTTCCTGGGCACGGACAGCGCGCCGCACGCGGCCCATCTCAAGGAACACGCCACGGGCTGCGCGGGCTGCTACAGCGCCCATGCCGCCATCGAGATGTATGCCGAGGCCTTCGACAATGCCGGCGCGCTGGACAAGCTCGAAGCCTTCGCCAGCTTCAACGGCCCGGACTTCTACAGCCTGCCGCGCAACACCGGCAAGATCACCCTGGTGCGCGAGAGCTGGACGCCGCCGGACAGCTTCGCCTTCGGCGAGGCGCAACTGAAGCCGCTGCGCTCCGGCGAAGCCCTGCCCTGGAAGCTGGTTTAAGCTGGCGGGACTGCCACCCGCCAGAGGATTGCCATGCCTGAGCCGCAACCGCGCATCGCCCTGCTGATCGACGCCGACAACGCGCCGGCCGAGATGATCGACGAGATCCTGACCGAGCTGTCGACCTTCGGCGTCATCGACATCCGCCGCGCCTACGGCAACTGGACCAAGCATTCGCTCAGCGGCTGGCAGCGCAAGCTGCTGGATTTCGCACTGCGGCCGATGCAGCAGTTCGACTACTCCAAGCACAAGAACGCCACCGACATGGCGATGACCGTGGACGCCATGGAGCTGCTCTACACCGAGCGGCCCGACGCCTTCGGCATCGTCTCCTCCGACGCCGACTTCACCCCGCTGGTGATGCACCTGCGCTCCAAGGGCGCGGCCGTCTACGGCTTCGGCATGGCGCAGACACCCCAACCCTTCGTCAATGCCTGCTCGCGCTTCCTGTACCTGGAAGCGCTGGGCGAGGCGGCGCCCGCCAACGGCAATGGCCAGGACGCCGCGCATGAGGCAAGCCAGGCGGCGGTGCCGCCCGTGGCTGCATCGGCCGCCGCCGTGCCCCAGCCGCCCAACGGTGCCGGCAAGGAACGCGCGCCGGCCCAGGCCGAGCAGGCACCTGCCTCCTTGTCCGTTCCCGAGCCGCAGCGCCCCTGCCTGCGCGTTCCTTCGCAGGAGCTGCGCCAGGACACGCGCCTGCTGAACATGCTGCGCAGCGCCGTCAACGCCACGCAGGACGAAAGCGGCTGGGCCCATGTGGGCGCCGTGGGCGCGCAGATCGGCAACAAGGCCTCGTTCGATGCGCGCAACTACGGCTATGCCACGCTCACCAAGCTGCTGGCGGCCACGCAGGCCTTCGAGATGCGCGACGAGGGCACCTCGCGCGTGGCCGTGCGTGACAAGCGCCTGGCCAAGGCGCAGTCCAGGCCGTCCGGCAATTGACGTTTCCCATCGACTGGAATGCGCCCTGGCTGCAGGGGCTGCAAACGCAGGGCAGGGCGGCCTGCCAGCGGGTGGCGCAGGGCCGGCCGGTCTGGCAGGCCCTGCAGTCACTGGCCGACGCACAGGCGCTGCCCTGGCGCTTTGTGCCCCAGCACGACCTGCCCGAAGGCATGGCCTACGAGCAATTCATCTTCGAGACGCGCTGCATTCCCACGCGCGACAACCTGCATGACTTCTTCAACGGCCTGATCTGGCTGCGCTGGCCCGCGCTCAAGCAGCGCTGCAATGCCCTGCAGGCCGGCGCCATTGCCCAGGCGGGCGTGGGCGCGCAGCGCGGGCCGCTGCGCGATGCCGTCACCGTGCTGGACGAGAACGGCGCCCTGCTGCTGGCGCCGGCCGCGCTGTGCGAGGCGCTGCGCCACCGGCGCTGGCACCAGCTCTTCGTGGAGCAGCGCGCACTATGGCGCCAGGCCAGGCTGCTGCCCATAGGCCATGCGCTGCTGGAAAAGCTGGTGCAGCCGCGCAAGCCCATCACGGCCCATGTGCTGTGCGTGCACACGGATGGTGCAGGCGTCACGCCGGCTTCTGGCGCAGCGGATATCGACGCCTGGCTGGCCGCCAGCGCCTGGCTGGAGCCGGACACGCTGGCGGCCAAGCCTTTTGCGCCCTTGCCGGTGCTGGGCGTGCCCGGCTGGTGGCGCGAAAACGAGAACTTTTCCTTCTATGATGACTCTCTCGTGTTCCGGGCGCCCCGTTCCGTACAAGCATCACAACAAGGAATGACAACGGCGCAGGACCCGGCTTGAAAACAGCCGGTGCGGCCCTCACTTTTCAACGCTGCAGGGCCCAGATCCTTCCCCCTTTCCCCACTTTGTGGAGAACCCACTGATGAAACGCATCGCACTTTTTCTATTGACCAACGTCGCCGTCGTGGTGGTGCTGGGCATCGTCGCCAGCCTGCTGGGCGTCAACCGCTTCCTGACCTCCAATGGCCTGAACCTCGGGGCCCTGCTGGGCTTCGCCTTCATCATGGGCTTTGGCGGCGCCATCATCTCGCTGCTGATCTCCAAGCCGCTGGCCAAGTGGAGCTCGGGCGTGCACGTGATCAATGAGCCGCGCAACGCCGATGAGGCCTGGATCGTCAACACCGTGCGCGGCTTCGCCGACCGTGCCGGCATCGGCATGCCCGAAGTCGGCATCTACGAGGGCGAGCCCAATGCCTTCGCCACAGGCGCCTTCAAGAACTCGGCCCTGGTGGCCGTGTCCACGGGCCTGCTGGAAGGCATGACGCGCGAAGAGGTGGAGGCCGTGATCGGCCACGAGGTCGCCCACATCGCCAATGGCGACATGGTGACCATGACCCTGATCCAGGGCGTGATGAACACCTTCGTGGTCTTCCTGTCGCGCGTCATCGGCTATGCCGTGGACAGCTTCCTGCGCAAGAACGACGAAAGCAGCTCGGGCCCCGGCATCGGCTACTACGTGACCACCATCGTGCTGGACATCGTGCTGGGCTTCCTGGCCGCCATCATCGTGGCCTGGTTCTCGCGCCAGCGCGAATTCCGCGCCGACGCGGGCGCCGCCCAGCTCATGGGCCGCAAGCAGCCCATGATGAACGCCCTGGCCCGCCTGGGCGGCATGCACCCCGGCGAGCTGCCCAAGAGCGTGGCCGCCATGGGCATTGCCGGTGGCATCGGCAAGCTGTTCTCGACCCACCCGCCGATCGAAGAGCGCATTGCCGCGCTGCAAAACGCGCAGAACCTCTGATTCAGGATCAGGTTCGACACGCTGGAGCCTGTCCAGTGGGGCCCGGTCATTGACTGGGCTCCGCTTCCCGAAGCCCCATCAGAAATGCTTGTCCGGTACTCCATTTTTGCGAATGTAGTAACGTACAAGCATTTTCTTTGACGGAGGTGCGTCATGCAGATTTCGACCTTCAGCAGCCGTGAATTCAACCAGCATGTTTCCGCTGCCAAGAAAGCGGCCAGTGGTGATGACGTGGTCTACATCCTGGACCGGGGGCAACCTGCCCACGTGCTGATGAGCATTGAGAAATTCCGTGAACTGTCGGGGCAGACCCGGAACATTCTTCAATTGCTGGCCATGCCCGAGGCCGCCGATATCGATTTCGACATTGAGCGCGCGAAGGATTTGCCGCGCGCCGTGGACCTGTCCTGATGTATCTGTTGGACTCCAACATCGTTTCCGAACTGCGCAAGGCATCGTCGGGCCGCGCGAACGATGGCGTTGTGGCCTGGGCGCAATCGGTCGCGGCCGAGTCCCTTTTCATCAGCGCGATCACGCTGATGGAGCTGGAGAAAGGCGTGCAGTTGAAAGCCCGGCAAGACCCGGCTGCCGGGCAGGTGCTGCGCCGCTGGCTGGTGGAACGCGTGTTCACGGCCTTTCAGGGACGTGTGCTGCCAGTGGATGCGATGGTGGCCATGGAAAATGCGGCCTACCACGTGCCTGCGCCGCGGCCGCTGGCCGACAGCCTGATCGCGGCCACGGCGAAGGTGCATGGCTTGTGCGTGGTCACCCGCAACATCAAGGACTTCGAGCCGTTCCAAGTTCATGGAGTGCGCGTCTTGAACCCTTGGATGTAGGGCCCGTCTCAACCCCACGTACAGCCAGACTTGATCTTTACCCAGGCTTCACAAGCCCCTGTCAACAACCGGCAGGGGCTTTTTCGTTGTATCTGCATGGCCGTACTAAGCGCGGCCAGGAGTGCATCGTGAAGCCTGTATTCATTCAAACGCCGGGCCGTCGCCTGGTTCCGGCCCTGGTCCTGGCTGCCGCTGCGGTGGCGTTGACCGGCTGCGTGGTGGCGCCTGCCTATCCCGTAGGTCCTTCGGGCGAGGTGGTCTATGCGCCCATGGCGCCGCCGCCGGTGCAGACCGAGGTCATTCCGGTCGCTCCCTCGCCGGTCCATGTCTGGATCGGCGGCTCCTGGGGCTGGGGTGGCGGCCGTTATGCCTGGCGTCCTGGTTATTGGGCGGCGCCGCCGCATCCCGGCTATGCCTGGCGCCCGCACCGCTGGGACCATGGGCCGCGCGGCTGGTACCAGCGTCCCGGCGGCTGGTATCGCCGCTGAGTCAGGTGGCGGCGGCGTCGGCGCTGCCACCCTGGCCGGCCTTGGCCAGCAGGAAGTCGATGCAGGTGCGCACGGCCCGCGTCTGGTGGCGGTCGGGCAGGTACAGCAGGTACATGTGGGTGCCGAAGATGCTCAGGCGGTACTCCTGCAGGGTCAGCACCACCTCGCCGCTGGCCACCTTGTCCTGCACCACGTAGTCGGGCACCAGGCCCACGCCCAGGCCCGCCAGAATGCCCTGGCGCAGGAAGGGGAAGTGCTCGGAGATCATGGTCGGCGCCAGCAGCACCTCCTGGCGGTCCGTTCCCTGGTAGGCCGACAGGCGCAGCTGGCGGCCCATCACGCCGGCCGTGATCAGCGGGCTGTTGCGCAGCTCGTACAGCGTGGCGGGCAGGCCGTGCTGCTGCGCATACTCGCGTGAGGCGCAGGCCACGTAGTGCACATTGCCCAGGCTGCGCGCAATCACCGACAGCGGCGGCTCCTGGATCACGCGGATGGCGATGTCCACCTCGTCGCGCAAATGGTCGGCCCGGTTCTCGAACAGCACATCCAGCACGATGGCCGGATACAGCCGCTTGAACTCGATCAGCCAGTCGCTCATCACGATCTGTCCATAGCCGCTGGGCACGCTCAGCCCCACGCGCCCTGCCATCCCCTGGCCCAGCGACGTGATCGTCTCGCGCGCCGACATCATCTCGTTCTGGATCGCGCGGCCATGCTCGTACATCCGCATCCCCACCTCGGTAGGCTCCACGCGCCGCGTGGTGCGCCGCACCAGCTGCACCCCCACCGATTTTTCCAGCTGCGTCAGGTGATAGCTCACATTGGCCCGCGTCATCTTCAGCTTGCGCGCCGCCTGGCTCAGATTGCCGCTATCGATGATTTCCACCAGCAGGGTCAGCGAGTTCAGATCCATAGGTATGTCCAGATACTTTGCTTCGCCCACAGCCTATGAAACTGGCGCGCTCCAAAGCCAGGGGCAGCGAGGAAGGGCCTACGCCGGCCGCGCCGCCCCGCACCGAGGCTGTCGTCCCCCTCCCTTGCGAAGCAAGCAGAGAGGGGGAAGGCGCGCAAGCGCCTCAGGGGGTGTTCAACACTGTCAAATACGTTTTTACAGTCTGTCAATCATTCATGGGATTGTAAAGAACCATTGTCGTGGCAAGAATGGATGTTTTGAGTGGAAAACCCAAGTTCGGAGACATGCAGATGAGCGAACAAGCCCAGGCTTCCGTGGTCCAGACCCGCCTTGACGGCGCCGTGCTGGTGGTCAGCATCAACAACCCCCCCGTGAATGCCCTGGGCCAGGCCGTGCGCGCCGGCCTGCTGGCTGCCGTGGAGCAGGCCGAATCGGATGCCGCCGTCAAGGCCGTGCTCATCGTGGGTGAGGGCAAGGCCTTCATCGCCGGAGCAGACATCCGCGAATTCGGCAAGCCCGCCATGCCGCCCTCGCTGCCCGAGGTGCTCAATCGTCTCGAAGCCTCCGACAAGATCGTGGTCGCCGCCATCCATGGCCCGGCCTTGGGCGGCGGCCTGGAAGTGGCCATGTCGGCCCACTATCGCCTGGCTTTGCCGGCTGCCAAGCTCGGCCTGCCCGAAGTCAACCTGGGCCTGCTGCCCGGCGCTGGCGGCACGCAGCGCGCACCGCGCCTGATGGGCGTGAAGGCGGCCGCCGACCTCATGCTCAGCGGCAAGCACCTGTCGGCCAAGGCCGCGCTCGCCGCCGGCCTGGTGGACAAGCTGGTGGACGGCACGGATGCCACGGCCGCAGGCCTGGCCTACGCCAACGAACTGCTGGCAACCAATACCGCGCCGCGCCGCACGCGTGACATTGAAATCGCCGACAAGGCTGCTGCCCTGGCCGAACTCGACGCACTGGCCGCCGACACCGCCAAGAAGAGCCGCGGCCTGTTCTCGCCGCTGAAGATCGTGGAATGCGTGCGCGCCGCCGTGGAGCTGCCCTTCGACGAAGGCATCGCCAAGGAGCGCGCCCTGTTCGTGGAGTGCCTGAACAGCCCGCAGCGCGCCGGCCTGATCCACGCCTTCTTCGCCGAGCGCGAAACCGCCAAGATTCCCGAAGCCAAGGCCGCTGCGCCGCGCCACTTTGCCAAGATCGCCGTCATCGGCGGCGGCACCATGGGCGCCGGCATCACGGTGTCCGCGCTGGACGCGGGCCTCACGGTGACCATGATCGAGCGCGACGCCGAGTCCATCGCGCGCGGCCAGGCCAATGTGGAGAAGGTCTACAACGGCCTGATCGCCAAGGGCCGCATGACCGAGGAGGCCAAGGCCGCCGTCATGGCGCGCTACACGCCCAGCACCTCCTATGACGACATCAAGGATGTGGACCTGGTGATCGAGGCCGTGTTCGAGGACCTCGAAGTCAAGAAGGCCGTGTTCAAGGAACTGGACCGCGTCTGCAAGCCCGGCGCCGTGCTGGCCACCAACACCTCCTACCTGGACATCGACGCCATTGCCGCCGCCACCTCGCGCCCGCAGGACGTGATCGGCCTGCACTTCTTCAGCCCCGCCAACATCATGAAGCTGCTGGAGATCGTGGTGCCCGCCAAGGTGGCGCCCGACGTGGTGACCACGGCCTTCGAGCTGGCCAAGCGCATGAAGAAGGTGCCCGTGCGCGCCGGCGTCTGCGACGGCTTCATCGGCAACCGCATCCTGGCCGTCTACAAGCAGGCTGCCGACTACATCATGGAAGACGGCGCCAGCCCCTACGAGATCGACGAGGCCGTGCGCGGCTTCGGCTACCCGATGGGCCCGTTCCAGGTCACCGACCTGGCCGGCGGCGACATCGGCTGGGCCACGCGCAAGCGGCGTGCTGCAACGCGCGATCCCAAGGCCCGATACGTCGAAGTGGCCGACCGCGTCTGCGAGCGCGGCTGGTTCGGCCAGAAGACGGGCCGTGGCTTCTACCTCTACCCGCAGGGCGCGCGCGTCGGCCAGCCCGACCCCGAAGTGCTGGCCATCGTCGATGCCGAGCGCGCCAAGAAGGGCGTGACGCCGCGCCAATTCACCCCTGAGGAAATCATGCGCCGCTACATGGCCGCCATGGTCAACGAAGGCGCCAAGGTGGTGGAGGAGGGCATTGCCCTGCGCCCGCTGGATGTGGACGTGACCTTCCTGTCCGGCTACGGCTTCCCGCGCTTTCGTGGCGGCCCCATGAAGTGGGCCGACATGCAAGGTCTGGACAAGGTGCTGGCCGACATCCGCGAATTCGCCAAGGAAGACGCGCTGTTCTGGAAGCCCGCTCCCCTGCTCGAAAAGCTCGTGGCAGAAGGCCGCGATTTCGAAAGCCTGAACAAGGCAGCGTAACTGATCACCCCCTGAGCCGCTGCGCGGCTTCCCCCTCTCTCGCTACGCGGGAGGGGGACGACACCCTCGGTGTGGGGTGGCGCGGCCGGCGTAGGCCCTTCCTCGGTGTCCCCGACTGAGCCGCGCCGGCAACAAGTAATAGAAATTCCCAAGAGACAAGCAAGGACCGACCATGCGCGAAGCCGTCATCGTTTCCACTGCCCGCACGCCCCTGACCAAGTCGCACCGCGGCGAGTTCAACGTCACGCCCGCCGCCCAGCTGGCGGCCTTCTCGGTCAAGGCCGCGGTCGAGCGCTCGGGCATCGACCCGGCCATGATCGAGGACCTGATCCTGGGCTGCGGCAACCCCGACGGCTTCCAGGGCCGCAACCTGGGCCGCCAGACCGTGCTGCGCGCCGAGCTGCCCCTGTCCATCGCGGGCACGACCATCACGCGCTTTTGCGCCTCGGGCCTGCAGTCCATCGCCATCGCGGCGGGCCGCATCGTGGCCGAGGGCGTGGACGCCATGCTGGCCGGCGGCATCGAGACCATCTCGGGCATCCGCCCCGGCAACAACCTGCCCACCGACATGGACCCCTGGCTGGTCGAGCACAAGCCCGCGCTGTACATGGCCATGATCGACACGGCCGACATCGTGGCGCGCCGCTACGGCATCAGCCGCGAGGACCAGGACGCCTTCTCGCTGCAAAGCCAGCAGCGCACGGCCGCCGCCCAGGCCGCCGACCTGTTCAAGGACGAAATCATTGCCTGCGCCACGCGCATGGCCGAGAAGAACAAGGACACGGGCGAGATTACCTACCGCGACGTGGTCGCCACCAAGGACAACTGCAACCGCGCCTCCACCACGTTGGAAGGCCTGGCCAAGCTGGAACCCGTCAAGGGCCCGGACCAGTTCATCACGGCCGGCAATGCCTCGCAGCTGTCCGATGGATCGTCGGCCTGCGTGCTGATGGAGGCCAGGCAGGCCGAGCGCCTGGGCCTGTCCCCGCTGGGCGCCTTCCGCGGCTTTGCCGTGGCCGGCTGCGAGCCTGACGAAATGGGCATCGGCCCCGTCTTCGCGGTCCCCAAGCTGCTGGCACGCCACGGCCTCAAGGTCGAGGACATCGACCTGTGGGAACTCAACGAGGCCTTCGCCTCACAGGCCCTGTACTGCCAGCGCAAGCTGGGCATTCCCAACGAGCGCCTGAACGTCAACGGCGGCGCCATCTCCATCGGCCATCCCTTCGGCATGACGGGTGCGCGCCTTGCCGGCCACATCCTGCTGGAAGGCCGGCGCCGCAAGGCCCGGGACGCGTCAGTCAAGTGGGGCGTGGTCACCATGTGCATCGCTGGTGGCATGGGCGCCGCAGGCCTGTTCGAAATTTATTGAATAAGCACCCCCTGAGCGGCTGGCGCCGCTTCCCCCTCTCTCGCTTCGCGGGAGGGGAACGACGCCCTTGCTGCGGGGCGGCCCTTGCTCGGCGTCCCTCGCTTAGGGAACGCCAATTTCAGGGCTGCAAACGGCTTACAACGCCACGGATTACTGGGGAATAGCAATGGATTTGCAATTTACGACTGAAGAACTGGCCTTCCGCGACGAGGTTCGCGGCTTCCTCAAGGACAAGCTGCCCGAGGACCTGTCGCACAAGGTCAAGAACGGCCTGCAGCTGACCAAGCAGGACATGGAGCGCTGGCACGCCATCCTCAACGAGCGCGGCTGGCTGGCCAACCACTGGCCCGAGCAGCACGGCGGCCCGGGCTGGAGCGCGGTGCAGAAATTCATCTTCGAGCATGAATGCGCGCTGGCGGGCACGCCGCGCATCGTGCCCTTCGGGCTGAGCATGCTGGGCCCCGTCCTGATCAAGTACGGCAACGAGGCGCAGAAGGCCCACTGGCTGCCGCGCATCCTCAATGGCGCCGACTGGTGGTGCCAGGGCTATTCGGAGCCGGGTTCGGGCTCGGACCTGGCCTCGGTCAAGACGTCTGCCGTGCGCGATGGCGATCACTACATCGTCAACGGCCAGAAGACCTGGACCACGCTGGGCCAGCACGCCAACATGATCTTCTGCCTGGTGCGCACCAACCGCGAGGCCAAGGCGCAGCAGGGCATCAGCTTCCTGCTGGTGGACATGAACTCGCCCGGCGTGGAAGTGCGCCCCATCATCACGCTGGACGGCGAGCACGAGGTCAACGAAGTCTTCTTCACCGACGTCAGGGTGCCCGTGGAGAACCTGGTCGGCGAGGAGAACAAGGGCTGGACCTACGCCAAGTACCTGCTGACCTACGAGCGCACCAACATCGCGGGCGTGGGCTTCTCGGTGGCCGGCCTGGAAAAGCTCAAGGCCGTCGCCGGCCGCATGCTGCGCAACGGCAAGCCGCTGACGCAGGACCCGCTGTTCGCGGCCCGCTTGGCCAAGGTCGAGATCGACCTGGAGAACATGAAGACCACCAACCTGCGCGTGATCGCCGCCGTGGCCGGCGGCGGCGTGCCGGGCGCCGAAAGCTCCATGCTCAAGATCCGCGGCACCGAGATCCGCCAGGAAATCCTGTCCCTGGTGCGCCGCGCCATGGGACCCTACGCCGCGCCCTTCATCGAAGAGGCCCTGCAGGCCGGCTACGACCAGCCTGCCATCGGCGACGCGGCTGCCGCCACGGCCGCCGCCGCGTACTTCAACTACCGCAAGCTGTCGATCTTCGGCGGCTCCAACGAAATCCAGAAGAACATCATCTCCAAGATGATCTTGGGCCTGTGATCGGCAGCAAGGAAAACGGAACATGAACTTCGAACACACCGAAGACCGCCGCATGCTGGCGGACAGCCTCAACCGCTTCGTCTCCGAGCAGTACGCCATCGAGGCGCGCAACCACGTCGCCTATGGCGAGGAAGGCCACAGCCCGCTGCTGTACGGGCAGTTCGCGGACATCGGCGCCATCGGCGCGCTGTTCCCGGAAGACGCTGGCGGCTTCGGCGGCCAGGGCTTCGACATCAGCGTGGTCTTCGAATGCCTGGGCCGCGGCCTGGTGGCCGAGCCGCTGCTGGGCGCCCTGGTCGTGGGCCAGGCCCTGATCGCGGCCGGCAGCGATGCGCAAAAGGAACAGCTGGCAGCCATCATCGGCGGCACGTCCATTGCGGCCCTGGCCCATGACGAGCCCGGCAGCCACTACGAGCTCAACAACGTCGCCACCACGGCCGTGCGCAGCGGCGACGGCTGGGTGCTGAACGGCGCCAAGGGCGTGGTCGCCTTCGGCGAGAAGGCCGACCTGCTGCTGGTCTCGGCCCGCACCTCGGGCAGCCAGTACGACGAGGCCGGCATCAGCCTGTTCCTGGTCCCCGGCACTGCCGCAGGCATCCAAAAGCGCGGCTACAACCGCATCGAGGGCGGCCGCGCGGCCGAGCTGGTGCTGGACAAGGTGCAGGTCGGCGCAGACGCCCTGCTGGGCGAAGAGGGCCGGGGCCTGTCCCTGCTGGAACGTATCAGCGGCTACGCCGTGCTGGCGCTGACCGCCGAGGCCGTGGGCGCCATGGACGTGGCCAAGGACCAGACGCTGGAGTACCTGCGCACGCGCAAGCAGTTCGGCGTGCCCATCGGCAGCTTCCAGGCCCTGCAGCACCGCATGGCCGACCTGCTGCTGGAAGTGGAGCAGGCGCGCTCGGCCGTGATCAACGCGGCCGCCGCCATTGCGGACGAAGACCGCGTGGCGCGCGAGAAGGCCCTGTCGGCCGCCAAGTACAGCATCGGCCGCATCGGCACCCTGGTGGCCGAGGAAAGCATCCAGATGCATGGCGGCATCGGCATGACCTGGGAGCTGCCCCTGGCCCACTACGCCAAGCGCTTGGTCATGATCGACCACCAGTTCGGCGACGAGGACCACCATCTGTCGCGTTACATCGCACTCGGCTCGCAACACTGAGCCAAGGAAAGCCGCCATGACCGAAGCGAACCAAGTCCTGCTGACCCGCCGCGAAGGCGCCGTGCTGGTGCTGTCCAACAACAACGTGGCTGCGCGCAATGCGCTGTCGCCCGAGTTCTACGCGGCCGTCTCGGCGGCGCTCAAGAGCGCGGCGACCGACCCCACCGTGGGCGCCGTGGTGCTCACGGGCGAGGGCGGCCACTTCTGCGCGGGCGGCGACCTGCGCCAGCTGGCCAAGCGCCGCGAGCTGCCGGTGCAGGAGCGACGCGCCAAGCTCGAAGGCCTGCATGACCTGATCCGCAGCGTGCGCGACTTTCCCAAGCCCGTGATCGCCGCCGTCGAAGGCGCGGCGGCCGGCGCGGGCCTGTCGCTGGCCCTGGCCTGCGACATGCTGGTGGCGGCGAAGAACGCCGTGTTCTCGGTCGCCTACGTCAAGGTCGGCCTCACGCCCGATGGCGGCGCCACCGCTTTCCTGGCCGAGTTCGTCTCGCGCCAGGTGCTGACCGAGCTGTGCCTGACCGGCGAGCGCATCAGCGGCGAGCGCCTGCATGCCCTGGGCCCCGTCAACCGCCTGTCCGAACCGGGCCAGGCCCAGGCCGACGCCGTGGCGCTGGCCGCCCAGGTGGCCACCGGCCCCGATCAGGCCATGGCCCTGATCAAGGACCTGTGCCGCCAGGCGCCGCGCAACACGCTGGAAGAGCAGCTGGAGCTGGAGGCGCAGTACATGGTGCGCTCGCAGGAGAGCGAGGAATCGCGCGAAGGCATTGGCGCCTTCCTCGAAAAGCGCGCTGCCGACTTCACCAAGCTGCGCGGCTGAAACCGCTCAAGACCTAAAAGACTTTCCAAGGAGACAACGCACATGGCCGACAGCCACAACGATCAGAACCAGGACATCGACTTCCCGCTGGAGGGTGTGCGCGTGCTCGACCTCTCGCGCGTGTTCGCGGGGCCGCTGTGCGGCATGGTGCTGGCCGACTTCGGCGCCGAAGTGGTCAAGGTCGAGCACCCGGGCCGCGGCGACGACACGCGCGACTGGGGCCTGCGCATCGGCAAGACCGAGACCACCTACTACAACAGCATGAACCGCAACAAGCGGTCCATCACGCTGGACCTGCAGACCCCCGAGGGCGTGAAGATCGTCCACGACCTGCTGCCCCAGTTCGACGTGATCATCCACAACTTCAAGACCGGCGGCGCCGAGAAGCTGGGCCTGGGCTACGAACAGCTCAAGGCCATCAAGCCCGGCATCATCTACTGCGCCGTGGCCGGCTATGACAGCAGCGGCCCCGAGGCCAAGCGCCCCGGCTACGACCTGGTCATCCAGGGCGAGGCCGGCCTCATGGCGCTCAACGGCGAGGCCGGCACGCCGCCGCTCAAGTTCGGCGTGGCCGTGGTCGATCTCATGACCGGCATGTACGCGGCCCAGGCCATCCTGGCCGCGCTGTTCCGCCGCGAGCGCACGGGCAAGGGCCGCCTCATCGAGATGGCGCTGTACGACAGCGGCATCATGATTACCGGCTACTACGGCCTGGACGCCATGCAGCTGGGCCATGACCCCGAGCGCTACGGCAATGCCCACCCCTCCATCGTTCCCTACGGCATGTATGAGGCGGCCGACGGCCCGCTGATCATCGCCGTGGGCAACAACGCCCAGTTCGACAAGTTCTGCCGCCAGGTGGTGATGCGCCCCGACATCGTCGAGGACGAGCGTTTCTCCACCAACGTCAACCGCGCCAAGAACCGCCTGGAGCTGGGCCCCATGCTCAAGGAACTGATCCGCTCCTTCCCGCGCGATCTGCTGCTGGAGCGCCTGACGGCCGCCGGCATCCCCTGCGGCCGTGTGGCCGGCCTGCACGAGGCCCTGACCAGCGAGCGCACGCGCCGTGGCGGCCTGCTGCGTGACATGCCCCACCCCGTGGTCGGCACCACGCCCGTGTTCGCGCCGCCCTACCGCCTGGACGGCCAGCGCCTGCCCATCCGCCATGCACCGCCCACGCTGGGCGAGGGCACGCGCGAGGTGCTGCACCGGCTGCTGAGCCTGAGCGACGAGCAGCTGCAGCAGCTGCAGTCCAAGGGCGTGCTGACCCTGCCCGAGACCCCCGCGCAACAGGGATAAGAGGACCGATCACGCGACTGATTCCACGGGGGCCATTGATGCCCGGCTCCCGACCCGCCAGGTTTGCATGCCGCACCAAGACGGCACCCATAGACAGCAACACCCAGGAGACAAAGCCATGAGCAACCAAGTCACACGCCGCGACATTCTTCAAGGGCTGGCCGCCATCGGCGGCACCAGCCTGCTGGCCACGGGCGCCACCAGCGCCCTCGCACAGGCCGGCAAGCCGGCAGCGTGGCCCACCAAGCCCATCCGCGTGGTCGTGCCCTTCAACGCGGGCGGCGCCACCGACATCATTGCGCGCACCATCGGCGAGGCCCTGGCCAGGCGCGTGGGCCAGCCCGTGGTCATCGACAACCGCGCGGGCGCGGCCGGCATCCTGGGCACGGACGCCGTGGTCAAGGCGCCCGCCGACGGCCACACCCTGCTGGTCTCGCTCAGCACCTCCATGCTGATCAACCAGTTCCTCTACACCAAGCTGCCCTACAACCCGCAAAAGGACATCGCCCTGGTCACCCAGATCGCAGCGGCGCCCGTCACCCTGGTGGTCCATCCCTCGGTGCCGGCCAACAACATGAAGGAGCTGCTGGCCTACGTGAAGGCCAACAAGGGCAAGCTCTCTTACGGCTCCTGGGGCGTGGGCTCGTATGCCCACCTGGCCGGTGCCTACATGAGCAAGACCATGGACGCCGACATGACCCACGCCGCCTACAAGGGCGAGGCACCCATGATCCAGGAGCTGATCGGCGGCCAGCTGCAGATGTGCTTTTCCAGCGCGCTCAACACCAAGCCCTTCATCGACTCGGGCAAGCTCAAGGCCATCGGCGTCACGGGCAAGGAGCGCATGGAAATCCTGCCCAAGCTGCCCACCATCCATGAACAGGGCGTCACCGACGACGCCTACGCCATCTACGGCTGGGTGGCCATGGGCGCGCCGGCCGGCGTGCCCAAGGAGATCGTGGACCAGCTCTACGGCCACCTGCGCGAAATCGCCAAGGACCCCAAGGTGCTGGAGCGCACCGTGGGCGCAGGCTTCATGCCGCTGATGAACAGCCCGCAGGCCTTCCGCGAGAACTACCAGCGCGACATGCCGATCTGGAAGGCGCTGGTGGAAGAAGCCGGCGCGAAGCTTGATTGATTTTTCCGGCCCGCGGTAGCGGGCCGCCACCGACGACTGCTGAGACAGCTTTGAGAGGAGACTTCATGTACACGCGCAATCCCGCATCCCCGGCACGCCCCACGCGGCGCAGCGTTCTGGCCCTGGCCGCAGCCCCGCTGCTGGCCGGCCTGGCCGGCGGCGCCCTGGCCGAGACCGGCTGGCCCAGCAAGATGCTGCGGCTGGTCGTTCCCTTCCCGGCGGGCGGCCCCACCGACACGGCATCGCGCATCGTGGGCCAGAAGCTGGGCGAGCGCCTCAAGCAGACCGTGGTGGTGGAAAACCGCCCTGGCGCCTCCGGCTCCATCGCGGCCGTGCAGGTCGCCAAGAGCCCGGCCGACGGCTACACGCTGATGATGCTGGCCACGCCCACGCTGCTGGCGCCGCACCTGTACAAGAAGGCCGGCTACGACACCGTCAAGGACTTCACGCCCGTGGCCACGGTCTATGACCTGCCCATCGTCATCGTGGTCAACCCCACGCTGCTGCCCGATGTCACCGACCTCAAGAGCCTGATCGCCCACGCCAAGGCGCAGAAGGTCGCGCTCAACTACACCAGCTCGGGCGCCGGCAGCTTCGGCCACCTGAGCATGGAGCTGCTCAAGCAGATGGCCGGCTTCGACATGCAGCACGTGCCCTACAAGGGCGGCGTGCCCGCCATCACCGACACCATCGGCGGCCAGGTGCCCATCATGTATGCCGACCTCGTGGCCGCGCTGCCCCACATCCAGGCCGGCAAGCTGCGCGCCATCGCCGTGGGCTCGCCCCAGCGCGTGGCCATGCTGCCCGACACCAAGACCATTGCCGAGCAGGGCATCAAGGGCTACGACGCCGTCTCCTGGGGCGGCCTGCTGGCGCCCAAGGGCACGCCCAAGGCCGTGGTCGATCGCATCGCCAGCGAAGTGCAGCAGATCCTGGCCGACAAGGACATCCAGGACAAGCTGCTCAACGCAGGCGCCATCGCCGCCTTCCAGAACCCCGCCCAGCTGGGCCAGCGCATCCAGCAGGACTACACGCGCTGGGGCCAGCTGATCCGCGACAAGGGCATTGCAGTGGAGTGACATCGACATGAAGACACGCATCACCGAACTCTTTGGCATAGAGCACCCCATCATCCAGGGCGGCATGCACCATGTGGGCCTGGCCGAGCTGGCCGCCGCCGTCTCCAACGCGGGCGGCCTGGGGCTGATCACGGGCCTGACCCAGCGCACGCCCGAACTGCTGGCGCGCGAGATCGCGCGCTGCCGCGAGATGACGGACAAGCCCTTCGGCGTCAACCTGACCTTCCTGCCCTCGGTCAACCCGCCCGACTACCCGGGCTACGTCAAGGCCATCATCGAAGGCGGCGTCAAGGTCGTGGAGACGGCGGGCAACAACCCGCAGAAATGGCTGCCCGCGCTCAAGGAAGCCGGCATCAAGGTCATCCACAAGTGCACCTCGGTGCGCCATGCGCTCAAGGCCGAGGCCATCGGCTGCGACGCCATCAGCGTGGACGGCTTCGAATGCGGCGGCCATCCGGGCGAGGACGACATCCCCAATTTCATCCTGCTGCCGCGCGCGGCCGAAGAACTGAAGATTCCCTTCGTCGCCTCGGGCGGCATGGCCGACGGCCGCTCTCTGGTGGCTGCGCTGGCGCTGGGCGCCGAGGGCATCAACATGGGCACGCGCTTCATCGCCACCCAGGAAGCGCCCGTGCACGACAACGTCAAGCAGGCCATCGTCGCGGCCAGCGAGCTGGACACGCGCTTGGTCATGCGTCCGCTGCGCAACACCGAGCGCGTGCTGACCAACCCGGCCACCGAGCGCCTGCTGCAAAAGGAGCGCGAGCTGGGAGCGGCCATCACCTTTGCCGACATCGCGCCCGAGGTGGCCGGCGTCTATCCGCGCATCATGCATGACGGCGACATGGACGCAGGCGTCTGGTCCTGTGGCATGGTGGCCGGCCTGATCCACGACGTGCCCACGGTCCAGCAGCTGATCTCCGGCATCATGGACCAGGCCCATGCACTGATCAACGAGCGGTTGGCCGGCCTGGCCCGCTGACCGCCCATCTTCACAGGACTTACGCAAACAGGATGCGACAACGTGCTGCGCCCCATGGCAAGCCGCTTGCCTTGTTCCTTCTTGCGTAGGTCGTACTTCAAAAACCAGGAAAGAGCTTTCTCATGAAAATCCTTGTACCCGTCAAACGTGTCGTGGACTACAACGTGAAGGTCCGCGTGAAGTCGGACGGCACGGGCGTGGACATCGCCAACGTCAAGATGAGCATGAACCCCTTTGACGAAATCGCCGTCGAAGAAGCCGTTCGCCTCAAGGAAAAGGGCGTGGTCACCGAAGTCATCGCCGTCTCCTGCGGCGTGGCCCAGTGCCAGGAAACCCTGCGCACGGCCATGGCCATCGGTGCCGACCGCGGCATCCTGGTGGAGACCACCGAGGAGCTGCAGCCCCTGGCCGTCGCCAAGCTGCTCAAGGCGTTGGTCGACAAGGAGCAGCCCGGCCTGATCATCCTGGGCAAGCAGGCCATCGACGACGATGCCAACCAGACCGGCCAGATGCTGGCGGCCCTGGCCGACCTGCCGCAAGCCACCTTCGCCTCCAAGGTCGAAGTCGCTGGCGACAAGGTGAATGTCACGCGTGAAGTGGACGGCGGCCTGGAAACCCTGGCCCTGAGCCTGCCGGCCGTCATCACCACCGACCTGCGCCTGAACGAGCCGCGCTACGTCACGCTGCCCAACATCATGAAGGCCAAGAAAAAGCAGCTGGACACCGTCAAGCCTGAAGAGCTGGGCGTCGATGTCGCCCCGCGCCTGAAGACGCTCAAGGTGGCCGAGCCCGCCAAGCGCGGCGCTGGCGTGAAGGTGCCCGATGTGGCGACCCTGGTCAGCAAGCTCAAGAACGAAGCCAAAGTGATCTAAAGCAACAGGCCCCCACGCTCCCCTTGCATGCGCAAGGTCCGCTGCCCCCCAAGGGGGCCCTCGCGGCTTGGGGCGGCCCGGCGCCGCTCAAGCATTGAACTGAAAGGAATTCCATGACTGCACTGGTTATCGCAGAACACGACAACGCTTCCATCAAGAGCGCCACGCT
>NZ_JBICKS010000039.1:0-3186 GCF_043104415.1 Delftia sp. WSY_16 | reverse complement strand
CTCACGAGCAATTAGTACTGGTTAGCTTAACGCATTACTGCGCTTCCACACCCAGCCTATCAACGTCCTGGTCTTGAACGACTCTTCAGGGGGCTCAAGGCCCCGGCAGATCTCATCTTGAAACGAGTTTCCCGCTTAGATGCTTTCAGCGGTTATCTCTTCCACACTTAGCTACTCGGCAATGCCACTGGCGTGACAACCGATACACCAGAGGTGTGTCCACTCCGGTCCTCTCGTACTAGGAGCAGGCTTCCTCAAATCTGCAGCGCCCACGGAAGATAGGGACCAAACTGTCTCACGACGTTTTAAACCCAGCTCACGTACCTCTTTAAATGGCGAACAGCCATACCCTTGGGACCGACTACAGCCCCAGGATGAGATGAGCCGACATCGAGGTGCCAAACACCGCCGTCGATATGAACTCTTGGGCGGTATCAGCCTGTTATCCCCAGAGTACCTTTTATCCGTTGAGCGATGGCCCTTCCATACAGAACCACCGGATCACTATGTCCTGCTTTCGCATCTGCTCGACTTGTCAGTCTCGCAGTTAAGCACGCTTATGCCATTGCACTATCGTCACGATGTCCGACCGTAACTAGCGTACCTTCGAACTCCTCCGTTACGCTTTGGGAGGAGACCGCCCCAGTCAAACTGCCTACCATGCACTGTCCCCGATCCCGATAAGGGACCTGGGTTAGAACCTCAAACGCACCAGGGTGGTATTTCAACGTCGGCTCCATGAGAACTAGCGTCCTCACTTCAAAGCCTCCCACCTATCCTACACAGATCCGTTCAAAATCCAATACAAAGCTACAGTAAAGGTTCATGGGGTCTTTCCGTCTTTCCGCGGGGAGATTGCATCATCACAAACATTTCAACTTCGCTGAGTCTCTGGAGGAGACAGTGTGGCCATCGTTACGCCATTCGTGCAGGTCGGAACTTACCCGACAAGGAATTTCGCTACCTTAGGACCGTTATAGTTACGGCCGCCGTTTACTGGGACTTCAATCAAGAGCTTGCACCCCATCATTTAATCTTCCAGCACCGGGCAGGCGTCACACCCTATACGTCCACTTTCGTGTTTGCAGAGTGCTGTGTTTTTATTAAACAGTCGCAGCCACCGATTTTTTGCAACCGCTTTGGGCTCCCTTTGTTCAAGTTCACCTACTTGCGGCATACCTTCTCCCGAAGTTACGGTATCAATTTGCCGAGTTCCTTCTCCAGAGTTCTCTCAAGCGCCTTAGAATACTCATCTCGCGCACCAGTGTCGGTTTGCGGTACGGTCGTGTGTAGCTGAAGCTTAGTGGCTTTTCCTGGAAGCAGGGTATCACTCACTTCGTCTGCAAGCAGACTCGTTATCACCCCTCATCTAAGCCCGGCGGATTTGCCTACCAGGCACGACTACAGGCTTGAACCAACATATCCAACAGTTGGCTGAGCTAACCTTCTCCGTCCCCACATCGCACTACACATCGGTACAGGAATATTGACCTGTTTCCCATCAGCTACGCATCTCTGCCTCGCCTTAGGGGCCGACTCACCCTACGCCGATGAACGTTGCGTAGGAAACCTTGCGCTTACGGCGAGGGGGCTTTTCACCCCCTTTAACGCTACTCATGTCAGCATTCGCACTTCTGATACCTCCAGCACCCGTTACCAGGCACCTTCACAGGCTTACAGAACGCTCTCCTACCACTTGCAATAAATTGCAAATCCGCAGCTTCGGTAACTGGCTTAGCCCCGTTACATCTTCCGCGCAGGACGACTCGATCAGTGAGCTATTACGCTTTCTTTAAATGATGGCTGCTTCTAAGCCAACATCCTGACTGTTTTAGCCTTCCCACTTCGTTTCCCACTTAGCCAATTTTAGGGACCTTAGCTGGCGGTCTGGGTTGTTTCCCTCTTGAGTCCGGACGTTAGCACCCGGTGCTCTGTCTCCCAAGCTGTACTCTGCGGTATTCGGAGTTTGCATAGGTTTGGTAAGTCGCCATGACCCCCTAGCCTAAACAGTGCTCTACCCCCGCAGGTAATACTTGAGGCACTACCTAAATAGTTTTCGGAGAGAACCAGCTATTTCCAAGTTTGTTTAGCCTTTCACCCCTATCCACAGCTCATCCGCTAGTTTTGCAACACTAGTCGGTTCGGACCTCCAGTACCTGTTACGGCACCTTCATCCTGGCCATGGATAGATCACTTGGTTTCGGGTCTACACCCAGCGACTGGACGCCCTATTCGGACTCGATTTCTCTACGGCTCCCCTATTCGGTTAACCTTGCCACTGAATGTAAGTCGCTGACCCATTATACAAAAGGTACGCAGTCACCCTTGCGGGCTCCTACTTTTTGTAAGCATGCGGTTTCAGGATCTATTTCACTCCCCTCCCGGGGTTCTTTTCGCCTTTCCCTCACGGTACTGGTTCACTATCGGTCGATGATGAGTATTTAGCCTTGGAGGATGGTCCCCCCATATTCAGACAGGGTTTCTCGTGCCCCGCCCTACTTTTCTCTAGCTCAGTACCACCAGTCGGTTTTCACATACAGGGCTATCACCTACTATGGCCGGACTTTCCATTCCGTTTTGTTAACCGTCTGACTATCACTAGAAGGCTGTTCCGATTTCGCTCGCCACTACTTTCGGAATCTCGGTTGATGTCTTTTCCTCTGGGTACTTAGATGTTTCAGTTCTCCAGGTTCGCCTCGCATACCTATGTATTCAGTATGCGATACCCTTGCGGGTGGGTTTCCCCATTCAGAAATCTCCGGATCAAAGCTTATTTGCCAGCTCCCCGAAGCTTATCGCAGGCTATCACGTCTTTCGTCGCCTATCATCGCCAAGGCATCCACCACATGCTCTTAGTCACTTGACCCTATAACTTTGATCTCTCTTGCGAGATTTCGCCGTTTTCTTTCAAGGACTTGCGAGGTCTTTCACCTCGCGCGTTATGCCGTAATGTGAATGATTCTTTGACATTGCTGTCAGAGAAAGATTCGTCATTACTTGAATAAAACAAAGTTTCATTCGTTTTGACGCAATCAAAATGTTGCTGACGGCACGGTGAGATTGAAATCTCTTTCCGCCAGCAACGCTGATTTCGACTCTATGAATTTTTAAAGAACAGCCGATTGATAGTTGGATAACTATCAACACTAAAGCAGTCTCACACGAGACTGCTTTAGTGTTGAGTCA
>NZ_JBICKS010000038.1:0-1743 GCF_043104415.1 Delftia sp. WSY_16 | reverse complement strand
GCGCCGCACCCCAGGTCACGCAGAGCTTTGCCGTGAACGCCATCGCGCCTGATATCCCCGCCATCGGCACCGTCACTGCCGCAGACGCCCAGGCCACGGTGAACTTCACGGCCTCCGTGGGCAGCGGCGGTGCACCCATCTCCGGCTACACCGTGACCGCCACGCCAGTGGCGGCACCCGGTGCACCCGCCGTGACAACGCAGACGGGCACGGCATCGCCCATCGTCGTGACGGGTCTGACAAATGGATTTGTCTACAACTTCACCGTCAAGGCCACCAACGGCGCACAGACCAGCGCGGACTCCGCAGCGGTACAAGCCACGCCGCGCAAGCTGGAGCTGGTGGGCGCACCAGGCAGCGTGCCCGGCATGGCCGGCACGCCAACAGCGACGCTGTCCGGCGGCGGTGCCACCTGCACGCTGCAGGCCACCGGCGGCTTCGGCCCTGCAGCGTCCACACCGCCAGGCCTGCAGGCGCCCAACGGCCAATTCGCCTTCACGGCCGAGCAGTGCACGGGCGCCGTGACGATGACCCTGGTCTACCCCAGCCCGCTGCCCGTGGACGTGCAGTTCCGCAAGCCCGACGGAGCAGGAGGCTGGTTCGACCCCACAAATGCAGCCACCTCGCTGAACGTGGTCCTGAACGCTGCCCGCACCACGGTCAGCTACACCATCACCGACAACGGTCTGGGCGATACCAACCCGGCCACGGGCTCCGTCAGCGATCCGTTCGTTCCCGTGGTGGCTGCCGTGGCACCCGGAGGCGCGCAGGCCATTCCCTCGCTGGGTGGATGGGCGCTCGCAATGCTGTCCGGGCTGTTGGGAGGCCTGGCCCTGCGCAGCAGGAAGGTGTTCACGGCCCGGCGCTGACACGCGGGCCGCCCGGGAGCACGGCAGGCCCTGGCTCGCAAGAGCCAGGGCCTGCCGTCCAGAGCCCGAGCCCCCTCAGCGCAGAGGCTGCAGCAAGGCGGCGATTCCCGAAAACAGCGCCGCCATAAAGCTTTTTCTTAAGCTTTGATGGGCATACTGACGGCATCCGCTTTCCGCCGAGCCTGAGGTCTTTCTCCTCCCTCCCTCTCAATACTTCTCAGGCACGCCCCCAGGGCATCGGCTTTTCCATACCCAGGCCCGCAATCACCCGGCTCGCGGGCCTACTCCTGCGCCCACCGGCCACAGTCGGTGCAGCAATGCCGACCGCCACATAGAGCACCCCCAGGATGGCCCTCAGGTTCCGCGTGCCGAACCAGGTCGCGGCCATGCAGGGATACAGCGCGATGCAGCTGCCGTTGGCAGTGCCGAACTGGCCAGGGCGATGAAGCCCGTGTCAGGGCCCACAGCCCGCACAGCAAGGCCAGGCCAGGCACACGGAAAGCACCATCAGAAAGCGCAGCGCCCCATCCTGTCGCCCACTCGGCCCAGCAGCAGGATCCCAATGACATTGCCCATGCCGATCAGCCGGTTGCACTGCACTGCAGGCAAGCCTTACTGCCGAGAACACGACCACGGCGTATTGGCACAAGGCCCACAGACTTTCGACGATACGTCTTGAACCAAGACCAACCGGCCGGGATTGGGCTTGTTCGTCTCCAACAGTGAAGCAATTCGCATGGACTGTTCAAGACCATTGACACGGCCAATTGCTTTGCGTCAACCACAGAAAGAGCACTTGGATCTGATGGATTACCCGAACATCAAAGTCGATGCTGATGAAAATACGGAAATCAGGTGCATAGAGATCCACAGA